>JASJDY010000094.1 GCA_030065025.1 Planctomycetota bacterium
TATGCAGCGCTCGGGCTCGGCCTGGCCTGCTACGGCCTGGAGCCTTCCACGCGTGCGTCGGCCGAGCTGCTGAAGTCCATGCGCGCCGCGCTGGCGAAGGGCTTGCGTCACGGCCGCGGCTCCGACGAGGTGCTCGGCGCCTACGCCGTGGGCCTGGGGCTGGCGCAGGCGGAGAGCGCGCACAGCGTCCTGCTGGGCATCCTTCGCGATCGCAAGCGCTCCGCGAGCCTGCGCGGGCACTGCGCCGTCACGCTGGGGCATCTCGGCCGCGACACGCCGCAGCTGCGCGAGGCGCTGCACAAGGCGGCGGACGAGCGGGTCTCACCCAGCGTGCACACCGGGGCCGTGCGCGCCCTCGCGTTGCTGGCGTCGCCCGACACCACGGACCGGCTGCTGAAGCAGCTGGAGACGACGCGCTCGCGCTACGCGGTCGGTGTCGTGGCGGCTGCGCTGGGGCGCTTCGGCGATCCGCAGGCGGCGCGCACATTGGTGCGCATCGCGCGGGACAAGATCGAGGCGATGCGTGTGCGCCTGATGTCGGTGGTGGCGCTGGGCCTGATCTTCGATCCGGAGGCGAGGCCGAGTCGGGTGTTGATGACGACGCACGCGAACTACCCGTCGCGGACGGGGGCGTTGGCGCAGGTTTTCAACATCATGTGACCGCCGGAGGCGGTCACATGATGTTGCCGTTTCCGTTTCCGTGCGCGTTTCCGTTTCCGGCGTGACCTCGGCACGTTGCCTGGGCCCGGCCCGCCGAGCCGTCTCGGTTCCCGGGAGAGTCGGCGGGCGTACGCCCCTGTCCTGTGTAGGCAGACGACCTGTTGCCGGCTTACCGCATCCGCTCGTACTCCGACCGATCAAACATCCCGCAGTCGCGGAGAACGGGATCGGATACGGCCCGGCGGGCCGGGAGCAGGCCCCGGGCCCGGCTCACGTCGGAAACGGAAACGGGTACGGAAACGGAAACGGGAAGAAGAAGCAGCTCCGCTACTTCTTCTTCGCCTTCTTCTCCTGCTCCAGGTCCTTCCGGATCTGGTCGGCAATCGACGTGGGCACCGTCCGGTACTCGTAGGGCTCCATCGTGTACACGCCACGACCCTGCGAGAGACCGCGCAACACCTCGGCGTACTTGAACATCTCCGCCAGCGGCACGTGGCCGTAGATGCGCATCGCGTCACCGCTGCCGCTCTCGGTGCGGTCCACCTGGCCGCGGCGCTGGTTGAGGCTGCCGAGCACGTCGCCGAGGTTCGACTCGGGCGCCGTGATCATCACGTTCATCCACGGCTCGAGGATGTCGACGCCGACCTTCTCGACGGCACCGCGGAGCACGAGGCGACCCGACTCCTTGAATGCCATCTCGGAGCTGTCCACCTCGTGGCTCTTGCCGTCGTGCAGGTTGAAGTGCAGCTTGACGAACGGGAAGCCGAGCGGGAAGCCCTCGTCGCAGGCCCACATCAGGCCCTGCTCGACGGCCGGGATGTACTCCTTCGGCACGGAGCCGCCGACGACCGAGTTCTCGAACGTGTTCTCGGTCTCGTCGTGGACCGCGATCTTCACGCGCGAGACGGCGAACTGACCGCGACCACCGGACTGCTTGACGTGGCGGCCCTCGATGTCGCAGTCCTTCTTCAGCGTCTGGCGGTAGGCGACCTTCGGGCGGCCGACCTCGCAGTCGAGCTTGAACTCGTTGAGCAGACGGCTCACCAGCACCTCGAGGTGCAGCTCGCCCATGCCCGAGATGATCGTGTCGCCCGTCTCCTCGTCGGTGTACGCGCGGAAGGTCGGATCCTCCTTCGCCAGGCGGGTCAGGGCCTCACCCAGCTTGTCGCGGTCGCCGCGGCTCTTCGGGTGGATGGCCATCGAGATGACCGTCTCCGGGAAGCTCATCGACTCGAGCAGGATGGGGTCGTTCTTCGTGCAGAGGCTGTCGCCCGTGTACGTGTCCTTGAAGCCGACGACGGCGCCGATGTGGCCGGCGCGCAGCTCCTCGACCGCCTCGCGGTCGGCGGCGTGCATCAGCATCAGGCGGCCGACACGCTCGCGCTTACGGCGCGTGGCGTTCCAGATCTGCATGCCCTGCTCGATGCGTCCGCTGTACACGCGGACGAAGTAGAGATCGCCGTTCTTGTCGGCGACGGTCTTGAAGGCCAGCGCGGAGAGCGGCTCGTCGGAGTCGGGGTGACGCTCGATGCGCTCGCCCGTGTCCGGGTGCTCGCCCTCGACCATCGTGATGTCGAGCGGGCACGGCAGGAAGTAGCAGATCGCGTCCATGAGGCGCATGACGCCCTTGTTGCGCAGCGCCGAGCCGCACAGCACGGGCACGATGTGGCCGTTCATGACGCCCTTGCGGATGGCGAGCAGCAGATCGTCGCGGTGCAGCTCCTCGCCGCCGAGGTAGCGCTCGAGCAGCTCGTCGTCCGTCTCGGCGGCCGCCTCGACGATCGCGAGGCGGAGCTCGTCGACCTTCTCGCGCAGCTCCTCCGGCACGGGCTCCTCGTGCCAGCGGCGACCCTGCGACTCGTCGTCGTAGATCATCGCGACGTTCTCGAGGACGTCGATGATGCCGTGGAAGTCCGCGGCCTGGCCGACCGGGTACTGGATCGGGAAGGCCTTGGCGCCCAGGCGGGTGCGGATGGACTCGACCGCCATGTCGAAGTCCGCGCCGGCCTTGTCCATCTTGTTGAGGAAGCAGATGCGCGGGACCTTGTAGCGGTTCGCCTGACGCCACACCGTCTCGGACTGCGGCTCGACCCCGGCCTGGGCGTCGAACACGGCGACCGCACCGTCGAGTACGCGCAGGCTGCGCTCCACCTCGGCGGTGAAGTCGACGTGGCCGGGCGTGTCGATGATGTTGAAGGTGCAGCCCTTCCAGGAGGTGTTCGTCGCGGCGCTCGTGATCGTGATGCCGCGCTCCTGCTCCTCCTTCATGTGATCCATCGTGGCGGCGCCCTCGTGGACCTCGCCCGTGCGGTGGATGCGACCGGAGTAGAAGAGGATGCGCTCCGTGACGGTCGTCTTGCCGGCATCGATGTGGGCCATGATGCCGATGTTGCGCACATCGGCCAGCGCCCGGCGCTTGCCCTTCTCGTCGTAGAACGGGATGTGGATCTTGGCCTCGAGGTCCATCGAGCGGAGCTCGCGCTCGGTCGGCTGGGAGGCGGCGTCGGGGGTGGTCATCGGATCTCTCTCAAGATTGAGGCGGTAAAGCGGGCGATCGTAGCGCGGAGCGCGAGGCGCGCCCAAGAAACGCACGCCTTCATCCGGGGTTCGCGAGGCGGCCGTAGGCGGAGCTGCGGGGGCCCGGCCTGTCCCTCGCCGATGTGACACTTCCCGCCCATGTGGCACGACGCAGAGGACCGGCTCTCGAAGGCCGTCGAGCGCTTCGAGGAGGGCGCCATCGAGGCGGCCCGGATCATGCTGCGCAACCTCGACCGGCGCGGGGTGATCAGCCCCCGGATCGACCTCTACCTGGGCCACTGCCACCTCGAGGAGGGCGAGCACCGCGCCGCCATCCGGCGCTATCGGCGCTCCATCGCCCTCAACGGCGAGAGCCCCGCGCCGTGGATCGGCCTCGGGCTCTGCTACGGCCGTCTCGGGCTGCTCGAGCGGGCGATCGATGCCTTCCGCTCCGCCCTCGAGCGCGGCCGGGACATCGAGGAGATCCACTGCAATCTCGTCCACTGCTACGCGCTGTCGGGCGACCTCGAGCGCGCCCGCGAGCACGCCCGCGAGGCCGCTCGGCTCGACCCCCGCTGCCCGCACGTCCACCGCCACCTCGCGCTGGCCTACCTGCTGGCGGGGGACGCCAATCAGTCGCTGCGCGCGTGGCGACGCGTCCGCGTCCTCGCGCCGGAGCACCCGGAGATGCCCGTCGGCGTCGGGCGCGCCTATGCCCAGCTCGATCGACGTGAGGAGGCCCGCCGCTGCTACGTGGAGGCGCTCCAGGGGCCGTTCGCCGCCGACGCGCGCTACGGCCTCGGTGACCTCGAGCGGGCCGGAGGCGAGCACGCGCTGGCGCTGGAGCACTACCGGCGCGCCCTCGACGACGATCCCGACTTCGACGAAGCACGCCTGCGCTGGGCCGAGTGCCTCGCCGAGCTCGGGCGCTACGAGGAGGCCTGGAGTGCCGTGGCGCCCCTCCTGAGCGGGGAGGAGCGCAGCTCCGAGATGACGCTCGTGGCGGCCGGAATCCTCCACGGCTGCGGGTATCGACGCCGTGCCCTGCGGCTCCTGCGCGAGCGCGTCGACGCGGAGCCCGCCGACGGTGTTGCGTGGCTGGCTCTGGGGCGGCATCTGCTGGAGGTCGGCCGCGCCGGCCCCGCCCGCGCGGCTCTGCGCCGCGCCGCGCGGCTGGTGCCCGAGGAGCCCGACGCGCCGCGTCTCCTGGCGCGTGCGCTCGGACGTGTCGGCCGCCGTCGCGAGGCGGTCGCCGTGCTCGCCCGCGCGGCCCACCGTCACCCAGGCGAGGAGGAGCTGCACGTGGACGTGGCAGCGGCCCTGCTCGCGCGCGGCCGTCCGGCAGCAGCGGAGCGGGCCCTGCTGCGCGGGCTCTCCTGGAACCCGGAGGCCGCGACGCTGTGGGCCGCCGCCGCCGAGCTGGCCCTCGACGCCGGCCGCATGCCGCTGGCCCGGGCGCGCCTGCGCTCCGCGCTGCGTCGTAACCGCCGCCACGCGCACGCCCTGGGCCTCCTCGTGCGCTGGCTCCGGGCCGCGGGGCGTCCCCGCCGCGCAGTCCACGCCGGCCGGGCGGCGCTTCGCGTGCTGCCGGGGACGGACGCGGCCGTGCGGGAGTACGGCCTGGCTCTGCTCGAGGCCGGCCGCCCCCAGGACGCGCTGCTCGAGCTCAGACGCTACGTCCTCGCCGCGCCCGAGGACCCCGCCGCCTACGAAGCGCTGGCCCTGGCCATGGACGCCCTGGGCGACGAGCGTGGTGCGCGTACGCAGCGCAGGCTGCACGCACTCGTCACCGCGCCGGTCTGAGGGGCGGGGAGCGCCACCGGATAACCCGGTTGCCGATGGCCGCTGGCATCGGAGGGGCCGATGTCGGGCCTCGCCTGCTCCGCTTCCGCGTTTTTGCGCGGGACCTTGGGCTCATCTCTGGATCCCATTTTGTCCAGATTTGGGCCTGAAAGTGGTACCCAAACGCCACATTCGGGACCTCGATCCTAAGTGTTTGTGTGAAGGCGGGTTGTACGGAAGGCAAAGGGGCTTGGGTCCCGACGAGGCCGCCGAGGCTCGTTCCCTTTGTCCAAGTGGAAACACCGTTATCGGCTGCGCGCGTCTCTCTCGGGCCGCTCCAGCGCTCTGGCGCCCGGGGGAGGAATCCGTATCGTCGGAGCCCGAGGGTTGTCCTTTGCGGAATGGGCACCGCAGAAGGACGCAAGCCGACCTCGGCGCAACCTGCGCGCCAGGTCGGGCAAGTCAGGAGACGATGATGGACGTACGCACGAATCGTGTGGTGGGGGCCTTGTGCATCCTGGCGCTGGGTATCAGCGCTCTGGTGATTCCCGCCTGTGGTGGCGGTGGCGGCGGCGAGGCAGCCGGCCAGGGACTGATCCTGGTCAACTTCTCGCAGGACAGCATCGACAACGCCGTTCTCAACACGCGGCTGCGGTTCGAGTTCAGCAGCCCCGTGATGGGGACCACCATCAACTCCTCCTCCATTCAGATCCGCGAAGGCGACCAGTTCGGCGCAACGGTCGCCGGGACGTTCCACATCCAGGGCTCGACCGTCATCTTCGAGCCCGTGCTCGCATCGCTCTGCGATCAGAGCGACAGCGGACTCAAGCCGGACACGGAGTACCGCGTGCAGGTCGTGGGCAGTCCGGCCGAGTTCTCCGTCCGCAACATGGCGGGCCAGTCACTCTCCTCGACCTCGACGCACCAGTTCCACACGCGTCTCGACACCGACCCGCAGAAGTACAGCGATCAGATCCCGGGCGTCGGCCCTGCGGTGCTGAGCACCTCGCCGGCCAACGGCGACACGGCTGTCGCCGTCCAGCCCGGCAACCAGATCGAGATCGTGCTGAGCGAGAACGTCGATCCCTGCTCGGTCAACACGAACACCGTGGTCGTCGAGATGTACGAGAGCGGCGTGCCCGGCACGCAGACGGCGGTGCCCGGCTCCTCACCCGTGCGCTACTCGGGCTTCGACAAGGCCGGCAGCGTCGCAGACCAGACGCCGAACGATCCCTACACGTGGGGCGCCGACGGCACGACCAGCTACGCGGCCGACCCGCGGCGCATCCTCTGCGACGTGCACCTCGCGCAGGACTTCAACTCGACGCGCATCGTTCTGACGCCGCTGCTCGGCTACAACGCCGACCCGCGCAAGAACGCCTCGCTCTTCCCGGAGAACGCGCTGATCGTCGTGCGGCTCACGTTCGACCTGATCGACTACGGCGGACTGCCGATGCAGCCCTCCGTCTTCGCGTTCACCACGCAGAACCTCACGACGCAGACGAGCGAGTACCTGATCGAGAACAAGGGCGAGACGCCCTACATCGACGCGCAGACGACCGCGGCCATCCACCCGGATCCGCGCGCGCCCGAGCGGGTGCAGGGCTACATGCTCTTCGCCGGTGACGGCGACAACGGCCCCGACATGCTCAGCCCCACGCTGCCGCAGACCGTCGGCTCCGGCTGCACGACCGACCTCCAGTCGAACGATGGTTTCACGGACGACTTCGACCCGGCGACGGACGTGGTCTTCGACACGGGCAGCACGGTCAACACCTGCCCGAACTCGACGGATGGCTCGACGGCGGTGGTCTGGGAGTTCAACTCCTTCCGCATTCGCAACGGCCGCACCGTGCGCTTCACGGGCGTCAACCCGGCGATCATCCTCGTCCAGGGCGATGTGGTCATCGAGAACGGCGGGCGCCTGCTCGTCTACGGTGACGGCCAGGACGGCGTGCCGCAGGGCCGCGGCGCCAACGCGAAGTCGCGCTACAACGAGAGCAACTACTTCGCGCGCGGCGGCATCGGCGTGGCCGGCGGCGGCGACGGCGGCGACAGCAACACGGTCGCCCAGGCCCAGAGCGGCACCTTCGCGTACGGCCAGGACGGCTTCTCGGGCTTCGGCTCGACCGACTACGACCCCAACATGATCCCCGGTGGCATCGGCATGGGCGGCGAGGGCACGGGCGGCGCAGGCTCGCCCAGCGGCTCCGCTTCGTCCTCCCAGTACAACCCCTGGGACGGCGGCTCCGAGGGCGGCGGCGGCGCAGGCCACGCGGTGGCCGGTGTCGACGGCGGCAAGAAGCAGGGCAGCATCTACAAGTTCAAGAAGGCGGCGCGCGGCTTCGGCGGCGCGGTCTACGGCGACGACACGAACAAGCTGGCCCAGCCCGAGGCGGGTGCGGGCGGCGGCTCGTCGGGCGCCGGCACCGTTGCGCCGTTCAACACGAGCAGCAGCTACGGCGCCTCGGGTGCGGGCGGCGGCTCGGGCGGCGGCTTCGTCGACCTGACGTCCAGCGGCACCATCGAGATCTTCGGCTCGATCCTCGCCGTGGGTAGCCGCGGCGGCAACGGCGACGGCTTCAGCGCCTACGGTGCGAGCGCCGGCGCGGGCGGCGGCTCCGGCGGCGCGATCCGCCTGCTCACGCCGAGCACGATCACGGTGACCGACACGGCCGTCATCAGCACGGCCGGCGGCAACGGCGGCTCGGGCTTCAACCCCTACAGCAACGCAGGCAACCGCAACGACGGCGGCGATGGCGGCCACGGCCGCATCGCGCTCGAGGACTTCGACTCGGTCATCGCCGGTCTCAGCTCCGCCAACGTGACGCCGGGCGAGGGCCAGGTCGGCTTCTACCGTGGCATCTTCGATCCGGGCCGCTTCCAGGGCGGCGGGCTCGAGCCCAAGGCCGTCACGGAGCTCATCCCGATCGGCAACTACGCGGGCTTCAACCCGACGTTCCTCGAGCCCGAGCAGACGTACGGTGGGCAGACCGACTTCCGCGTCGGCATCCCGATCGCCGGCTCGCCCGGCGCCGGCGTCACCGCGCTCTTCGTCGAGGCGCGCGGCTACCAGATGCGGCCGGACGGCACCGCCGACCAGGCGAGCGCCACCGGCTGGGTCAGCATCGGCTACTTCCGCGACAGCGGCGTCGAGACGTCGCCCCTCTGGTTCGCCGGTCACCCCGGCGACGTCGCGGTGGCCCCGGACAACACCGGCGGTGCCGGCGGCTTCACCGAGCTCAATGGTCTGAACGGCGGCGGGCACGAGTTCATCCAGCTGCGTATGACGATGCGCCTGCCGGGCTCGGTCGGACCGTTCGATCCGGGCGCCTACCTGGACGACTGGCTGATTCGGTTCGAGCACGACCAGTAGGTCGTGCTTCTTCTGACAGGCCCTTCGGGGCCGCTTGCCCCGCCCCGGCGCGACCGTGCGCCGGGGCGATCTCTTTTTTGCGTGTAGGATCCCGCGCATGGATTCCGACGCCGGTTCCCGTCCCGCGTTCGCTTCGCCCGACGAGGCCGAGCGTCATGTGCTCGACCACCTCGGGACCTATGCAGGCGGCGGTGTGGTTGCGCTCTCGGGCGGCACGGACAGCGCCCTCCTGCTGAGCCTCGCCGCGGAGGCCTGGGGACCCGAGCGGTGTCTGGCCGTCACGAGCCGCAGCGAGAGCCTGCCGGAGGAGGAGCTCGCCGAGGCGCGTGCGCAGGCGGCCGCGGTGGGGGTGGAGCACGTGGGCCTGCAGGGCTCGGAGCTCGACATCGAGGCGTTCCGCCGCAACGCGCCCGACCGCTGCTTCCACTGCAAGGACCATCTCTACGGCGAGCTCCGGCGCGTCGCCGCGGAGCGTGGGCTCGCGTACGTCGTCGACGGCACGAACGCCGATGACGCCGGCGACCATCGCCCGGGCATGGCCGCGGCCCGGGAGCACGGCGTCCGCTCGCCGTTCCTCGAGGCGGGCGTCGGCAAGTCCTGGGTGCGCGCGATCTCCCGTCATCGCGGACTCGACACGTGGGACAAGCCCGCCGAGGCGTGCCTGTCGAGCCGCTTCCCCTACGGCACCGAGGTGACGCGCGAGGGCCTGCTGCGCGTGGCGCAGGCCGAGCGGGTGCTGAAAGACCTGGGCCTGCGCGCGGTGCGCGTGCGCGATCACGATCCGGTGGCGCGTGTCGAGATCCCGGTCGACGAGCTGGGCGCGGCGTTGGCCCCGGGGATGCGCGAACGGATCGTGGCCGGCATCCGGGAGGCGGGCTTCGCCTACGTGGCGCTCGACCTCGACGGCCTGCGCAGCGGCAGCCTCAACGAGCCGCTTGGCAGGGGGTCGCGCAAGCCGATGTGACCACGTCGCGGGCACGGGCACCGGCTACAGGGGGCTGTAGGGGCCGCTGGGAGCCCTGAGCGACCAAAGGGAGCCGAAGGGCGAATCTCGGCCCGACCCGTTCGTCGCCTTGGGACCGATCGCTGGGGGGGGCCGGGCGCAACCGGTCGGAACGGGCACCGGCACCGGCACGGGGCGTTGTCGCGCTCCCGCTCGCGTGCGCGCTCGACCCTCGGGCGGTTGACGGTTCGCGTCCGAGGGTCGAGCGCGAGCGAGATCGCGAGCGCGAGGGATCTCCCCTCGTCCGCGCCGTGCCGTGGCCTTGTCCCCCGAGGAGCGATCGGCCGGGCACCGCCCCCGGGCACCGGCACCAGCACGGAGCGTTGACGCCGCTCCGCGACGTCAACGCTGGAAGATCGGGATCACCTCGTCCGGGATCGCCAAGGTCAGCACCGCAAACGCCGTCGACAGCACCGGCCCGTAGTCGTACCGCCCGCTGTCCGGCTCGAACGAACCGTCCGTACGCCTCTGCTTGCGGAGCAGATCCGGATACACGCGGCGATGCCACCAGCCCCAAAGGTTCTTGCCCTCCGGCGACCACGTGTGTCCGTCCCACTGCCACGCGGCCCACGCTGCGTAGAAGTGGCCGTAGTAGAACCACGCGACGTCCGTGTGCCGCTCGAGCTTGCCGCGCATGTACTCGATGGCGCGCGAGATCGTGAGCGTGGGGCCGTCCGTGTAGCGGCCGTACAGGAAGAACGACGAGAGCGCGGCGGCGGTGAGCGCGTAGGACGACTGGTCCTGGTGCAGGCTGTACTGGAACGAGCCGTCCTTCTTCTGGCTCTTGCGCAGGTAGTGCAGGCCGCTCCGGATGACGTTCTCGTTGACGACGATGCCCGCGTCGCGCGCAGCGCGCAGCCCCTGGGCGACCGCGACGGTCACGCTGCCCTCGTGGTCGGTGCTCGGCTCCGGCTGGTAGCCGAAGCCGCCGGTCGACGTCTGGGCGCGCTCGATGCAGGCGACGGCCTTCACCAACGCCTTGCGGATGCGGCGGGCGCGCTTGCCGTTGGTGGTCCCCAAGGCCGTGGCCAGTGCAAGCGTCGCGAAGCCCTGGCCGTGCATCCGCGAGGTGCTGTCCTTGTGGTACCAGAAGTAGCCCTCGGGATAGCGCTTGCTCGGCTTGGGGTTCTCCACCAGCCGCAGCAGGAAGTCGATGCCGCGAGCCACGGCCTTGCCATGGCGACCGCGCCCGTCGGTGGAGCCGTCTGCCATCAGCGCGAGCACGGCCAGCGAGGTGAGCGCCACGACAGCGCGGTTGTCCCCGAAGCCGCCGTCGAAGCGCTGCTTGCCTTCGTAGCCCGGGGTCCTCGGGACGCTGCCCGGCTTGCCGCACAGGAAGTCGCAGCCGCGGCGGATCGCCTTGCGGCGCGCCTTCTGCAGTGCGAGCGGCTCCGGGGTACCGCGCTTGAGTCGCTCGTCCTTCGCGAGTGCGGCCGGCGAACCCGCGGGCAGGAGCAGGCCCATGACGACCAGGGCGAGCAGGGCGACACGGACGGAAGGACGCGGCACGTAGGGGCTCCGTAGAGAAGTGCAGTCTACGGGGAGATGCGGGCGCGCCGGGGTTCGAGGGGCGTTCGGTCGGGGCTTCCGTGCTTCGTGGCGGGCGGGCGTTCGGCCAGGTGCCGGCGTCTCGTACGCAAGCACGCCTACGGGCGGCCATGTTGCCGTCACGCGCCGGGAGATTCGATCCGGGCGGGCGTTCGCCCCGCGCTCCGCGCGGGTCTCCGGCCGCCCCTACAGATTCCTGCAGTCGTTACGGCTTCTTGTTGCGCTGCAGCCAGAGGTGGTAGCGCTTGATGAGGTGGCGGTACTTGGCCGGGACGTCCTCGGCACGGCCGCCCGCCATCGCGTCACGGATCTCGGGGGGGAGCGTCGCCATCCACGCGGGCACGTTGTCCGGCCGCTTGCTGTCGTCGGAGCCGGCTTCCTCGGGCTTGCCGCCCTTGGGCCTGCGCTTCGCCGGATCCTGGGGCGAGTCCTTGCCGTTCTTGGGCTCGTTCTGGTTCTTCTCGGCCTTGCCGAACTCCTTGCGCGAGTCGCGCGCCTCCTGCTCCTGATCCTTCTGCTGCTGGCCCTGCTTCTGTTGCGGCTGGTTCTGCTGGGAGCCGAACTGGCTCGAGCAGCTGCTTCACAACGGGATCATCTCGACGAGCTGCTTGAGCTCGTCCGGGATCTTGCCGCCGCTCTTGCGCTGGCCCTCGATCAGCTCGTCGAGCTTGCGCCCGATCTCGCCACCCTTCGCTCCTGTGGTGCCGGAGTTGCCGTCCGAGCCGGCGGCGCCGCCGGACTTGCCCTTGGGGCTGTCGGGCACCTCGACGTCGACCTTCTTGGTCTTCGCGGCCGTGCCTGTGCTGAGCTTCAGGAGCGCCTTCTCGTTCTCCCGCATCAGCTCGAGGATGCCTTCCATCTTCTTGCGGATGCGTTCCTTGAGATCGTTGCTCGAGGGCTCCTCGTCCTCCGCCCACGCAGGGACGGCGAGTGCGACGAGGAGGAGGGGCAAGAGGAGCAGGGTGATGCGGCTCGGCTTCATGGCAGGTCTCCGATCCGAATCCAGTATGGCACGGGTGCCTGCAGGCGGCTGGGACCATGGGCTGGGGCGTACATGCCGCCGTCAGGCCTTTGGAGATTCGATGCGGGCGGGCGTTCGCCCCGCGCTCCGCGCGGGTCTCCGGCCGCCCCTAC
>JASJDY010000088.1 GCA_030065025.1 Planctomycetota bacterium
GATCGATCCGCGCCCCGTGCTCGGCGACCACAAGCCGTTGGAGCTCTTCGCATGACCGCCCCTCGCCTCGCCGCGCTCTGGTTCACGTGTCTGATCCTGGCCCTCGCCGCTCCCGCTGCGCTGGCGGACGACATCCCCACGACGCAGGTCAAGCCGCCCCTGCTCGCGCCGGGCAAGGCCGACCTGCTGCCCTTCAGCGACCTCCAGCGCGAGGACTTCAACAAGCAGCACGGCGTGCTCACGTATCGCCTCAAGGCGCTCAACGGCAAGATCGCCAAGCTCAACAAGCAGGCTGCGAAGCCCAAGCTGCCGAAGGCCCAGCGCACCAAGCTGCTCGCCGAGGCGCGTCGCCTGCGCATCCAGACGACCGCGCTCCGCCACCGGCTCACCGAGGCCCTCGTGGAGCACGGCGTCGATGGGCGGCTCATCGCGTACATGAACCACGCTCCCTCCGGCCCGGGCCGCATGGAGCGCTACTCGCACGGTCTCGTCCTGCTCCTCGACGACCTGGCTCCGAAGCAGCGCGCGCTGTTCGAGCGGGTCGTGCCGCAGGTCGACGGCGCGTACGCGGCGCTGACGGCCCAGAAGGAGCGCACGTTGCTCGCGCTCAAGCAGAGCAAGCTCGACAGGGCCGAGACGCGCGGCGTCGGTCAGACGTTCGACCGCCAGATGCGCGTCATCGATCAGCGCTTCTGGCTGTTGGTCGACCTGCTGCTCACGCGAGATCAGAAGGTCACGGTGTGGCGCTGGCTGCCCCAGCGCATGAAGCGCAAGTCCCAGCCGGTCGAGCACCTCTATCAGCTGCCCGGCATCACGCCTTCGCAGGCCACCCGCCTGCGTGCGGCTCTCACGGAGCTCGAGCAGGAAGCGTCGCCGGACAACGCAGCCGTGAAGCGCATCGCCACGCGCCTGCGCGATCGGTCGATCTCGCGTGAGGAGCGCGCGGCCCTCACGCGCGAACGGGGCGAGGCCTACAAGCGCCTGTCCGCGCTGCGTCGTTTCTCGGCTGAGACCACGCGCTCCATCCTGTCCAACGAACAGTGGCTGGAGTACCAGGCGATCCCGCCGCGGCTCTCCACGAACGAGCGCAGCGGGAACTTCAAGCGTGTGCTCGAGGGCTTCAAGCCGACGCCCGCACAGAACGTCAAGATGAAGGCCCTCCAGAAGAAGCTGCGCAGCGAGCGCCGCCAGGCGTCCCTGCGCATGCGCGAGCTGCGGCGTGAGAGCGCCGACTACGGCCCCGACTCGCCCCAGATGATGGGCATGCAGATGATGATGCAGGGCGCGAAGGCCGAGGGCGCCGCAGCCGGCCGCGCGTACCTCGGTGGCGTGTTCGCCGAGGTATTGACGCCCGAACAGGTGACGCGCTGGGTCATGGGCCACTGGGGCTACAAGCGGTAGCCGAAAGGAGCCGGACATGCGACTGCGAGCCGTGATCCTGGGAGCGCTTTGTCTGCTCCTCGCTGCGCCCGTCGCCGGTGCGGACGACACACCCGCGCCCCTGGACGTGCGCAACTTCGACCTGCTCCCGCTCAACGATCTGGAGCGTGGCGAGTTCGCCCGCGATCATCCCGAGCTCGCCCAGCGCGTGGCCGTCCTCGCGAAGCGCGTCCAGAAGCTGCGCGCCCACCGCGCCGCGCGCAAGGATCCGCAAGACGACGGCGGCCGCCGCATCGCCGAGCAGATCCACCGCGTCGAGCAGGAGCTCGCGCCGCTCGTCGCGCAGGCGTTGAAGGCGCTCGAGATGCCCGAGATCGACGGGCGCCTGCTCCGCCACGTGGCCGCAGCGCCGAGCGGTCCGTACCGCGTGGCTCGCTACGCGATGGGTCTCGTGCTCTATGTCGAGGGCCTGCCGGCCGAGTCGCGCGCCTTGCTCGCCGGCGTGCTGCCCCGCGTCGACGGGGCCCTGCTCGTGCTCCACGGCCGTCGAGCGCGTCTGCTCACGAGTGGCAAGCAAGGCGGCCTGACCAAGGACCAGCGCGACGCCCTCGTGGCGAGCCTCGACGAGGAGGTGCGCGGCATCGAGAAGCGCTGGTGGCGCTTGGTGGACTACGTGGTGCCGGAAGCGCAGCGGGCGGCAATCCACCGCGTGCTGCCGCGTGCGTACCAACAGCACGAGACCGTCATCCAGCACGTCTATGCGCTGCCGGGCCTGACGGCGCCGCAAGGCGTGCGCATCCGGGCCATGCTCGAGGAGGTGCAGGCCGAGTCCTCGCCGGACAACGCGGCCGTGAAGCGCCTGCAGGGCGAGGCGCGCGATCCCAAGACGCCGAACGGCCGCAAGCCGGGGCTCCAGAAGGAGATCGGCGAGGCCCAGGGACGTCTCCTGGAGCTCACGCGCTGGGCGGTGGAAGAGAGCCGTCGCATCCTGACGCCCGCCCAGTGGCAGGCGCTCGAGGCAATTCCTCCGCGCGTGTCGCATCAGGACCGGCAGGCCACCTCCGTGGACCTCCTGCGCACCGTCCAGCTCACGCCCGCGCAGAGGGAGCGTCTCACGAGCATGCGCAAGGAGCTCGCCCCCCATCGCCGCGCCTTCCAGGAGCGGCGCTTGAAGACCGCCGCCAAGAGCGCCCTGATGGGCCCGGACAGCCCCAAGATGGCGGGCATGCAGATGGAAATGGCCAACATCCAGGCCGAGGGCAACGTGCTCCAGCGGCGCTTCAACGGCCGCGTGCTCCAGGAGCTCCTGACGCCCGAGCAGGTCGCCTCCTGGGTGCTGGTCGCTCCGGACCGATCACGCTGATCGGGAGAGGTACGCCGCTGCCGCGCGTGCTATGACGCAGGCATGGAAACGGAGCGTCGTCGCTACGTGATCATCGGGGCCGGCTTCGCCGGCGCCGCCACGGCATGGCACCTGCACCGCGCGGGCTGTGACGACGTGCTCGTCGTCGAGCGCGAGGACGTCGCGGGCGTGCACTCCTCCGGACGTAGTGCCGCCATGCTGCGCGTGGAGATGCGCGACGACCCGGAGCTGCAGCCGCTCGCGGACGAGAGCGGCGCGGTCCTGAGGTCCGGTGAGCTCGCCGAGTTCCGGCGCACCGGCGGCGTGATGCTCGGCTGGGGCGACGACGACGTCTCGGAGCACGTGCCCTGCCTGCGAGGCAAGGGGCTCTACTCCTCCGAGGACGGCATCGTCGACGTCGCGGCGCTGCTGCAGCGCTATCTCGAGGGCACGGAAGTCTGGTACGGCTGCGAGCTCGTCTCGTTCGACGCACGCGATGACGGCGTGCACGTCGAGACGTCGCGCGGGACCGTGGTCGCAGACGTGCTCGTCAACGCGGCCGGGCCGTGGGCCGGCGAGCTCGCCGGGCTGCCGCTCACGCCGCGTAATCGCACGCTCTACGTCTCGGAGCCGGACACGGCGATCGACCCCGACTGGCCGTTCGTCTGGGACACGAAGGGCGGCTACTACCTCCGACCCGAGTCGGGCGGCTGGCTGCTCTGCGCGTGCGATGAGGCGGACGCGGGACCGGGCGACTACGGCGAGGACGAGGACGTCCTGCCCGACCTCGGCGCCAAGCTCGAGGAGCACCAACCCGAGCTCGGTGACCTCCATGTCACGCTCGCGTGGGTCGGTCAGCGCACGTTCGCGCCGGACCGCATGCCCGTGATCGGCTTCGACGCGCGCAGCCCGCGGCTCTTTCACGTCGCAGGGCTGGGCGGCCACGGCGTGACGCTGTCCTACGCCGTGGGACGCATCGCTGCCGAGGCGCTCTTGGGTCTGTCGACGCCGCCTGCCGAGTACGACCCCGCGCGCCTCATCCCGACGACGACGGGCTAGCGCCGGCCGAGCTTCTTCCGGAGGCGCTCGACCTCCTTGGCCGTGTTGATCGCGAAGGGATCCAGCTCGATGACGCGCTCGTACGCCTGGAGCGCGCCGGCCTCGTCGCCCGCGATGCTGCGCGCCGCGCCGAGGCGGAACCAGCGCATGTCGTGCTCGGGCCCGTCTTCCGCGTCGCGGGTCAGCACCGGCAGGATCGCCTTCAGGAGCTCGGGGTTCTGCTGCACGCGGCGCCAGCCCTCGAGCGCCGCTCGCGCGGCGGCGATCCGGACGAACCCGGACTCGTCACGCAGCGCACGCAAGAGCGCCTGGTCCACGATCTCGCCCTCGAGGCGCGCTAGCGCCGTGACCGCGTGCCGGCGCACGAGGCTGTCCTCGTCCCGTGTGTAGGCGAGCACGGCCAGGGGGCTGCGCTCGGCCTGGCGGCCGAGGAGCTGCATCGCCGACGCACGCAGGATCCGGTTCTCCTTCGGATCGGCGAGCAGCGCGATCAGACCTCCCGCGGAGTCCGGCTCTCCTGCGCGCGCCGCACCCAAGGCCTGCATCCACGGCTTGGGCTCGACGCCCTTGCCGTACCACGCTCGCGCCTGCTTCTCGAGCGCCGCGGCGTCGAGCTCCGGTACCGGGGTCGGCGCGTTGAGGCCTGCCTGGTGGCACCACACGCACGCGTTCTGTGCCGTGCGGCGGCCCTTGAGTCCGAAGTGCGGTGTGCTGATGCTGTGATCCGCCACGGCGCCGTGTCCCCGCTCCACGGAGAGGAACGGCATGTGGCAGTTCACGCAGCGTGAGCCGCTCCCCGCCGGATCGTGGTGCGTGTGGGCGGCGATGTCCTTCGCGACGTCCTCGTGGCATGTCGTGCACAGCTTGTCGTTGGACGGGTCGTCCCGGAGCTGCGACGGCTGGCTGCTCCCGTGCGGATCGTGGCACGTGATGCAGGTGATCTTGCCTTCGCTGACGCAGCGACTGACGGACATGGGCGTACCGTCGTAGATGAGCTCCAGCGGACGACCGGCAGCGTCAATGCGCTCGGGGTCGACGAGCAACACGGGATCCTTGTGCTCGAAGATGTCGCCGCCCAGCTCGAACGAGCGGGCGAGCACCTCGCCGGTCAGGTGGCACTGCAGGCACATGCCCAGCGCCTCGCGATGCGCCAGCTCGTCGTAGGCCACGATCGGATCATCGCCCTCGAGCTTCGCCTCGCGGAACTCCACGTGCTCGGCGCCCGGGCCGTGGCAGCTCTCGCAGTCGACGCCGAGCTGACGTCGCTGGTAGCGCGCGCCCGTGCCGTCGGGACCGGGGCGGCGAAACTCGAAGCCGCTGACGTGGCAGTACGCGCAGCGCGCATCCCAGGAGCGCTGCGTGCCCGTCCAGAACGAGCCGTCCCCCGGCTTGACGACAGGCGGCGTCAGCCAGTCCTCGCCGCCCGCGCCGAAGAGGAGCTTCGTGTAGTCGAACCACTTGCCCGTGGGGACCTCGAGCATCGCCGGCAGCACCTGCTGGCGCCCGTCGGGCATCGTGGCCACGAACATGCGCACACGGATCCGGCCGACGACGTGAGTCAGGTGGAAGCGCTGGGGCTTGCCGTCCGCGCCGATCGTCTCGGCGTAGTAGCGCTCGCCCTCGACGTGGAACGTGGTGCTCCCCGGGTCGTGCTGGACCGTCTCGCCGGCGAGCACCTCGGGCGGCATGTTCTCGGGGCCGGCTCGCTCGAACGTGTGAAAGTGGCTGGAGCCGAGCCAGAGCGCGTGCTCTTCCTGGTGGCAGTTCTGGCACACCTGCGAGCCGACGTAGCCCGCATCGGCCTCCTCGGCGTCCCCTCCGCGCGCCACGGCCGGCTGGTGGAGCAGAACGCTGCCCAGCGCCGCCAATACGCAGGCGGCAATCAGGACGGTCACGAGTGTCCGCGGCATCGGATCCTCCGGGCGGCAGGCGCTCCGTAGCATACTGCGCTCCGCGCTGCCGGGAGCGCGCGGGGCAGGCCTTGCCACCCGCGCTGCCGGCGAGGCAGAGTAGGCCCCCACCGTTCGGAGATCGCCCGATGAACCTGCGTCCCGTCCATCTGCTCATCCCGTTGCTGGGCATCGCGCTCGGCCTGCTGGTGCCGTTCGAGAAGCCGAAGCTGCCCATCAAGAAGAAGAAGGGCGGAGCGGTGGCGGCGCCTGCCGTCGGCGGCAAGTGGTCCAACGAGCGCTACCTCTCCAAGCGCATGGAAGAAGCCTGCGTCTGGGTCAAGGAAGCCACCGGCATGGACTTCGTCGAGAAGCCGACGGTGCGGCGCAGCACGGCCGACGCCATCGCCGCGTTCATGGCTCCCGACTACGACGCCGCGTTCCGCACGCTCGGCGCCGCCGATGAGGCGGGCGTCCGCCAGATGGCCGCGAAGCTCGCTGCCCGCAGCGTCGCGGCGTACGACCCGGCCGAGAACGTGGTGCATGTGGTGCCTGAGAACGCCCTCGCTGCGGCCGCGGCCGCGGGGGACGACAGCCTCACCCACGAGAACGTGCTGCGGCTCCTGCTCGTGCGCATGGGCGTGATCGCCGTGGACCGTCAGCTCATGACGGGCTGGAAGGAAGCGCTCGACGCCGCGAAGACGCCGGACGCCGTGGCTTGCGCCGGGGCCGTCCTCCAGGGCCACGCGCAGTACGAGACCGAGCGCATTGGCAAGACCTGGGCCAATCAGGAGCAGGACTTCGACGCCGACACCTTCGACAAGCTGGTAGCGCTCATCACCGCACCCGCGGCGGAAGACGCCACGCCCGAGGGCCAGGCCATGGCGTCGGAGGGCAAGTTCGCCATCATCAAGGGCCACGCGTTCATGCAGGCGATCGCCAAGAGGCGCCGGCCCGGCATCAAGGGCGTCTTCAACAAGCCCCCGACGGACCGCGGTCACATCCTCAACCCCCAGAGCTACCTCGCCCTCTTCACGAAGGCGGGCCGCATGCCCGAGGAGATCCTCAAGGAGTTCGCCGGTCTCATGCCCGAAGCCGAGGGCTGGACCGTGAACGGCGAGGCCTGCCCGCCGGCGGACGTCGAGGCGTGGATGGCGCCGCTCGAGAAGCGCATCTGGAATGCCGAGGTCTCCTCGTTCCGCAAGGGCAACAAGTGGACCGCGACGAAGGGCGAGCCGGGCACGGGCACGACCGTGTATCTGCTCGAGTTCCGTACGGGCGGCATGGCCGAGAGCTACGTGAACCTCGCGAAGAGCGCCGCCGAGAAGAGCGGCGCGAAGATCGATGAGGGCGGCTCCGGCCGTGACGGCGGCCTGTTCGGCTTCGCCGGCACGCGTGAGGCAGACGGCGCGACGAACGCGCTGCAGATGACGGCCGAGGGCAAGTTCGTGCTGGCCTTCGTGACGACGGTCGACGTGGACAATCGCGAGCCGTGGGACGACGCCCTGGAGGCGGCGGCCGAGATCCTCGCCAAGGCCCAGAAGACCCGCAAGAACCGCAAGGACAAGTAGGGGCCGCTGGGAGACGACGGCTCTCTCCCACTGAATCCACCGCAGAGGACGCAGAGGACGCAGAGACCGGGTCCGAAGCCCATGTGCCGCTACATCGTCATGGCCGCTCCCGCCACGATCGCGGAAGCAGACCTGCACCGGGCGTGTGTCGAGGCCGGCTTCACACCTGGAGATCTTCCGTTCCGCATCGCGCTGAAGCGGCTGCCGGAACCTGGGGTGTACATCCGGCCCAGGAGCGGCCCGTGCGACTGCGACGACGCGTTTCCGGGGCCACGCCACCAAGGTGTTGGACCGCCGCGGACCGAGCGCGCAGCGGACTGGAGTCGACTGCTGACCTCCGTGAGCAAGGCACTGGACGTGAGCTGGCTCGCCCTATCTCCTCAGTGGCAAGGCACTCACGGTCTCGAGGGCCGCGGCGGACGGGTGCTCGTCGAGACGGGCCGAGCTACACACGAGCAAATCCGCGGCCTGCGTGACAGCGACATCTTGCTCGTGCGTCGCTCGGCGACCTGAAGCTGAAGCGCACAGCCAGCCTCTGCGGCCTCTGCGTCCTCTGCGGTTTCTCTTCAGTCCCAGCTCGCGTGATACCGCAAGCCCAGGTTGAGGATGCGCTGGATCAGCTCCTCGTACGACAGGCCGTGCGCCGCCGCCGACAGCGCGTAGTCCTCGTCCGACGACAAGTCTGGATTCGCGTTGGCTTCGAGCAGGTAGATCCGACCGTCCGGGCGCATGCGCCAGTCGAGCCGCGCATAGCCGCTCAGCCCGAGCAGGCGGAACACCCGCTTGCTCAGCCGCGCCACGCGCGCAGCAATCCCCTCCGGCAGCTCCTCCGCAGGCCCGGAGCGGATCTTGTACTTGCGCTGGTACTTGAGGTTCCACTTGATGCGCGCAGTCGCGATGCGCGGCGCACCGTCGGGCAGGTCGTCGAGATTGAGCTCCCACAGCGGGAACGTCTCGAGCCGGAGGTTGCCGAGCACGCCGAGGTAGAGCTCACGACCCTCGATGTACTCCTCGGCGATCGCGTCGTCGCCGACCGACTCGTGGACGAACGCGACGCGCTTGGCGAGCTGCTCCATGTCGTTGACGACGGAGGCTTGCGAGATGCCGACCGATGCATCTTCGAGCAGGGACTTGACGATGAGCGGGAACGCGACGCCCTTCTTGAGCCGGCGCACCGCGCGGCCGCGCGGGAACACCTGGAAGCGCGGCGTAGGGATGCGGTGGTACGCGCAGATCTTCTTCGTGAGCGCTTTGTCACGGCTGAGCACGAGGCCGCGCGGGTTGCAGCCCGTGTACGGCACACGCAGCAGCTCGAGGTACGCGACCACGTTCTGGTCGAAGACGACGTGGCCGTGGAAGTCCTCGAGCATGTTGAAGACGACGTGCGGCTTGTGCTCCTCGACGGCGTCTCGGATGCGGCTCAGGTCGTAGCTGACCTCGACGGTCTTCGGCTCGTACCCGCGCGCCTCCAGGGCGGCGAGCACGTCGTACTCCATCTTCCACTCGGAGACCTTCTCGTCGGGGATCCCCTCCAGGGTCCGGGGCGGTCGGGATCCTTCCCCTACGAGAACCAGGACGCGCTTCAAGCCGGTCTCCGCAACATGCCGGATCGCCTCAGAGGGCCACGTGATGGCCGCCCCCGTTGACGTAGCCCAGGACCTGGGCCGCCAGCAGGATGGCCGCTTCCAGCTTGACATGCCGCTCCGACCGGGTGCGTCGGAGCTTGAGCCGGCGGCACCGGGCGATCATCTCGCTCAGGAACTGGTCCACGGTGTAGGGGTGCGTACCCGTGACGCTCACGACGCGGCGGCACAGGTCCTTGCCGACGCGTCGGAGGAAGGTCGAGGCGGCCTCCTGCGTCTCGGAGCGCCCGGGCGCGAAGATCCGCTCCAGTTGCTGGTCGTAGAAGTCCGGCAGGTCCACGCCGTAGCGATCGCGCCGCATGCGGTAGTGGCGTCGGAGCGTGCGCCTCATGGACCGCAGCGGCTCGACGTGCGCCCGCGAGCGCACCGGTGCGGGCTGCGCGCCGACCTCGTCGACGACGTCATCGACGTACTGGAGCTTCTTCAGGACCGGCCAGCCCTCGTACTGGGTGCGCCAACGGGAACCGGGCTTGAGCCAGACGGCGAACGTCTCGGCGAAGTCCTCGCAGGGATGGCTCTGCGCATACCACCAGTCGAGGTGCAGTACGTGGTTGCGGCTCTCGGCCTTCGGGCGGTAGGTCTGCGGATACGCGCGTGAGGCACGACCGAACGTGCGCTGCCACGAGCGCCGACGCCGTAGGCGATGGGCGGTATCGAAGGCGTGTCCGGCCTCGTGCCGCAGGATGCGTAGGCACCACTCCTTGGTGCCGCCCTCCACCTGGAACATCTGCCGGCGCTCGAGCTGCATCAGGCGCGGATGCGCCAGATAGAACGGCACGGCGATGCCCGGAACGCTATCCGGCGAGAACCACTCGTTGCTCAGCCATGCATGGGGCTTGAGTCGAATGCCGCGCCGCGCCATCTCGGCGTGGAGCTTCTCGATCAGCGGCTCGATCCACGTGCCGCGCAGCGTCAGACCGAGGTCGCACATGCGCAGATCGAGCAGCTCCTGGTCGGTCCAGCGAGCCCACTCGGGCTCGCGGCGGCGCGCTCGGCTGCGCTTGGAGTTGGACTTGCGAGCTGTCACCACGGCCGACGGGCGTCCTCCGAACTGTGCGACCGCCGGACACTGGCTGCGGCGCGCGTCGCGCGACTGTAGCGGTGCCCCAGGGCGAACGCAACGTCGGCGCGCCACCGCGTGCGCGTGGATCAGCGGTGCAGGACGCCGTACTTCCAGATGCACCACAGCGCCTTGACGCCGTCGCGCCAACCGATCTTCTTCCCCTCGGCGTAGGTGCGTCCGCGGTAGGAAACCGGGACCTCGTAGATGCGCGCTCCGGCGCGCGCGAGCTTCGCAGTGAGCTCCGGCTCGATGCCGAAGCGCTCCTGCGTGAGGTCCAGGGACTGCAGGATCTCGCGACGTACCGCCTTGTAGCACGTCTCCATGTCGGTGAGGTTCAGATCGGTGGCCAGGTTGCTGAGGAAGGTCAGGAACCCGTTCCCCAGGCGGTGCTTGTAGTAGAGGACGCGGCTCGGGCCGGCCAGGAAGCGGCTGCCGTACACGGCGTCGGCGACGCCGGCGCGGATCGGATCGAGGAGCACCGGGTACTCCGCGGGGTCGTACTCCAGGTCGGCATCCTGGACGACCACCACGTCGCCCCGTGCCTCGGCAAAGCCCGTGCGTACCGCGGCTCCCTTCCCACGGTTGTGCGGGTGCAGCACGACGCGGACACGCTCGTCGGAGATCTCGGCGAGGACATCACGCGTGCCGTCCTGCGAGCCGTCGTCGACGACCACGACTTCCAGGACCTCCGGCGAGGCGAGCACCTGTTCGAGGATCTCGTGGATGGTCGCGATCTCGTTGTAGACCGGCATCACCACGCTCAGGATGGGGCTGTCGCTCGCGCTCATGCCTGCAATCTACGGTCGCTTAGCTCGCAGCACGACGTACGGCCCGACCTCTCGCACCACCGTCTCGTGGTAGATGCCCGCGCCGTCGAAGGTCGTGATCCCGTCCACGCGTCCGGCCTCGGCCAATACGGCCACACTGCGCCCCGGCTCGAACGCCGCCGCAGGGAACACGCGCAGACGCCTGCGGGCCGTGTCGTCCTCCGCGCCGGCGCGCTCGACCCACGTCCAGCGTGCGGGCTGGAGGTCGGCGAGCGAGGCCTGCTCCTCCGGACGGCCTTCGCCCACAGCCAGCACGATCCAGCCGCCGTCGCCGACGGTGTCGGCAGCCACCTGCATCGCCTGACGCAGGTAGTGCAGCCGTCCCGCCGCGGCCGGCTCGATGGGCAGGGCCGCCTGGAGCCCGCCCGAGACCAGCCACGTCGAGACGGCCAGCGCACCACCGACCGCCCCGGGTAGCAGGCGACGGCGCCAGGAAGCGGCCCAGGCAGCCGTGCCCTCGACGGCGGCGAGCACGAGAAGGGGCAGGACGACCAGGGCCGGAGCGCTCGGCATGAGCAGGGCCGCGCCGCCCGCGAGGAGCCCGACGCCCAACACCGTGCTGCCGGCGGGAGACGCTGCGAGGTGTCGCACGCCGCGCGGTAGCCCGGCGAGGAGCACGCCCAGTCCGGCGGCAGCGATCCACAGGAGGGCATCGCCCACAGCGGGTGCCTCGATGCCGGGGAGGCGCCACCACGTCAGCGGCGCCGCGATGAGCAGGCCGGCCGCGAGCATGGCGGCGGCTGTCTGGAAGCGGGGCGAGGGCTCGCGCCGTACGTGATGCGCCAGCAACGGCAGGGCGAGCAGCGGCCCGACGGCGTCCGCGACGATCAGGAGCAGGGCTGCGGCGGCCCCGAGCCGGGAGCGCCAGGGTGTACCGCCGGCGAGGCCGGCGAGCGCCGCGCAGGTGAGTGCGGCGACGAGTGCGCCGGCACCGGGAGCCACGGCCCCCGATCCGACCAGGGCCAGCGGATGGAGCGCGAGCAGCAGTCCCGCGAGGGCGGCGCGCGCACGGGCGATGCCGAGTGCGCCTGCGAGCAGGACAACGAGGGGTGCGAGCAGGGCGGCGAAGAAGGCGTCGAGCCAGCGCAGGGCGGCCGTAGGCGAGACGCCGAGCGTCGTGGCGGCGGCGGTGAGCGCGGGCATGAGCGGGGCCGAGCCTTCGGCGAGCAGGTCACCACCTGCGGCGCGGGCGGCGAGCTCGGCTCCCGCGCCCTCCAGCGGCAGCCCAAGCGTCGGCGTGCGCACGCAGAACGCGAGCAGCAGGAGGGCGGGCAGGAGCAGACGCAGGCGTAGCACGAGGGTGGTCCCTGCCTCAGGAGGTCGGTTCACCGAGCCCCCCCATTGACCACGCGGCCAAGCGCTCGCGCTCCCGTACGCGCTCGCTCATCGGCGACGGCCGTAGGGCGCTCGTGGGTCGAGCGCGTGTGCGAGCGGGAGCGCGAGACTCCCCGGCATCCACCTGTCTGCTGCGAGACCGAACCCCAGGGAT
>JASJDY010000089.1 GCA_030065025.1 Planctomycetota bacterium
CCCCCGGTAGGTGGTCGTGAGGTGTCTGTCCGCTACTGGTCGTGGCTGAACTTGATCACCCACTGGTCGACGAACGGACCGGCGTCGAACGGGCCGACCGAGTCCGGAAGCCAGATCGTGATGCGCAGCTGGAAGAACTCGCTGCCGTCCAGGTTGTCGATGCCGACGCCAGCGTTGTCCGTCGGGGCCGTCGCGGGATCCGCGACCGTGCCCGGCGGGTTCGAGAACAGCTGCGTGGGCGACGTCTCGATGCCCGAGTCGACGAAGCGGCAGACGGTCCACCAGCCCGTGCCCGAGCCGAGGTCCGGGTTGCCGTCCGGCAGCGCCTGGAAGCCTTGCGCCTCGATCAGCATCGCCGTGTTGCCGGCGCCGCGCGAGGCGACGACGGGCACGCCGACGCGGAAGTCGGTCGCAGCGGGAACCTGGTAGTCCGGGTTGAGCGGACCGATCGCGAAGATCTCGGAGGTCGCCTGCGGCACGAGGCCGCCACCCTGGAAGCGTCCCGGGTTGAAGTTGGCGCGGTGGAAGCCAGGCGTGCCCTCACCGGGCGTGACGCTCGCGCCGCCGATACCAGTGATGACCGAGTTGCCGTCCTCCATAGCGATGCGGCCGTGGCCACCGTCGCCACCGTCGTTCTGGGGGCCGGCCTGCGGGGCCGCCGTGCCACGGTTGCCCGTGCCGCCGCTGCCGCCGACCGTCGTGATCGTGCCGCCGGAGACGTTGATGTCGTTGGGCGTCAGGAGGCGGATACCGCCACCCGAGCCGCCGCCGCCACCGCCGCCGCCGTGGAACGACTCGCTGCCGCCGTTGCCGCCGCGGCTACCCGCCGCGTCGATCGTGCCCGCGACGAGGATGTCGCCGCTCGACGTGAGGTCGACGAAGCCGCCGCCGGCACCGCCGCCGCCACCACCGGTCTTGAAGGTACCGGGGATCTCGACGCTGTAGCCGGCACCGCCGCCGCCGCTACCGGCGGAGGGCGTGAGCAGCTCGTCAGCGTTGGCACGGTTGGGCACCACGAGGCCGCCGTTGCCGACGCCGTTCGTGAGGCGCGTGGTCGCGGCGCCGATGGCCTGCGGGCCGTCGCCACCCTCGACGGCGTGGCCGCCACCGCCGCCCGCGCCGGAGGCGCCCTGCGGCCAGGGGTTGCTGCCGTTCACCACGTCGACGGCGGAGCCGCCCTCACCGGCGCCCAGGCCGCCGGCGGTGGTCGAGCCGTGGTCATCCGTAGCGCCCGTGCCGTAGCCCTGGAAGCCGTCCGCGCCCTTGCGCAGGCCGCTGTTGATCGGCGCCGCGGTGCCCTCACCGCCGTCGCCGCCACCGGCGATGCCGGTGCCGCCCCGCGCGTCGGGCGGGTTGCCGGACGTCGTGTCATTGTGACCCGTCGCGCCGCGGCCGCTCTGGGCGCCGCCCGAGCCGTCGCTGCGCAGCAGCAGCGTGCCGCCGCTCTCGATCGTCACGTCACCCTGCACGAGGAAGATCGCCGGGTTGTTGCCGATCACGCGGACCGTGACGCCGTTGCGGATGCGGAACGTGCGGAACTCCCACACGACCGCGAGCGAGCCGTCGGTCGTGTTGGGGCACAGGTTGCGCGTGGCGCCCGTGTCGAACACGAAGTCCGCGGCCGGATCGAAGTCGTCCGGGATGCCGTCGTTCACCTGACGCGGGGTGGTGCAGGCCGCGTCGTCCTCCGGCAGCGTGGGCTGGGAGATCACGGAGCCGTTGTCGCTGTCGCCGGCGAAGAGCAGGAAGCCCTGCACCCGGCTCGGCGCGCGCGGCTCGTGGATCTCGGCCGTCGTGACCGCGTCGATGTAGGCCGTCTCGCCCTCGTTCTCGACGATGTACTCGCTGTTCTGCGGCGGGAGGTTCTCCGTCGTGAAGGACATCGTGAACGGCGTGAGCGAGTTGCCGCCGAAGTCCTCGACGCCGAACGTGACCTGCACGACCACCAGCGCGTTCTCGGGGAACTTCGACTGGTTGGCCAGCGGATCCTCGCTGAAGCCGAAGAGGGGCGTGATCTCGATCTGCGTGCTCGCGAAGCTCTGCTCCAGCTGGATGCGAGCGGGGATCTTCTGCGGCGTGGCGAGCGTCTGCACGAGCGCCTGCTGCGCGGGCAGCATCCACGTGAAGGGATCCAGCGGGGTCTGGTCGCTGGTCGCCTGATCGCTGTCGCGGGCGAAGCCGGACGGGTTGCCCGTGCCGCCGTTCGCGGCCACCGACGTGGCGATGTCGCCGAACTGGTAGATGTGGAAGAAGACGGTCATGTCGTTGACCGTGCACGGATCGATGTTCTCACTCACCGTGAGCACGACCTTGTTGCCGCCCTCGACCTTGACCGCCTCACTGCCGTTGGCCGGCGAGGCGCCCGTGACCACCGGGGGCGTTCCCGGTAGCTGGTCGATGAACTTGTCCGGATCCGTGTCGGCACGGGTCTGGAACTCGTAGGTCTGCGTGGTGTCGAGCGGCTGACCCTGCGTGTTGCGGATCGAGAACTCCTCGGGGAAGCCGATCAGCTGGACGCGGTACGTCGTGTCCGGCTTGAGCGCGCTGTCCGAGTTGTCGCAGAGGCTCGGCAGGCGCGGCTCCCAGAGCACGGTGGAGCCGACGATCCGGAACTCGCCGGGCACGTCCTGGCCGAAGGCCGGGCCTTCGCGGATCTGGACCGCCGCCGCGTTGATCGTGTCGCCGTCGACCGGCTCGGAGAACTCCATCTCGACGACCGTGTTCAACGCCACGTTGTCCACCGAGTCGAGGGAGAAGTTGAGCAGCACGAGGCCCTGACCGGCACCAAACGGGCCGGGGCCACCGCCTGCGCCGCCGCACGACGCGGCGGTCAAGCTGAGCATCGCCGCGAGCAGCACGGCGAGCGGAGTGCGCAGAATGCGCACGAAGATTGCGTGAGACATCGAAAGGCTCCGTCGATGTGGTTGCAGGCGAACCTCGCTCCGCGTTACGAAGTTCGGCTCTGCATCGGTCTTGCCCCGCGGGGAGGTTAGCCGCGGGGGGGGCCTTCCGCCACCTGGGTCGTGTCCGCAGGACGATTTCCGTTGGGTATGGCAAGCTCGCGCCCTGGGCCTTTGGGCCCGGGATTGCGGATGGTATCAACGAAGACGCCCCCCGCGGCGAGCCGCGGGGGGCGCTGGTGTGGATGCGAGAAAAGGGCGAGGATCAGCGGATGGGCGTCGCCGGGACGCTGTCGTCCTTCTTCTCCTCGGGCTTCTCTTCGTCGCCCTCCTTCTTCTCTTCCGCCTTCTTGCGCGCGGCCTCTTCCGCCGCGGCCTTCTTGGCCTCCAGCATCTGGATCAGGCCGTCGAGCTGGGGCATGAGCTGGCCCGCGCGCTTGCCGAACATCGTGTCCGGGTGGTCATCGGCGAGCTGCTGCCAGATGGTCTTGGCCTCTTCGACCTTCGCCGGATCGCCCTCGAACTGGCCCTGGCGGATCAGGTTCTGACCCTTCATCCAGAGGGCGGCGGCCGCCGCCCCGCTCTTCGGGGCCTTCTCGAGGATCCAGTCCCAGTGCGCCTGGGCGCCCTCGCGGTCGCCCGTGTTGGACAGGATCTGGGCCAGCATCCCGCGGACCTCGGCCTGGTCGGCCTCCTTCTCGACCTTCGGCAGCAGACCCTCGAGGGCCGCCTTGCGCTTGCCGAGCACGTCCAGCCACTCCTCGCGCGAGGTCACCTGCGTGGGCAGGTCGGCCATGGCGTGATCCATGCGCCAGCGGATGTGCTTCTCGTGGTCGCCGCGCGTGTCGACGAGGACCTTGAGCAGGGCCTTGCGGGCGTCGTTGTCGCCCTGGGCCGAGAGGACCTGGAGGAGGGCCTCCTGATCGGCGACCTGCGGGTCCTTCTTCGTGAGGGCCTCGTAGCCCTTGCGTGCCTCGTCGAGCTGCGCGCGCTCCTTGTAGAGGCCGGAGAGCTTGCGAATGCTCTCGTCGTCCTTCTTCTCGCCGAGCTCGGCCTCGGTCTTCTTGAACTCCTCGTTCGTCGTGACGGCCTGCTCCATGGCCGCGATGATGCCCTCGAGCGTGCGCTCGAACTGGCGGCCGACGACGGCGCCGTCGGGCGTCATGGCGAGGAGCGTCGGGAAGCCCTGGACGCCGTAGCGCGCCATGAAGGCCTTGCCCTCTTCGTCGAGGTCATTGCCCCCGAGGAGCTGCACGGCCGTGAACTTGTCGCTGATCTGGCAACTCTCGGCCTGGGAGAACACACGGTCCTCCAGCATCTTGCAGGGGGGTCAGGTGGGCGACTTGCGGCCGAAGTAGAGGAAGATGAGTCGGCCGTCCTTCTTGGCCTGCTCGCGACCTGCCTCCCAGCCGTTGACCCAGGTGATGCCGGCCGGCTCGGGGCCGGCGCCGTCGCCGGCCGCAGGCTCGTCTTCGGCCTGCGCGGGGCGGCCCGGCGCGGCGAGCGCCAAGGCAGCGATGATCGAGCCCAGGATCAGGGCTCGGAAGATGGAATGGTGCACGTGGTGATTCTCCTTGGGGCGGATCTCCACCCCGCGACGTTGGACGCGGGGAGGCTAGCAGGGTGTTTCGCGTGAGCCCCCGCGGGCCGGGCCTTTGGTTGGCCCCCCGGCGTGGCGTGGGCCGTAAGTCCTTGGGCGGGGCGGACACGTAGGGAGGCCCGATACAGAGAGTGTTTAGGTATTCCTGATCGGGCCCGTCCGGCGCAGGCAGGCGGACGATACAACGGGCGACGCGAGATCCGGGTGGTGGTGCAGGGTCGCAGCGGACGCTCCCATGCCCTCCCAACCCAACGCCGCGTCCCGCGCTGAAGAAGGCGGCTTCGCGCTCCTCGTCGCCGTCATCAGCGTGCTCCTCATCGCCGCCATGATCGTGAGCGGCACCCAATCCGGCCTCGCTCGTGACGGCGCCGCCCAGAGCGGAGCCCACGCACCGGTGCGCGCGCGCGAGGTCGCCCTCGCCGGCGTCGCCGAGGCCCTCTCCTGGTTCCGGCGCCAGAACGTGCAGCCGGTGACCACGTTCGCGCCGCGCCTCGAACCGACGGCCAATCCGCCGGTGAACGAGACGATGGATCCGGCGGTCGGTCTCGTCCGTGAGTACGAGGTCACGCCCGGGATCTGGGCCCGCTACGAGGTGCGGCTCGCCTCGGCCGAGGAGCCGTTCGTCGACACGAACGGCAACGGCTTCCGCGACGGGGCCGAGTCCTTCACGGATCAGAACGGCAACGGCGCCTGGGACGCTGCAGCGGGCGTGCGCGACGTCTCGGGCGAGCGCGGTCAGGTGGCCGGTGGGGCGGTGTGGCTGGTCGAGGCCCACGGTGAGCTCTATCGCCGGCCGCGGGGCGATCTGCCCCTCGGCGACGACGTCAACTGGCGCATCGCCTACGACGTCGTCGCCACCGAGCTTCGGCGCATGGCCGTGAAGCCGCCGGCCGGCGCGGCGATCTGCGCGCGGCGCGGCAGTCAGGTCACCATCGGCAACCGCGCCCGCATTCGCGGCGGCAGCTCGGTCGGCGTCGCGGTGAAGCCCAACTCGGGCAATCCCGTCCTCCAATCCGGCAGCGAGGTCAGCGGGTCACCTGCGACGACGTCGGTGCCCGGCTGGAAGAGCGGCCTCAAGGGCGTCTTCGGGCTCACGCTCTCGGACCTCAAGGGCATGGCCGACGCGGCCGTCACGGACGCGAGCATCCTGCCGCCCTCACTCGGCGAGTACACGCTGACCGTGATCGAGGGCGACGCGCTCTTCAACGCGGAGCGGCCGCTGCGCGGCACGGGCATCGTCGTGGTGCAGGGCGACTGCACCCTCGCGGCCGGCTCGAACTCCTTCTTCAACGGACTGCTCTGGTGCTCGGGGCGGCTCGTGATCCACGGGCCCTGCTATCTGCGCGGGACCTTCATCGGGCAGGACGACGTGGACGTGCAGGGCGCCGGCGGCGACTTCGCCGAGATCGAGTACGACGCCGGCATCGTCGCGGACCTGCTCACGCGTATGGGCACCTACCGGCGCAGCAAGGGGATCTTCCCGGTCGCCAGCCGCCCCGGCGTCGTCGTCACCGGAGGTACGGATTGATGCGCAAGCACGCAGGGTTCGGTTTGCTCGAGGTCCTCATCGCCGTCGCGTTGATGGCCCTCGCGGCGATGGCAGGCGTCACCTACATCACACGCGAGACGCAGCGCAGCGACTGGCTCGGCGACAAGGCGTTCGCTCGCCAGCGCGCCCTGTCGATCCTCGCCGAGCTGCGCGCGTTCGTGGAGGGCGGCGAAGGCGAGGTGGCCGCCGACCTCGACGGCTTCGACGACGGCCTCGGCTACGAGCCGGCCTTGACCATCCAGCCCGATCCGGCCAACCCGGGCTCCTACATCCCGGCCGGTAGCGCGATCTCGGGCAACACGCGCGACAGCGGCACGTGGCGTTGGCTGCGCCAGATCAGCGTGCGCCCCTTCCCCGGCGCCGCGACCCGCGACCTGCGCATCTGCACGGTGAAGGTCTTCCGCATGCGTCACGGGGACCTCGTCCCGGGCGAGCGCATGGCGGAGATCAGCTCCGTCATCCGGACGAGCGGCGACGCGTTCCCCACCACCCAGGTCTACGACGTCTTCCTCGTGGCTTGCGAGAACGTGCCCGGCTGGTGGGTCTACATGGACGCCATGCAGCCGTTCATCGAGGCCACGCTCACCGACCTCGAAGGTCGCAACCCCGGGCTCAAGTTCCGTACGCACTGGATCACTGCCCTCGGATACGGCCGCGACGACGAGTACGCGCCGTACACGAACGAGGCGCGCACGAGTCGCGAGGACACGCCGTGGACGTACTGCTACCCCGGGCGCATGCCGGACGGGATGGCGTCCCAGCGCTACTACGTGCCCGAGCGGATCCACGCACGGGTCAACCTCGACGGCGTGCCCAATCCCACGCACGAAGGTGCCTACGCGTCGCAGGAGGCGTTCACGGACACCAACGGCAACGGTCGTCACGATCCCGGTGAGGCGTACGTCGACGCCAACGGCAACGGCACCTGGGACATCGGCAACGAAGCCCCCTACGCGCTGGCGGACATGCACAACCACTGCATGCGCTATCCCGACGCCGTGGCGCGTCACGAAGCGCGCGTGCAGGCCGGTCTCGTCGACCAGGACACGCTGACGTGGCGGTTGCTGCTCGATCGCATGATCCTGGATCCCGATCGCTTCCACAACGCGCTCATCGTGAACCTGCACGGCGAGCTGCTGCCGATGCCGCCGACGCGCAACTACAGCGACGCGGCCAGCCTGCCGGAGAGCAAGCCGGGCTGGCGTGTCGTCACGCACCCCGAGCGCATCGCGCCGCGCCGCGTTGCGGGCAACGACGCGCTCTCGGACGCCCCGCGCTTCCGCGTGCACGCCTACAAGACCGCGTTCGCGGGCGCGTCCGGCGCCGAGGTGCTGATGACGCAGGCGGAGCCCTACATCGACGCCAACGGCAACGGCGCGTACGACGCAGGCGAGACGTTCCAGGACTGGAACGGCAGCGGCGCCCATGACGCCGGCGTGCCCGCCGTCGTCGTCTTCCCGGACGCGGACCTGAGCCAGGCGCCGAATGCGTTGGCCAGTCCGTCGCTGCTCGTGCAGCGTCTGCCCGGCGGCATCGACGCAGACGGCAGCGGCACCGGCGACGCCTACCGCGCGCTGGAGAACGCCACGCGCTATCCGGAGGCGTTCACGGACACGAACGCCGACGGTCGCCGCCAGGTCGCGGAGACCTACTTCGACCTCGACGGCAACGGCACGAAGGACGCCTTCGACCCGCACCAGGAGCTGGACGGCGACGGTGTGTACACCGCGGCGACGGAGGCCCTGACCGATCAGGACGGCGACGCCGTCTTCGACCCGGCGCGTCCCGCCGAGTCCTTCACCGACGCCAACGGCAACGGTCGCTGGGACGCCGCCGAGCCCTATTGGGACCGCAACGGCAACGGCTCGCGCGACGGCCCGACAGTCGCCACGCCGCCCGCGTGGCAACCCTGGAATCCCGCGACGTACGGCAACACGGCCGCCGAGGACTCCTACGTAGCGAACCATGGCGAGCCGTTCCTCGATGTCGACGGTGACCAGACCTGGGACGCGGCCGAGAGCTTCTTCGACGCCGACCAGGACGGCGTGCGCGACGGTGGCTTCGAGCGCGGCGAGATGTGGTACGAGGTCCGCTACGACGCGGCCGGCAGCCGCACCGTCGTCACGCTGCACGGCACGCCGCTCGAGGCGCCCGAGGTGGCAGGTCGCGGCTTGCCCGCGACGTACCGCCTCTACGACCTCGACTACGTTCCGTGCCCCACGCCCAACACCGCCGCCGACGCGAATCGCTTCACGCGCGACCTCGCGTGGAACGGCAGCGCGCCGAAGAACACGGCGCGCTGGGTGCTGACGATCCCCACGGCGTCCCTGCGGCGCGCGTACGAGTCGGCACCGGGGGCGAGCGACGGTGACGCGGAGGACCGCGTCATTGCCGTGGAGACGCGCCTGGGCACCGATCTCGGCGCCGGGACGCTGTGGCCGGTCCGCAACGAGCCGCGCAACCTGTCGCGCACCTACACGTGGTTCTACGCCGACGCCGGAGACGTGCCGTTCAGCGAGCGGCACCAGATCAACGGCGACCCCCGCCACTCGCCGTATGCGGACACCGACGCGACGGGCACTGCGGCCATCCACGGCTACAACTGGTACTGGGACGACTTCGCCGATGGGAGCGGCAACTTCCAGGATCGCTGGCTGGCGTTCGACGCACCGCGATTGCGCGATCGTTGGCGAGGCCGCGCCTCCTATGACGTCGCGCGGCTCTACCAGTGGCTGCGGCTGGCCATCGCGCGCAGCGAGGCGCTGTGGAACTCCCAGACCGGCTTCTCGTTCTACTACCTCTCGCTCGGCGGCGACGTCGGCTACGACAGCGCGAACGGCTACGCCAACAGCATCCCGATGGACGGCAAGCCGTTCGGCCTGGCCGGTGACGTGTACGAGAACACGATCACGGGCGGCGGCGGCACCTCGTCCCTGCGGGGCAGCCGCAAGTACGTACGCAGCAATGCGGGCGCCGCGGCCGGCATCCGCGCAGGCGGTTACTGGTGGTCGAAGCCCTGGCTGGGTGAGCTGTGCCCCGACAGCGCATACGCAGCGCAGTGGCGCGCGTGGGGCAACCTGCGGGCCAACACGGGTACGGCGTCAGGCGAGTTCCGCCAGGTGCGCCGCGGCTCCATCACGAGCGCGCAGCAGCCGTCCGGTACGACGCTGCTCAACAGCACGACACGCACGAACGCCGAGGGCTGCACGTCGTTCTTCAACATCGGCACGAGCAACGCGACGTTCCACCATCAGTACCAGAACGGGCGCACCGGCTCGCTGGTCGAGGACGGGCCGCAGCTGAGCGAGGAGTACAACTTCCCGCTCCCGACCACGACACCGGTCAGCCGTCCGTTCCAGCTCGCGATCAGCTACTCCGGCGGCGTCGGCGACGAGTTCGCCTACACGGACGCGTACCCGCGCTTCAGCGCCCAGCTGGTGCGGCGGTACTACGACCACCAGACCTCGGGGCTGGTCGGCAGCGGGCTCGTGCGGCTCCAGGAGCCGGGCGCGAACCCGCGCGGCGGCTACATCGTCGTGAACGGCATCGACCGCACCACCGAGAGCGGTTCGTCCTTCATCGCACGCTACAGCTTGCTGTCGCTCGTCCACAGCTTCTTCGGCGGCGGGCTGCCTTCGACGCCCAACCGCATCCCGCAGCTGCCGCGTCTTGCGATCCTCGGGCCGACGCTGATCACGGAGCTCCAGGATCCGGCAACGATCCCCGTGCAGTGGCAGATCGAGTGGCGGCGCTGGGACGGCAAGAAGTACACCCAGTCGTACGCCGACGGCTTCTCCGAGTCGGAGGCCGACCTCGTCTACGTGCCGCTCTACTCCCGCGACAACGGCAAGACGTGGCTGAGCATGATGAACGATGCGCCGGTCGAGTCCGGTCGCATCCCCTGGATCGAGGGCGTCGGGCCCGATCCCGCGCACACGCTCACCGATCTCAATCCCGGCGGCAACGAGCTCTACACCTGGTCGGTGCCCGCCGCGTCGTTCCCCCAGGGCTCCTACCTGATCCGCATCGAGGCGTTCCGGCTGGACGAGCCGCTGCACTACACGCAGCACATGGAGAAGATCTATGTCAATCGCTAGGGCGCGCGCGCAGGCCGGGTTCACGCTGTTCGAGATCACCGTGACGGTGGGCATCCTCACCGTGATGATCCTCATCATGGAGGGCACGCTGGAGGCCACGCGCAAGGCGGAGCGCAGGCTCGGCGCGATGCGCGTGGTCACCGACCGCGGGGAGCGCATCACCTACGAGCTGCTCGACGAGGTGAACGCCAGTCACAAGATCTTCGGCGGCGATTCGGTCGGGAACGACTATCTCGCGGCGCTCGATCTCGATCGCTTCCCGCTGCTGAGCGGAGCGCGGCTCCCGCTCATCGACGAGGCCGGACGGCTCTCCCCGGATGCCGTCGGCGCGCCGCACACAGGCAACGTCATCCTGTTCGCGCGCGAGTCGACGGCGGCGCCTGCCTTCGCCGATGGGTCAGGCACGATCCGCTACATCGACCTGTATCGGTTCATCTGCGTCTACCCGCACGCGACCAGTCGACGCATCATCCTCGATCCGCCCATCCAGGAAGCGCGCGACCTCATCGTCTGGCGCAGCGTGCGCTTCGCGAACCACGCGCAGCTGGTCGACATCGACGATGACGACGAGCGCGACAGCGTGGTGGCGGACCTCGTCAACCGTTTCGGCATCGAGGCCGCCTGGGATCCGAACGCGGCCGTCGACGCGGCGTTCTTCCCGCTGGACGGCCTCGGCACGCTGGGCGGTACCCCCATCCCCGATCCGCTGATCGCCGAGGACGTGGACGCTAGCGAGGGCGGCCTGCTGAGTCAGGCCAACGTCCAGCTGGCCCCGACCAAGGCAGGCGACCACCACCGCCGCGGCATCATGACGATGGAGGCGCCCGAGACGTGGGCTCCGGACGGGCTCGAGGTGAAGATCGTCGGCCTGACCGGATCGCGTCGCGTGTGGATGCGGCTCGTCGTGGAAGCCGCGGCCGGCAAGGGCAGCGTGGGCGTTCATGCGAGCACGGTGGTCGCGAGCCCACGCGACCTCTGAGGTCGGCGGCCTCTTGCTCCTGCGGCGCACCCGTCCGAGGATGCGTCCATGAGCGACCACGACCTCAACCTGTCCGGCGACGGCGAGACCATCGAGGAGATCCGCGAGCTGCACGACGGCATCTCGGATGGCCTGGAGCCGCTCACGCCGCTCGACCTCTCGCGTATCGAGAGCACGGACGACCTGCTCCGCGCCATGTCGGGCACCGCGTTCGCCGGCCGCAGCCTGGGCGAAGCCGCGGACGTGCTCGAGGCGATGGTGCGTGACGAGGACTGCTACGTCGTGTGCACGCTCTCCGGCGCGATGACCGTGGCGAAGATGGGGCTCGTCCTGTGCGACATGATCGACCACGGCTGGGTCGACGCGATCGTCTCGACCGGCGCGCTCATGGCGCACGGCTTCGTCGAGGCCACTGGCCGCTCGCACTTCAAGTACGACCCGTCCATGCCGGATCAGGAGCTCTACGAGAAGGGCTACGACCGTGTGTACGACACGCTGGAGCTCGAACAGAGCCTCGACGACATCGAGCGCATCGTCTACGAGGTGCTGAAGGAGATGGAGCCGGGCAAGGACTACTCCAGCGCCGATTTCCACCACCTCCTCGGCCTCTGGCTGGAGAAGAACGTCGAGGGCCGCGGCGTGCTGAAGTCGGCGGCGCAGAAGGACGTCCCGGTCTACGTGCCCGCGCTGACCGACTCCGAGATCGGTCTCGACATCGCGCTGTTCATGCGGCGCTGCCGTGCGACGGGGACCGACTACCCCCGCTATGACGCGTTCCTCGACCTCGAGGACTACACCGAGCGGGTGCGCGGCGCGAAGACGCTGGGCATCTTCACGGTGGGGGGCGGCGTCCCGCGCAACTGGGCCCAGCAGGTGGCGCCGTATCTCGAGATCATGCGCGTCCGCCTGCAGGAGGACATCCCGCTGCGCCGCTTCCAATACGGCGTGCGGCTCTGCCCGGAGCCCGTGCACTGGGGCGGCCTGTCCGGGTGCACGTATCGCGAGGGTGTCTCGTGGGGCAAGTTCGTCGACCCCGCCGAGGGCGGCCGCTACGCCGAGGTG
>JASJDY010000090.1 GCA_030065025.1 Planctomycetota bacterium
CGGCGATCGCCGCGCCGAACTGCTCTTCGTTCGAGAGGACGCCGGCCAGCCCCGCATGGCGGTAGCGCTGAACGATGCGCTCGATGAACCGGCGTGCGTCGAACCAGAGAAGCTGCAGGTTGCTCGGGAACCGGAAGAGGTCGAAGCCCTCGAACAGGAGCTCGTACTGCTCCGTGTACCGCGCCGCAGACAGCTCGGCCCGGTCCCACTCGTTCGGGAACAGGACCAGGACGTTCTTGCGGCGGCGCGCGGCGGGCATCGATCTCCTCGGCGGACGATAGGGCGACGGCGGCCAGGGGCCGTCGGTTGCAGGAGGATACGGGGCGGCTCGACCCCCAAGGGGCATCCGCGGCGCGCGACCGCAGCCGGGCCCGGCCCCGGGGCCCCTGAAGATTGGCGCTGCAACACGGGCCTCATCTCCCGGTTGCAGACACTGCAGACCCGCGCCAAGCTGTAGGCATGCGCTCGACCCTCTTCGTCCTGGCTCTCCTCTCCGTCCTCGCAGCTTGCGGAGGCGGTGGCGGTGGTGGAGACGCGGACACCACACCCGCTCCGCCGCTCTCGCCCGACGAGCAGAGCGCGCAGATCGTGCAGGAGCTGCTCGGCTCCTGCGGGGTCGACGACGTGGGCAATGTGCTCGACTACGAACAGCTCCTGCGCGACCTGCTCGGGCCCGATGCTCCCGCCCCGGACTTCGAGATCACCGGCGTCAACATCATCCAGGCGTCGTTCGCCTGGTCGTTGGACCTCGACGCTGACCAGAACGCCGACTTGATCGGCACTACGCAGTTCCAGGACGCGAGCGGGTCGCCCACGATCCCCGTCACGAACGTCCAGGACCTGCTGAACGCGCTCGCGGGTGACCTCGACGCGATCGGCGCGGTGCTTGCCGGCGCGCCTGCCGGCACGCAGATCGTGACGACCTACGGCGGCAGTCCTGCACTCCTGCCCGCCACGACCATCCAGGGCACGCTCACCGTCGTGTTGGGGGAGGGTGGCACCATCCAGAGCTCCTCGGGCACGTACGGCTCCGAGACAGGCGGCCTCTGCACATCGAACATCGAATGGACCGATCTCGACGTCAGCACGGTCGGCGCCGGCGGCCGTCCGTCCGGCGTGCTCGACGTCACTGCGACGTCGCCCGACAACAGCCTCGACGGCACGCTGACACTCGACGGCACGAACACCGGTGTCCTCGTGGTCGCCCTCGACGGTGCGGCGCCCGTGACCTACACGATCGATCTCACGACCGGGGCGATCACGCCCGCGCCGTAGCCTTCGGCTACTTCGACTGCCAGGTGTCGCGGTCGTCGCGCAGGAAGCGCGTCTTCAGCGCCCACTTCCAGATGGTCTCGAGGCTCGCCGCCGGTGCACCGTCGACGATCACGACCTGGTCGTGGCGGATGGCGATCCGACCCGGGCCGAAGCGGCCCTCGTAGGTGAGCGTGCGCGTGGCGAAGGGGCGTCCGAGGCCCGGGGCCGTCGCGCTCCAGTCCTTGGCCTTCCAGGCGTCGCCGTGCTGGGCCTTGAGCGCGTCGAGGAGCGCCTCACCCGCCTCCGCGGCGTCGTCCTTCGTGTCGAAGACCCACGCCTGGATCATGACGATCGGCTCGGCGCCCTTGGCCAGGAACAGCAGGCGGCCGCCGTCCCAGCCCTCTGCTGCCTTCTTCGCGCTATCCGTCGCCGGGATGCCGGTCATGAACGCAGGCACGTTGAGCTTGCCGTTCGTCGAGCCCAGGTAGCGGTCGAGGTAGAGCGCCAGCGCGAGCTCGCCCATGCGCTGCTCGTAGAGCGGCTCCCAGCCTCGGCCGAGGGCCTCGGTCAGGTCGCCCGCCCACAGGATGCCGCGCGGGTAGTCGCGCTTGTCCGTGAACCAGCGATCGAGGTGCAGGACCTGCTCCGCCGAGACGGGGCCCGCCGCGAAGAGCTCGGCGATGACCGTCTTGTAGTCCTTCTCGGGCGCTTCACGCATCGCGCGTGCGACCAGCATCGGACCGTAGCGGTAGTGCATCATCGTCGGCGCGATCATCCAGGCAGGCACAGTCTGGAGAATCTGCATCTGCTTCTGCGCCTGGGCCGGATCGGCGCTCTGCCGCATGAAGGCAGCCGCGGCTGCCGGGTTCGCCGCTTGATACTGCACGCGAGCGTACTCGGCCGAGCCTTCGACGATGCAGGTGGCGGCGAAGGCGCGATCCGGATCCATCGCGATCGGCAGCGTCTTGCTCTGGTAGTCGAAGTGCTGATCTTCCAGCGCGTGCACGAGCTCGTGCAGGAGCACGGGGCGCGCGCCGTCGCCAGCAAAGCCCTCGACGACGAAGAGCTCCTTCGCGCGCGGGCTGTAGAAGCCACCGGCCATGCCGGCCATCATCGAGCCCATCAGCTCGAACGGCTTCTCGTCGGGGCCGAGCAGACCGAGCCTGCGCAGCGCGCGCGTGTAGCGCTCGCGCTTGGCCCGCGGCATGAAGTGCTCGACCTCCTGCGCGAAGCTCGGCGCGATGTCCGCGCGCCGGATCATGCGACCCGGTACCTCGGACTTCCACGCGAGGCCGCGGATGCGCGCCGCCTCGGCGCGCAGCTCCTTCATCATCGCGTCCAGTGCCGCCTGGGCCTCGGCCAACGCTTCGTCCCCCGCACCCTTCTTCGGCGCGGGTGCTTCGTCCTCGCTCCAGGCGAGGCCCACGGGCAGCAGAAGCAGGGCGAGCAGGATGGGGAAGGTGCGACGCATGGAGGCCTCCGCCGGAATCGTACGTGCCCGCGGGGGTGGGGCGGAGTCCGGTCGGGGCGGGAGCCCCGCGCGAAGAACAGTCGTAGACCAGACTCGAGATGGGCCCTGCTACGCTGTTCCCGAGGGTTTCAGGGCTTCCGGGAGGACGAGCATGCCCGGTGCGCGCGTTTCGACACGGCTGACAGTCTGCGTCCGTGTCATGGCGCTCGCCCTCCTCGTCGCAAGCTGCGGGACCGGCTACGACGGCGGCGGCCGGCGCATCGTGGGCACCGAGGTGCTCGGCGGTGCGCTCAAGCCCTCGCCGGTGGCGTACAGCCTCACCAGCCGCTCGGATGTCGTTCAGCCGGACCTCGCGGGCGACGACCTGCCGGTGCACGTCGACCTCCGCCGCGACGACGTGATCGCGCCCATCCAGAACCAGACCTGGAACAGCTGCGTCGGCTGGTCGCTGGGCTACTACCTCATGTCGAGCCTGGAGGCGCGCGAGAAGCGCACCCAGAACGCCACGCTCGACATGAACGATCCGGAGAACTGGTTCTCCCCCGACTATCTCTACAGCCAGCGCGAGACGGACGCCGACGAGCTCGCCGCGCTCGACTACCTGGCCGACGAGCCGCTGTGCACCGAGACCGACGGCGTCATCGGCTGCATGCGCCCCGAGCGCGCGCTCGCAAGTCTCATGCGGTACGGGTGCGCGCGCTGGCCCTGCCTCTGCGGCGGCTCCACGCCGGGCAGCTTCCGCTCGTGCGGCGACGACTCGCGGGCCGCGGCGAGCAGCCTCACTCCGTGGCAGCTGGCGGAGCCTTGCGCGTTCTTCCACCGGCCACGCTGCTTCGTGCGCTTCGGCAGCCTGCGCGATCCCGACATCGCCGCCGGCACCGTGCGGCAGATGCAGAGCTGGCTGCACCTGCAGGGCACCCCGATCGCGATCGTCGTACGCACGCGCGAGAACTGGGTGACGTACCGCGGCCAGAACCGTGTGGCTGCGCCGGTGTACTTCCGCGGTCGGGCGTGTGGTCTCACCGAGGAGCGCGGCGTGTGCCTCGACGCCGGCGGTCGCGACCTCAGCGGCCAGCACATGATGACGATCATCGGCTATGACCGGAGCTTCCCGAGCAAGGACCTGCTCCCGCAGATGCGCGACGATCAACAGGGCTCCTTCCTCGTCGCCAACCAGTGGGGGACCAAGTGGGGCGACGGGGGGTACATGTGGATCCCCGTGTCCGAGCTGCAGAAGATCTGGATCGGCGGCTACGGGCTCATCAAGTGGACGTGGGCCACGCCCATTCCCGGCAACGCCGTCGTCTGCGCGCAGGACACGCAAGGCCGCTGGATCGATCTCTCGTGCGACGGAGACGACGTCCCCAAGAACCTCGTCAAGGTCGACCCTGCCTGCAACGACCCCTGCGAACGCGAAGTCGGCATCACCGCGCAGCCGCTCGTCTGGTCGGGCGGAGAGGCGCAGAGCGGCGAGCAGTCGGTCGGCGGGCTGCCGACGTGCCCGCCGGGCGTTCCGGGTGCGAACGTCGTCGACTCCGCGGACTGGTACGTGCTCGAGGTGTCCGAGGCGGGGCGGCGGCTCGGCGTGGCCTTCGATGCCGCCCGCTTCGTGGTGATCGAAGGCCTGCAGGTGCCCCTGCACCGCGTGCTGGACGTCCGCATCACGGACGACGACTTCCGCAACCTCACCGTGGTCGATCCCGCCACCGGCGGCGTCCACGCGGACCTGTGCGAGCCGGGTCGCTACTTCGTGCGCATCGCGCCAGACGAAGGCGACCAGTACGGGAGACTGCCAGGGCAGGACCCGCGCGTGGACTACGCGTTCACGGCTACGCTGGGCCCCGGTCCCGATGAGTGCGGCGCGCCGGAGGTCGCGGCGACCCGCGATGCCTACTTCACGCACACCTTCGAGCCGGAGCCGATCGCGCCCGGCGAGGCGAACCCCCGCCGCTACCACTGGCTGAACGCCGCCACGCGGGGGCACCACGGCCGCTGGGGCGGCAACACGCGGATCCGTGTCTCGGTCGAGGGGCTCGCTCCCGGCGCGCGTCTGCAGGTCGTCATGGGCGGCTATCAGTCGCCGCGTCTGCGCGCGCTCGACTCGGTCACCGTGGACGCCGACGGCGCCACATGGCTGCAGGGGGAGAGCAGCCACATCTACGGCGCCCACGAGCCGTTGATCATGACGCGCAGCCTCACGCCCGGAGTTGAGGTCGCCTACCGGCTCACCGTGTCGATCCTCCCTGCTCCCGGCAACACGGTGCCGGCCGTCGAGGACACGACGCATGCCGTGGACGTGCGGACGTTCACGGAGCTGCCCGCCTGGCTCGAGAACCCGGATGGCTATGGCGGCTGGGCGCTGCAGGGGCCCTCGACCGATGCGTTCCAGATCATGCGCGACACGTGGGGCGCCTGGCGGGAAGGCGTGGGCATCCGCGACTTCATCGTCGAGCTGCGGCATGCGTGCCCCGATCCGAGCATCCATCTCGTCGCTCCCGATGGCGGATCCCTGCCCCCGGGCGTGCGGCTCGTGGACGCTCCCAACGCCGGCGGCGTCGTGACGCCCGGCGTGACGCGCAAGCGGATCCTCGTGCCCCTCGACTATCGCGGCGACGTGTTCGGCTACGTGCGCGACGCGTCCGGGCAGCCGCTACGTGACTTCTCGCTGCGCACGCGCATGCGTCCCTCGCTGTACACGTGGCCCTTCTTCGAGGGCATCGAGGACGGCGCGGGCAGTGCGTGGGACGAGAACAACGGTCCGTCGAACCCGACGCCGCTGTCCTTCGACGAGGTGCACCACGACACGATCGGCTTCTTCCAGCGCCCGACGAGCAACGGCAATGCGCTGTCGTGGGACCTGTTCGACTACTACGTGATCGAGAACCCCGGTCCGGAGCGCACCGTCACGGTGCGCGTCACGAAGGACCAGATTGCCGGCATCATCCTCCGCTGGTGGGAGCCGGACGGAACGGTCATCGCGTACACGCTCGGCGTGACGCAGACCACGGGCTCGTATCCGCTGCACCTCGCCGCGGGCGAGCGCAAGATCCTGCTCATGTACTCGGGCACGCAGGCGCCCACGATCTACAGCATGGAGGTGTCGACGGACTGACGCGGTGTTGGCGCGTTGCCGTTCGAGAGACCTCCACGGGGAGATGCGGATGTCGTCACAGCACGGGCAGGCCAGGCGACGCCTCGTCTGTCTCTCGCTCCTCGGCGTGCTGCTGCTGCTCCCCGCCGCCTGCGGCACGGGCTACGACGGCGGCGGTCGCGTGCTCGTGCAGCTGACCGGCGGCGCCATTCGCCCGAGTCGCATCGCGTATGAGGCGTCGCCCGCAGCCGCCGCCGAGCTGCCGGGCGGGGTAGATGCCCAGGACCTTCCGGAGCGGGTCGACCTGCGTCTGGACGGCGTGATTCCGCCCGTGAAGAACCAGGTCTGGAACAGCTGCGTCGGTTGGTCGCTCGGCTACTACCTCATCTCCGCGATCGAGGCCCGCCGCCTACGATCGATCGGCTTGTTCCTCGACATGGAGGATCCCGAGAACTGGTTCGCGCCGGATTTCCTCTACGGCCAGCGCGACACGGTGGAGCGCCGGACGGAGCTGGTCGCCGCTCGGGCCGCCTCGGGCGATCCGATCGCGCAGGGCGTCTGCCTCGAAGACGACGGCGAGATCGGCTGTATGCGTCCCGAGCGCGCACTCGCGGCGCTGATGGAGTTTGGCTGTTGTCGCTGGACGTGGCTCTGCCAGGACGAAGGCGGGGAGGCGTACCGGCCGTGTCTCGACGAGGTGCGCCTCGATCCGGCGCGCGGCAGCCGGAGCCCGTGGCAGTTCGCGACCGAGGGCTCGGGCGACTTCCGGCCGCGTTGCTTCGTGCGCTTCGGGGCGATCGACGATCTCGCCCAGGGCACGGTGCAGCGCATGCAGGCCTGGCTGCATCGCGAGGGGACGCCGATCGCGATCGTCGTGAACATGACCTCCGGTTGGGTCGAGTTCGCGGGCGAGAACGCGACGGAGGTCGAGCTCCAAGACAAGTGCGGTCGCACGTTCACGGAGCGCCGGAGCATCTGCCTGGACGCCGGCGGCATCGACCTCGGCAGCCAGCACATGATGACGATCATCGGATACGACAGGTCGTTCCCGTCACGCGAACAGTACGCACGTCAGGTCGAGGGCTGTGAGGGCTCTTTCCTCGTCATCAACCAGTGGGGCGAGAAGTGGGGCGACCGCGGCACGATGTGGATCCCGTGCGCGGAGCTGGCGGACATCTGGGTCGGTGGCTACGGCATCCTGCCCGGCAAGGACCTGGTCGTGCGCGGCGCCGGTTCCCAGCCGCTACGTGACTTCGTCTGCGTGCAGGATGACGAGGGCAAGTACCTCAACGTCTCGGCGGACGGCAACGACGTCCCCGTCAACCTCCTGACCGCCTGCGAGATCCTCGACCTGGACGACGAGCGCCGTGCGCGCGCGGCCTCCGAACCTTGCGGCGATCTGCTGACGCCGGACGAGCGCGCCATGTGGGAGGCGGCCTGCGCGGCCGAGGCTCCTGTGCCGCAGCTCTTCAGCCGCGTCACGGCGTGCCGGGTCGCGTTCCCGCCCAGGGGCGACCCCACGGGTCTCACCATCGGACCGGCCGCCGTGAACGGCCGGGATGCGAGCACCGGCGATCTCTTCGACTCGGCCGACTGGTACGTCCTGGAGGTGCCCGAGACGGTCGCTGCGCCGCTCGCTCTCGAGGTCCGGCTGCAGCCGCGTGCTCCCGCGACCAGCGTGCCTGCGGACATCGGCGTGCGCATCACGGATCCGGACTACGCCGACATCGGTGCAGCGCTCGCCGCAGGTGACGGCGCCACTGCCCCCGTCGGCCCCGGCCCGACGCGCGTGTTCGTGAAGGTGTTCACCACGCGCGCGGACGAGCCCTCCGCGGACACGCCGGGTTTCCCCTACGACCTGGTCCTCCGTGCGCTGCCGCTGGCCTCATCCGCAAGCAGCGCGACCGCGCTGACCGCGCCGTGCCGTAGCGGCACGCCCGTGGCGGTGTCGCTCGGTCCGATCGGCGGCGCGAGCTCACGCGAGCGCTTCCTCCTCTCCGGTGTCCCGGCCGGTCACGAGGTGCGCGTCGTCGTCTCGGGCGTCGCCGGCGCCGAGGCCCAGGTCCAGGTGACGGCCGCGGTGGAGCAGGTCTTCCGCTTCGGGACGGAGTTCGTCGGGATTGGCGACTGCCTCATCTTGCCGAGTGAACGGCCGTCCGAGTCCTGGCTCCGCTCCGTGCAGTCGACGCGCGCCGGGACAGCCGGGGCCTCGCTCCGCGTACCTCTCTCCGAGGATCTCGGCCGCGGCGTCTACCTGGGCGGGCGCAACTCCCGCGGGCTCAGCTTCGACACGCCCGACTTCACCGTCCCCGAGGAGACCGATTTCGACGTCGTGGTCGACGCGCGCAACCTCGCGAGCGCTGACGTGGCGTTCGACCTGCACGTCGAGATCTGCGGACCGGACGCGGATGCCGTGGCCGGACTCGGCCCCGCGCCGCCGCCCACGGCCGACCGACCGCGCTTCCTCCTGCGAGGTGAGTGGGAGTGGCAGACGTACCGACGCCGGCACCTCGAGGTGCAGCTCGACGGCTACTGCGGCGAGCCGGAGGTCGTGCTCCTCGACGACGACGACGACGAGCTGACGGCAGCGGACGGCTTCGAGCTCGCGACGGTGCGAGACGGCGGCGGCGTCCTCGCGCAACGGATCACGGTTCCGGAGAGCTACGACGGCAACGTGTGGTTCCGCGTCGTCGAGCGCGCCGCTGCCGGACGTGCGCCGGAGGCGTTCGCTCTCGACGTCCAGCGCATGGCGTCGCTCGCAGCGTGGCCTCTGGTGCAGCAGGTCGACGCACCGCGCGACGGGAACGGCACGCCGAGCCGCGCTGTGGAGCTCGCGCTCAGCGAGGTGAGCGGTGGCACTGTGCGCGGTTCCGTCGCGTACGCCGACTGGCAGGACTTCTTCCGCCTCAGCAACGACACGGGCAGCGCACAACGCGTCGCCGTCGAGCTGCGCCGCGAGTCGGGTTCTGCCGACTGCTTCGATCCGATCATCTTCGGATCGCACTGGCTGGCTACACGTCCCGGCGATCCCGGCTCGACGGTCGACTCGTTCTTCTTCTGCGCGCCCTGTGGTGTGGCGTTCGCCCGCACGGGCGATCCGACCGTCGACCGCATCGAGTTCGACCTGGAGCCGGGTCAGGCGCAGATGCTCGAGATCCAGTTCTGGGAGATCGGGCTGCAGTTCATCCAGTTCGATCCGGCGGACTACCGGCTCGACGTGAGCAGCTCCCCGCGTTAGCACGCACGTGGGGCGATTCCGACGGGACGCGTTCGTTCGCAACGCGCAGCGGGTAGGCTTGGCGCGCCCAGTCGGGCGCGCGTCCCCAGCCCCGGAGAGCCGCTTGCGATACCAACCGAGGAGCCCTGCCGCACGCGCGATGGCGTGCTGCGGACTGCTGGTGCTCATGCTGCTGCCCGGTGCTTGTGGCAATGGAGGCGGTGACAGCTTCATCCAGCTCGTCGGCGGCATCCTGCGGCCCAATGCGAACGCATACCGACTGACGCAGACGACGGACACCCTGCTCCTGGGGGCGGGGACGCTGCCCGAGGCAGGCGGCCTCCCGCTCCGCGTGGACCTTCGGCGCGACGGCGTCATCGCGCCGGTGCGCAACCAGCGCTGGAACAGCTGCGTGGCGTGGACGCTCGGCTACACGGTGATGTCCGCCATGGAGGCCCGGCTGCTGCAGACGGAGTCGGGAGACCGCTCCGCCCTGGACATGACGGACCGAGAGAACTGGTTCGCGCCCGACTACATCTACAGTCAGCGCGACGGCCTCACGGAGCGGGAGCGCCTCGCTCCGGGCGAGCCCGTGTGCTTCGAGACCGACGGCGAGCTGGGCTGCATGCGCCCCGAGCAGGCCCTGAAGGTGCTCATCGAGGGCGGCTGCAGCAAGTGGACGTGGATGTGCAGCGCACAGCCGGTCGACGCGTATCGCACGTGCGATCCGACGGTCAACGTGCTGGAGAACCTCAAGAGCCGTCGCGCCTGGGGGCCTGCGGCCCCGGGCGCCGATGACTTCAAGCCGGGGTGCTACGTGCGCTTCGGGGCGCTCGACGAAGGCCGCGGTCTCACGATCCGCGACATGCAGGCCTGGCTCAACGAGAAGCGCACGCCGATCGCGATCGTCGTCAAGATGACGACGGGCTGGGTGACGTACCGCGGCGGCAATCGCGCCCGGGTGATCACGGATCGCTGCTTCACCTGCGACGTAACCGAGGAGCGCGGCGTCTGCCTCGACGCCTTCGTCAGCGATCTCGGCAGCCAGCACATGATGTCGATCATCGGCTATGACGACACGTGGCCCAGCCGTCAGCACTTCCCCGACCTGCCGGCCGAGAAGCAGGGCTCCTTCCTCGTGCTCAACCAGTGGGGAGCGAAGTGGGGCGACGACGGGCTGATGTGGATCCCGTACTCCGAGCTCAACCGCATCTTCGTCGCCGGGTACGGGCTGTTGCCCGAGCCGCCTCCGCTCGACCCCGTCGGCGCCCCGGCACCCGGCGGACAGCCGCAAGCCCTGGTGTGCTCCCAGGACGAGGAGGGCCGCTGGATCAACCTCTTCGAGGACGACGACGTACCCGAGAACCTCGGCGTGCCGCCGGGTGGGGGCCTGCCTGCGCCCGTCGAGATCACGGCGACCGAGCTGGTCGTCGGCACCGACAACGACCGGGAGATCGGCGCCGTCGTGGGCGGGCAGCGCGACGATGCCGATTGGTTCACGTACGAGACCACACTGCCGAACCAGCGTCTCGTGCTGTGCATGTGCCACGCTGCCGGCCCGGAGCTGATCGTCCGTCTCACGGATGCACAGCAGCGGACCCTGGCCGTGTTCCGCGACGACGGGCTGCCCTTCAAGTCCTTCACACCGATCCTGTGCGAGCCCGGGCGCTACTTCCTCAAGGTGACCACCGCCGAGCCTCTCGCAACCCGCCTGTACCGGCTGACGCTCGAGAGCGTCACGACGCCCCTGCCTGGTGAGGACATCTGCGATGCGATCCCGCTGTCGCTGTCCATCCCCGACTCGGGCACGAACGCATGGTGGAAGTACGTGGTCGACGAGACGGGCGTCTACGAGGTCACGTTCAGCTCCATCGCTGCCACGCTCAACGCGTGGCGGGGCGTCGACCCGGCCCAGATCAGCTACATCGCCAGCGCCGAGTCGGGCTCGACCTCGACGACGTCGATCCTGACCATCCCGGCCATCGCGGGGGAGATCCTCTACTTCCAGGGGGTAGGTTTCGGGGAACCGAGGGAGAGCTTCTCGCTGCAGATCGACCGGCTCGATGCGCCGCCGCCGCCGGGCGAGACGCCGGGGAGCGCCACGCCGTTGGTCTTCAACGCAGCGCTTGCGAATCCGGGGGATCCGCTGCTCACGTGGACGGCGACGGCAGCCGGCTTCGTCGCCCGTCCGGACGACGCAGTGCAGTACTACCGCTTCGTCGCGCCCGCGGGCACCGAAGTGGAGGTGTGCCTGTCCCAGCTGGCGCCCGGCAACGAGATGTTCCTATCGGCCTTCGTCGAGGGCGAGAGCATGCCCCAGGCGAGGGTGTCGTTCGGCGAGGACCTCTGCCTGACGATCAACGGACGCCTCGGCTGTCCCGAGGTGCTGCTCATCGTGCAGGCGGGGGAGCTCTCGGCGTCCGACTACCTGCTCACCGCGACCCTCGAGTTCGACGAGAACCCGGCGCGGGATGGCCGGATGCCCGAGAACCCGCGCACGCTGCGCATCCGTGAGGCCGTGCAGGGCGCGCTCGGAGGCGCCGACAACGAGGACTGGGCTCGGATCGACACGGAAGGTGCTGCGGGTGAGGAGTTCATCCTCGTGCTCACCGGCGCGTGCGCCGAGCTGGACTTCCAGGTCCTCGACGACGCGACCGGCGGCCTCGTTGCACTCACGGACGCGGGCAGCTTCGGCGTTGCGCAGCGTCGCCGTGTCCGGCTGCCGCGCGGCGGCGGTCCGTTCTGGGCGCGTGTCTACACGGAGACGGAGGCGCCCGCCGAGTACGAGCTGAACCTCTTCGACCTCGCGCAGCCGAGGGCCCGCGGCGGCGCCGACACGCCTGCGCAGGCCGAGCCGCTCACGCTCGGCGTAGCACGCGCCGACTCCGTGGGCTGCGGCGACGACCCGCGCGACTTCTTCCGCGTGACCGCGGACGGTCCCGCCGGCGGGAAACTCACCGTCACGGTGAGCGTGACCGGCAGCAAGGACCCGCTCCGCGTCCACGCGTCCGACGACCTCGGCCTGCTCTGTGGGGGGGGGGCGCCCTGCAGCGCCGAGAACACGCTCACGCTGGACGATGTGCCCGCGGGAACCGAGCTGACGATCATGGTCGAGCGCGTGGCCC
>JASJDY010000003.1 GCA_030065025.1 Planctomycetota bacterium
GCCCGCGCCGCCATGGCGGCGGACGACGCCGCGCGCGCCGAGACCCTGCTGCTGGCCGGGCGCGAGCGCGCGCCGAACGACGGCGAGGTCGCCGCACTCTGGATCCGCGCGGCGACCGCACGCGCCGGCGACGGTACGCGGCAAGAGGAGTTCCAGCGGCTCCAGGAGGCCCAGACGCTCGCGGAGCGCATGCCCGACGACGGCAACGTGCAGGCGGCCTACGCGCGGATGCTGCGGACGCTCGGTCGCATCGACGAGTCGCGCCCGATCTTCGAGCGAGCGGCACGGGCGACGCAGCCACCTCCGCCCGACGGGCTGCGCGTGCAGTACGCAAGGCTCCTGCTCTCGGAAGCGCACGGTCCGGATCAGGAGCGCCGCGCCCGGGAGCTGCTTGCCAACGACCAGGCGACCTTCACGCAGGTCGACGCGCTCGACATGCTGCTGCGGCTCACGACGGCCGCAGGGCAGGAGGCGCGGGCCGTCGAGCTCGAGCAGGCCCTGGCGACGCTCCAGCGCGTGCGGGGTCTCGCCCTGCTGCGTGAAGCGTCGGACTGGCTCTCGCGCCACGAGTTCCCCGAGGCCCTCGAGCGTGCCCGTGCCTGCACGTCCGTGTGGGCCACGGAGGCGGAGCCGTTCGAGCTCCACGGACTCTGCGCGCTCGCGCTGATGGCCGCGTCGGATCCGAGCTCGACGGACGCGGCTCTCTACGAGCAAGAGGCGGTCGACGCCTTCCTCGCAGGCATGGGACGCAGTGACGATGAGGCCGCAGCCAAGGCCAGGGCGGCGCGCATGCTGCGCTGGTTCGGACGTGACCCGGTGCTTCTCGAGCCCCGTCCGGACGAGGACGCAGAATAGGCTCATGAGCGAGACGCCGCCCGAGCGCGCCCCCGAAGGCGAACCCAACCGAGCGCCGCTGCCGCCGCCGTCCGAACACGACGCGGTGCTCGTCGAGTCGGCAGGTGCCCTCGAGGAGCTCGCAGACCGCCTCGCCACATGCGAGCAGGTTGCGCTCGACACCGAGGCGAACTCGATGCACGCCTACCGCGAGCGCACGTGCATCCTGCAGGTGACGGCCGAGGGCAGCAGCGCGATCGTCGACGTCATCGCCGTGGAGCGGCTCGATCCGCTGCGTGCCGCGCTCGACCGTTCGGACGTCGAGATCGTGCTGCACGGCGGCGACTACGACATCACCGTCCTCACGCGGGACCACGACTTCCGCTTCGAGCGCGTCTTCGACACGATGATCGCCGCGACGCTGCTCGGCGACGAACGCGTCGGCCTCGCGAGCCTGGTCGGGGACCACTTCGGCCACACGCTGGCCAAGCGCTTCCAGCGCGCGGACTGGGCCCGCCGCCCCCTCACCGAGGATCAGCTCGACTACCTCCAGCGCGACACGCTGTACCTGCCTGCGCTCCGCGCCCACTACGGCGACCGGCTCCGTCAGGCCGACCTCGAGGAGGAAGCTGCAATCGAGTTCCGGCGCCTGGCGCGCCGCCGCGGCAGTGCGCCGGTCTTCGATCCGGAAGGCTGGCGCCGCATCAAGGGCGCCGGACGCCTCGATGGCCGCGGACGCGCCGTCCTGCGCGCGCTCTACCTCTGGCGTGAAGGTCAGGCGGAAGCGCGGGACCTGCCGCCGTTCAAGGTGCTGGGCCCGAAGACGATGCTGACGATCGCGGAGCGCCCGCCCCGCTCGGTGCGCAGCCCGCGTGACGTACCCGCGCTGGGCGATCGCGAGCGAAGGCGACACGGCCGCGCGTTGGCCGATGTGCTGCGCCGCGCGCTCGAAGCGATCGAGCAGGGCGACGTGCCGTCCAAGTCCGCAGGCGAGCGGCCGCCGCCGGACGTGCTGAAGAAGGCACGTGCGAAGCGGAACCGCGAAGAGCGCATCAAGGACTGGCGCCGTGCTGAAGCGCGCCGTCGTGGCGTACCCAACGCCGTCGTGCTACCGAATCCTGCGCTCTCGTGGTTGGCGGAGACGGTGCCGACGGACGTTGCCGAGCTGGCCGCGTGCCAGGACATCGGCCCGAAGCGGACCGCGCGTTACGGCAAGGCGTGGGTTGAGCTGCTGGCGCGCTGACGCAGACGACGTTCAGTCCGACCAGTCCTCGTCCTCGGTGTCGTAGTCGTCGTCGTCCTCGTAGTCCTCGTCATCGTCGTCGAGGTCATCGAAGTCGTCATCGTCGTCGTCGTCCTCGAAGTCGTCGTCGTCGTCATCTTCGTCGTCATCGTCGAAGTCGTCTTCGTCGTCGTCTTCGTAATCGTCGTCGTCGTCGTCGAACTCGTCGTCGTCGTCTTCGTAGTCGTCGTCGTCCTCGTAGTCGTCCTCGTCTTCGAGATCCTCTTCCAGGTCATCGTCGAGGTCGTCGAAGTCGTCGTCGTCCTGGAGCTCGACGTCCGTGGCGCCAAGACAGGCGAGGAGCCAGGCGTACGGATCGTCATGTTCGAGCGAGAGCGAAGGCACGGACGCGAGCGGGAAGGACATGACCACCTCCTCCACGAGGGACGGGCGAACCCTGGGTGGCCCACCTATACGCCTGGGGGGAGCCGAGTCAAGGGGTCCCGAACACCGCATTCGCGACCAATCACCGCAGGTCGGGGCAGTAGACTGCGCCGGTTCGGAGAGACCCACGTTGCGCGTCGCCCTAGCCCAGATCAACACCACGGCCGGCGACGTCCCGGGCAACGCCGCAGCCCTCCGGGAGGCGTGGTCGTGGGCCCGCTCGGAGGGGGTCGACCTGCTCGTCGTCCCTGAGCTGGCGCTCGTCGGATACCCGCCCCGGGACCTGTTGCTCCGCGAAAGCGTGATCCGTGCGGCTGAGCGCGCGCTCGAGGAGCTCGCGGCCGCCTGGGCGGACGGTCCCGCCGCCGTGATCGGCACGGTGGGCCGCAATCCGCGGGCCGTGGGCCCCGGCATCGTCAATGCGGCCGCCTTTCTCGAGGGTGGACGCGTGGCGGCGACCTACGCGAAGCGCCTGCTGCCGACGTACGACGTCTTCGACGAGCGCCGGTACTTCGCGGAAGGCGACCGGACCTGCGTGGTCGAGGTCGCCGGCCGGCGCGTGGGGCTCCTCGTGTGCGAGGACCTCTGGGTCCGTGATCTCGTGCGGGGACGGCACCTGTACGACGCCGATCCGCCGGCGGACCTGGCGGCGGCCGGGATCGACGTCGCCGTCTGCATCTCGGCTTCGCCGTACCACGGCGACAAGGACGGCCACCGACGCTCGCTCTTCGGCGAGGAGGCGCGCCGGATGGGCGTGCCGCTCGTCGCCGTCAACCTCGTGGGCGGCAACGACGACGTGCTGTTCGACGGCCGCAGCCGCGTCTTCGACGCGCAGGGTGAGGAGCACGTGCGCCTGGGCGCCTTCCGTGAGGACCGCCGCGTCGTGTCGATCGCTGCGGACGGCGGCATCACGGCCGAAGGCGAGGGTGCGCCGATCGGCGCGGATCGCGACTCCGACGAGGAGCTGCGCGAGGCCCTCGTCATGGGCTTGGGCGACTACAGCCGGAAGACCAAGCTGCGCAAGGCGCTGGTCGGCCTCTCGGGAGGCATCGACTCCGCCGTGGTCGCATGCCTCGCGGCCGAGGCCTTCGGCCCCGAGAACGTCCTGACGGTGGCCATGCCGGGGCCATTCACGGCCTCCATGAGCAACGAGGACGCCGCGGCCATCGCCCAGGCGCTGGGCGTGGAGTTCCTCGAGATCCCGATCCGCCAGCCGTACGAGGGCTTCCTCGAAGTGCTGGATCCCCACTTCGGCGAACGCGACTTCGGCGTGACCGAGGAGAACCTGCAGGCGCGGTCGCGCGGCACGATCCTCATGGCGATCTCCAACCGGCTGGGGCACCTCGTGCTCACGACGGGCAACAAGAGCGAGGTCGCGGTGGGGTACTGCACGCTCTACGGCGACATGAACGGCGGCCTCGCGGTGATCTCGGACGTGTGGAAGATGCGCGTCTACGAGCTCGCGCGGCTCTACGCGCGGCGCGGGTGGATCCCCGGGCGTGTCATCACGCGTCCGCCGTCGGCCGAGCTGGCGCCGGATCAGAAGGACAGCGACTCGCTGCCGCCGTACGAGGTGCTCGACCGCATCCTCGAAGCGCGCATCGAGCGAGGTGCGAGCCTGCACGAGATCGTGGCGAGCGGGGAAGACGCGCAGCTCGCCGAGCGCGTGCTGAAGCTGGTGGAGCGCAACGAGTACAAGCGACGCCAGATGGCGCCCGGGCTCAAGGTGAGCCCGACGGCGTTCGGGGTGGGGTGGCGGATGCCCATCGCCAGACCCGTCGATCTGTCGGGGGAGGCCTAGCCGCCGGCCTCACTGACACTGACACGGACACTCCACACTGACACTGCGCTGGTGGGTTGGTGCGACACCGGAAGTGTCGGTGTCAGTGTCAGTGTGAAGTGTCAGTGCATGAGGGCGTGCGAGCCGCCCCGTCAGTCCCCGCGCCCCTTCCGGTCATCCCGGAACGAGCCCCGTCGGCCGCCGCCGCGGGGGCCGCGATCATCCCGATCCCGTCGCGGGCCGCGCGGTCCCCGATCGTCCCGGCGGGGTCCTCGGTCATCCCGCCGCGGACCACGATCGTCCCGCCGGGGTCCTCGCGGACCACGATCGTCCCTGCGCGGTCCTCGCGGCCCCCGGTCGTCGCGACGCGGTCCGCGGTCGTCCCGGTCCCGGCGCCCGTGGCCCCTGGGTCCGCGGTCATCGCGTCGCGGTCCTCGCGGTCCCCGATCATCGCGACGAGGTCCACGGTCGTCCCGGTCCCGGCGTCCGTGCCCCCGTCCTCCACGGTCATCGCGTCGCGGCCCGCGCGGTCCGCGATCGTCGCGCCGACCCCGCCCCCGGTCCTCGCGATAGCCGCCGCGATCCTCGCGGCGCGGTCCGCGCTGGCGGCGCGGGCCGTCGTCATCGCCGCGAGGCGGACGCTCGTCGCGGGTCTCGGCTCCTGGCCCCGAGCCGGGCTCGCCGACCTGGAAGACCACGCACTTGAGGTAGCGGCTCTCGGGGAAGTTCGCAGCCACCGGGTGATCCGGTCCCGCGCCGGCGATGCGCAGGATGCGTAGCGCCCGCTTCGTGTCGAGCGAGACGCTGCGCAGCATGTTCACGAAGTCGTGCTCCCCCACCAGGCCGGAGCAGGAGCTGGTGCAGACGATGCCGCCAGGGGCGACCGCCTCGAGCGCGAGGCGATTGAGGTCGGCGTAGCGGCGCATGGCGCTGCCGAAGCCACCGCGGTCCTTCGCCCACTTGGGCGGATCCACGATGAGCACCTCGGGGCGCCCCTCCACGGGATTGGCTGCGTAGGTGCGGAGCGCGTTGAAGACGTCCCCGTGCTCGAAGGTGACGTCGACCTCGTTGGCCTCTGCGTTGTTCGCGGCGTGCGCGACCGCCTCTTCGTCGAGGTCCATGGCACGCACGGACGCGGCGCCGGCCTTCGCCGCGTGCACCGCGAAGCCACCCGTGTACGTCATGCCGTCGAAGACGCGCTTGCCCCGGGCCAGCCCCGCAACGAAGCGCCGGTTGTCGCGCTGGTCGAGGAAGAAGCCCGTCTTGTGGCCGCCGGCGGGATCCACGAGGAAGCGTACGCCGTGCTCGTGGACCTCGATGGGCTCGCCGCCGGAGACCGGCGGCACCTCGAAGCGCTCGTGGCTGGCGGTGCGCTGATCGACGCGCGCCACGACGCGCGCCACGCCCGTCTCCCCGCGGAGGATGCGCTCGACCTCGGTGAAGCGGCGGTGCCAGCCGAGGCTGTAGAGACTGACGGCGGCCGTGTCCTCGTAGCGGTCTACGACGAGCCCGCTCACGCCGTCGCCCTCGGCGTGCAGCGTGCGCCAGGCGTTCGTCACCCGCGGCAGCTCGAGCACCTCGCGGCGCAGGTGCTCCGCGTCGCGGATGCGCGCACGCAGCCACTCCTCGTCCGGCACCTCGTCGACGTTCCACGTCAGCACGCGAACGGCGATCAGCGAGGCTCGATGCGCGAAGCCCCAGCCGAAGGGCACACCCTCGCGCGTCTTGAGCTGCACGAGGTCGCCGTCGACGACGTCGTTGCTCATGCGGTAGACCCGCTTGGAGAACACGTACGGGTGGACGGGCGGTCCACCGCGGAGCAGGACCTCCTTCGTTCCGGTCGCCATGTGCTGCCCTCCGCGGCTCACGCCCCCCCGCACGAGGCCAGGCCGGCGGCCAGTGTCGCAGCGTCGGGCCGCTGGGTCGGCTCCGGCGCGAGAGATCGCTGCAGCAGCGCCTCGAAGTCCGGCGGGACGTCCACACCCATCGCCGCCAGCTCGGGCGGCGGCTGGGTGGCTCCGGCTAGCGTGTCCAGCACGTCCTCGCCGCCCGCAGGGGCCGCGCCGGTGAGGAGCGCATAGCCCACGGCGGCCAAGCCGTAGATGTCGACAGCCGGCGTGACCGCGGCCGCGCCCTGGACGACGACCTCCGGCGCCACGTACCCCGGCGTGCCCACCACGCCTGGCGTGCGGGGCAGCGGGCGGTCGAGAAGCACGGCCTGACCGTAGTCGATGAGCACGGCGCCGCCCTCGAGCGGGAGGATCACGTTGCCGGGCGCCACGTCCCGGTGGACGACGCCGACGCCGTGCAGCGCAGCGAGGCCGTGGGCGAGGCCCTCGAGGAGGAGCCGCACGCGCCCGGGCGGGAGCCCGCCGTGCGCCAGCACGTCGCGTGCACTGGTGCCCTCGACCCACGCAGTGGCAAGCCAGCGGACGCGTTGGCCCTCGAGCCGCACGCCACCGTCCACGAGACGGGCGAGGCCCGCGCTGCGGGCCCGGCGGAGCGCGTCGATCAGGGCGAGGTGTCGCGTGTCGGCGGCGGCGGCCCGCGGGGGTAGCCGCTTGAGCACGCAGCGCTCACCGTGGAGCCACGTGACCTCGGGCCCCTCGGCCCCGCCGTGTTCTGCACCTGTCACGTCGTGTCTCCTCCGCCGTCGATCCTCTCCGCTACGCGCGGTAGAGGATCGTGCAGCCTCCCACGTCGATGACGTCGCCGCTCGACAGCGGCGCCTCGGAGGACAGCGCCTCGCCGTTCAGAAGCGTGCCGTTCGTGGAGTGCAGGTCCACGACCTCGTGGCCGCGGCCATTGCCGCGCACCTCGACGTGGCGTCGGCTGGCCCGCAGGGCGGCGACGGGCACGTCGCAGTCATGCGAGCGGCCGACGACGAGGCGCTCGTCCGGCTGGATGTCCACGAGGAACGTGTGCTCTACATCACGCACGATCAGCTTCGCCACGGCGCTTGCCTCCGGCGCCAAGTATGCCTCAATCGACAACCCGGGTCGGGGGTTCTCTTGCGGTTCCTCGCGGCGCACGGCATACCCTGGCGCCTTCGCCCGGCGAGCCGGCTCTACGTACCCGAGCAGGCCTCCGACGGGCGCACGAGGGCCCGCGCCATGGACACGCCGATGTCTTCCACGATCGCCGACCACGCGGACGGCACGCCGATGGAAAAGGCACCGCCGATCGAGGTCAACGAGTTCGAGAACCTCTACGAGATGGCCGTCGCGCAGTTCGAGCGCGCCGCCGATCTCACGGAGCTCAAGCCCTCGCTGCGGGCCATCCTCAGCGAGCCGAAGAACGAGCTGATCGTCAACTTCCCGGTCCGCATGGACACGGGCGAGACGATCATGGCGCGCGGCTACCGCATCCAGCACAACAACATCCTCGGCTGCTACAAGGGCGGCCTGCGCTTCTCGCCGCACGTGCACCTCGACGAGGTGAAGGCACTCGCAGCGTGGATGACCTGGAAGTGCGCGCTCGCCGACCTGCCGTTCGGCGGCGCGAAGGGCGGCCTGCAGATCGATCCGGCACAGCTCAGCCCGGTGGAGCTGGAGCGCGTCACGCGCCGCTTCACGCACGCGCTCGGCAGCAACATCGGCCCCGACTACGACATCCCCGCACCGGACATGGGCACGAACGCCCAGACGATGGTGTGGATGATGGACACGTACATGAACACGATCGCGTACGCGTCCAAGAACGTGTCGCGTCACGTGGTCACGGGCAAGACGGTCGCCTCCGGCGGATCCGTCGGCCGCGACGAGGCCACCGGCCGCGGCACGATCTACAACGTCGCGTCGTGGGCGACGGAGAACGACGTCGATCTCAGCGGCTGCAAGTTCGCCGTCCAGGGCTACGGCAACGTGGGCAGCTTCGCGGCGCGCATCCTGCAGGACGAGTACGGGGCGACGCTCGTCGCGGCCCAGGACCACACGGGCTCGATCACGAACCCGCAGGGCATCGAAGCGAACGACCTCGCCGATCACGTGAGCGCGAACGGCGGCGTCGGCGGCTACGGCAAGGCCGAGGCGGAAGATCCGGACGAGTTCTGGAAGACGGACTGCGACATCATGATCCCGGCGGCCCTCGAGTGGCAGCTGACGTCGACGAACGCGCCGCAGCTCAAGTGCCGCCTCGTGGCGGAGGGCGCCAACGGGCCGACGACGATGGCCGCGGACCGCATCCTCCAAGAGAACGGGATCGACATCATCCCGGACATCCTCGCGAACGCCGGCGGCGTGATCGTCTCGTTCTTCGAGTGGACGCAGAACCGGCGCGGTGAGACGTGGTACCTCGACGAGGTGCGCCACAAGCTCAAGCGTCGCATCGCGGACGCGTATGACCGCGTGCAGCGGACGCGTCGTCACTACGGCTGCACGACGCGCGAGGCGACGAGCATCGCCGCGCTGGACCGCGTCGCGCAGGCCTACGACGAGCGCGGCATCTTCCCCTAATGGTGGAACCTGTGCCCGCCGTCGGCGGCATCGACGATGCGCTGGACGGCGTCGTGGGCGCAGGCACGCGCGAAGACCCGCGACAGATCGTGGAGCTGTGGCTGGCCGTCCCTACGGACGAGGGCTGGCGGCTGCTGATGTGCCTGCGGATCCCTAGGCTCGGCGGCTTCTGGCAGGGCGTCTCAGGTCGCGTGGAGCAGGCCGACGCGACCCTGCGCGCGGCAGCACTGAGGGAGCTGGACGAGGAGCTGCGCGTCACCGAGGTCGACGAACTCATCGACATGCAGCGTTGCTACGACTTCAAGTCGATGAACTTCGACGTCTGGTACCGCAAGCGCTGCATGGGCGTGCTGCTGCCGCGCGGCACGACGGCGGAGAGCGTGACGCTCTCGGAGGAGCACGAGGCCGTGCGTCTCATGACGTTCGAGGAGGCGCGCAGGTGCGCGCGGTTCCCGGAGTACGTGTGGGAGCTGGATGCCTTCGAGCGGTTGCTTGTGGAGCGCCCGTAACCGTCGCCGTAACCGACCCGGTCATCGTCCGTGAGGACGGGCCTTGATCGTGCACGTTCACGTTCACGTCTGCCCCCGGTGCTGTACGGTGGCCCCATGGTCGAACCCTGGGTCACGGTCATGCAGACGGACGCGACTGCCGTACCCCAGGTGCTCGACGAACTCCGACAGGCCGGCATCAGCGCGCGCGTCGAGGTCAACAACCCCCACATCCGCCAGATGGTGCCCGACCGTCGCTTCCGCTCGCCGGACTCGATCCAGGTACGCGCGAGCGACGTGGATCAGGCGCGCGAGGTGCTGGCCGAGCACATGCAGGAGGGTGAGGCCCGCATCTCCAAGCACATGCGCGACCTACCTGGAGAGATCGCCATCGGCGTCTGCTTGGTCTGCGTTGTGGCGTTCCTGGTGAGCCTCGACACGGGCGGATGGCCGTCGGCGTGGCCCTGGGCGTTCGGCTTCGGAATCGCCGCGCCTCTGGCCTGGGACCGCATGCGCAAGCGAAGGAAGAAGGCCTAGGCGCCTCACAGTCGCGCTGCTCGCCCGAGCACCCCAGGTTGCTGTAGGGGCATCCCGACGTCGGCCCGGAGGGCCGGCGGAGTGGTTGCCCGACCCGTTCATGCTCCCTGGGACCGCATCTTGATCGTGCACGTTCACGTTCACGTCGCGCGTCGTGGGCGGGATGACCGTTACAGTCCCATCTGCGCCAGCGCGTGCTGCTTGAGGTCGGCCAGGGTGTCGATCGCGTCGGCCGCCGACGCCAGCGACGACGCCATCACGGGCCCCTCCTGCGGGTCAATCGGCAAGAGGCCATGGCTGCCGCGCACCAGCGTCGGATCCAGCGGCACCACGTCCATCAGCGCGCGGAACCCCAGCTTCTTGCCGAGCACCTTGCGCGCCACGCGGAGCTTGGGCGCCAGCAGCTTGGGATCGAAGAGCAGCTCGCACGGGTCGTACCCGGGCTTGCGGTGGATGTCGACCGTCCGCGCGAAGTCGGGGGCCTGCTTGTCGTCGAGCCAGTAGGGATAGGCGAACCACGCGTCGGGCATCGCCTGCAGCACGAGATCCCCGGCGCGCGGATGCTCCAGCCCGATGGCCACCTTCGCCCGCTCGTCCAGCACACGCGCCACACCGGCCCGCGACTCCAACAGATTCGCGACGCGCTCCACCTGGTCCTTCTCGCGCACGTACACGTGCGCGACCTGGTGATCGCAGACGGCGAACGCATGACTGCGGAACGTGTCGAGGACCTCGCCGAACGGTCCGGCGCGCACACGGAGGAAGCCGGCCTCCCGCAGGATGCGATTCGGGTACTCGATCCGGCTGACCGGCAGCAGCCCGTACTCGGAGAACGCGACGACCTCCGTGCCCGTCTCGTCGGCGGCCTTCAGCACCTCACCCGCCGCGGCGTCCACCTCGCGCACGAGGCGATGCGTCTCCGGCGTGTCGGGGCCGAAGCGCTGGAGGTCGTAGTCCAGGTGCGGCAGGTAGACGAGGGTCAGGCTCGGGCGCTTGCTGCGCAGGACGTGCGCGGCGGCCTTGGCGATCCACTCGCTGGACGGCAGCCCGGCCATGGGACCCCAGAAGGTGTGGAACGGGAACGGCCCCAGCGCAGCCTCGAGCTCCTCGCAGAGCTCGGGCGGATCGCCGTGGATGCCGAACACCTTCGAGCCGTCCGCGCCGTACCAGGGCTTGGGCGTGACGCTCCAGTCCACAGGCGCACCCTGGTTGAACCACCAGAAGAGCTTCGCGCAGGTGAACGGAACACCGCGCGCCTCGGCCCGCCGCCGCGCCTCCGCATAGACGGTCTCCCCCTGGATCAGTGCGTTGCTCTGGAGCCAGAAGCGGACCTCGCCGGTGTCGCGGTGGAACCAGCCGTTGGCGACGATGCCGTGGCCGGACGGCGCGAGACCCGTGAGCGCGGTCGCCTGCGCCGAGCAGGTGACGGCCGGCACGATGCCGCCGAGCGGCTTGCTGCTCCCCCGTAGCCCCAGGCGGCTGAGGTTCGGCGCGTGCTCCAGCAGCCGTGGTGTCAGACCGACGACGTTGAGCCACAGCAAGGGACGGAGGGCTGCCACGACCTGATGCTACCGACGAACAGGCGTCCGCTTCAGGGCAGCTTGCCGTGCTTCTTGTTCAGCTTGTCGAAGGCCTTCATGCCCAGCTCCTGGGCCTTCTCGAAGTCCTTCATTCGGCCCTGGAACGCCTTCACGTCCTTCTTGGAGAGCTTCAGCGACTTGGGGGACTTCGCCCAGTCCTTCATGTTCTTCCGGAACTGGTAGTCCGCCGTTTGGTGATAGAGGAACGCCTGCTGCAGCGCCTTGGCGCCCGCGGCGAACGCCTTCTTCGAGTCTCCCGCGTTCACGGCCTTCCAGTACGCCGTGAAGTGCTTGATGCCACGATCGCGGTCCTTCTTCAGGGCGCGCGCGTTCGCCTCGAACAGTGCGTCGCACGCCGGCACGCCATTGAAGGTGCGCAGGAACATGACGAGGTGCGCGACCCAGGCCTCCTTCGCGAAGGCGAGGTCCTTGGGCATCTCCTTCGCGAGCGCGTCCGCGTGCTGCTGCGCGAGCGCCGCCACGGCGTCCCGCACCTTGGCCGCGCGCGCCTTCAGGGCTTCCGGCGCGGCCTCGTGGTCGGCGATGCGCTGGGCAAGCAGGTACGTGCCGGCGTAGTCATGGCGCTCGCGGTACTTGTTGTCGGCGAGGAACGTGAAGCACGTCGTCAGGCGCTCGGGATCGTCGGTCGTCATGCCCTCGACCCAGGCGAGCTGCTGGGACGTGTGCGGCACCGCCTGGCGGTACATGTTGAAGTTGTGCTCGGAGGGCCAGTGGTTCCACCCCTCGAGGCTGCGCAAGCGCACGATCGGGTAGGCCTTCTCGAGGTAGCTCTGCCACCCCCCCTCGCTCTGCCCGTAGGGCACGACGGGATCCTGCGTGCCGTGCATGAGCACGATGGCCTGCCCGTGGCCCTTGCGCGACTGCTTCGTCCATGTCCAGACGCCGCTGGCGTGCGCCACGACGCCGTGCACGTCCTCCGGGTACTCGCCCGCGAAGTAGAGCGCGAAGAACGAGCCCTGGCTGTGTCCGTAGAGGTAGACGCCGTTGACCTTCACGGTCTGCTTCAGCTCGTCGATCAGGGCGTGGAGACGCTTGGCGTCCTTCTTCTCGCCCATGAAGTTGAAGCCGCCGCGACCGTTGCTCGTGGTGCCGTCCGGAGAGATCACGAGGTCGTCGGGGCGGAAGGTCTTGTAGCCGTGGTTCGCGAAGCCCCAGCGGTGGTCGAGGTTGCTGCCGTGCAGGATCACGGTCAGGCCGACGCCCTTGTCCGGGTCGTAGGACTTGGGCATCCGGTGCCGATAGATCAGCCCGTCCTTGGCCTTCCAAGCGCACAGCTGCCCCTTGGTTCCGGCCCCGGGCGCCTTCTCGGCGACGTCGCCCTTCTTGGCGGCAGCAGGTCCGGCCGCGAGCACCGCCAACAGGACCGTCAGCACCCTCATCCGCATGGCAACCTCCTCTCCCAGGGTAGCGCCGCTCGCGCGCGAGGTCCGTGTAGGCTGAACGTGTCCTGCGTACGGACCGATCCAAGAGTAGGGCCTGTGACCGGGCTCGAAGGAGCAGCCCCCCGTGATCGCACACCGAGGTGAACCTGCGCACGACGGCGGCGGAGAGGCGGATCCCGACGTGGAACAGCGCTACGCGCTCGCCGAGCCGAAGGTTGGCGAGCGCGCGTTCGAGGTCCTGCACGCTGCCCTGCGTATGCGCGTGACGGCGTCCGCACGCGTCTCCCGGACCTACTACGACACGTTCGATCGGCGCCTGGCGGCCGCCGGCTCGCTGCTCGTCCACGCCCGCGGCGATGGTGAGCCGGTCCTGCGCTGGGAGTCGATCGACGGACGGCTGGAGCGCCGCCTCCCGACGTCCGGCAAGCCCGGTCTCGCCACCGACCTGCCGGCAGGACCGTTCCGCGATGCCCTCGAGGCCCGCATCGATGTGCGCCGCGTGCTGCCCCTGACCGAGCTCAAGGGCACGGCGCGCACAGCAAACGTCCTCGACACCCGCGGCAAGACCACCGTTCGGGTGAGCCTCGAGAACTGGCGGTTGGCGGGCAACGGCACCCAGAAGAAGCTGACGCTCCTGCGCATCGCGCCCGTGAAGGGCTACGCGCGCGAGGCCATGAAGATCGCTGCGCTGCTACGGGAAGAGCTCGGCCTCACCCCCATGAGCGCCGATGCACATCAAGCCATGCTGGGGCTCGCGACGCCGCGCAAGTCCTCGAGTGGCCCGCGTCTGCGCGCCGGCATGCGCAGCGACGAGGCCGCCAAGCGCGTCTACAGCCATCTGCTCGACGTCATCGTCGCGAACGAAGAGGGGACGCGCGCACGCACCGATCCAGAGTTCCTGCACCAGTACCGCGTCGCCATCCGGCGAACGCGCGCCGGACTCGCGCGCCTCAAGGGCATCTTCCCGGTCCGCACGGTGGAACGCTTCAAGCGCGAGTTCCGTTGGCTGGGCAGCGTGACGAGCCCCATGCGCGATCTCGACGTCCACCTGCTGGAGCTGCCCGCGTACACCGAGGCACTTCCGGCAGAAGCCCATCAGGACCTCGAGCCGCTGCGCGAGCACCTCGAAGCGGAAGCCGACGCCGAGCAGAAACGCATCGTCAAGGCGCTGGGCTCCGCGCGCTACCGCAAGCTGATCGCCGACTGGCGCGAGTTCCTCGAGCGACCCCCGGCCCTGCGGACGAGTCTGCCCGACGCAGCTCGCCCGGTGGAAGAGCTGGCCCGCGCGCGCATCTGGAAGCTGCACAAGCGGATCCTGAAGCGTGGTGCCGCGATCGACGACGACACGCCGGCTGAGGCGGTCCACGACCTGCGGCTCGACTGCAAGAAGCTGCGCTACCTCATGGAGTTCTTCCGCGAGTTGTTCCCCGCGGAGGCCATGCAGCAGCAGATCAAGGCGCTGAAGCGCCTGCAGGACGTGCTCGGACGCTTCAACGACTTCGAGGTCCAGCAGGGAGCGCTGCAGGACGCGGCGGAGAGCATGGCCGAGCACGACAGCGCTCCGCTACCGACGATCGTCGTCATGGGGCGCCTCATCGAGACGTCCCGCCGCCGTCAAGACGAGGCGCGCGCCGAGATCTGCGGACGCATCGCCGCATTCGGCGCGCCCGAGAACCGGGCCCGCGCGAAGCAGCTGTTCGCCGCCGGCCCCGAGGTGCGCAACGCATGAAGATCATCGCCTGCTACAACCTGAAGGGCGGCGTCGGCAAGACGGCCACGACCGTCAACCTCGCCTACGAAGCCGCGCGGCAAGGCGCACGCACGCTGATCTGGGACATGGATCCGCAGGGCGCGGCGTCGTTCTACTTCCGTGTGAAGCCCAAGGTGAAGGGTGGCTTCGTTCGCCTCATGCGCCGCAAGGCTTCGGCGCTCGACGCGATCCGCGGCACGGACTACGAAGGGCTCGACCTGCTGCCGGCCGACTTCTCCGCGCGCCACATCGACCTCATCGTGGACCGCACGAAGAAGCCCAAGCGGCGTCTGCGCAAGATGCTCCGCAGCCTGCGCAAGGAGTACGACGTCGTCTACCTCGACTGCGCGCCCAGCATCGGCGTGGCGTCGGAGGTGCTCTTCCGCATCGCGGATGCCCTCGTCGTTCCGACCATTCCGACCACGCTGTCGGTCAACACGCTCAAGCGCATCAAGAAGCACCTGAAGGGCATGAACGGCACCGCGCCGTCCGTGCTGCCGTTCTTCAGCATGGTGGACCGCCGCAAGGCGCTTCACCGCCGCATCTGCGCCGACAAGGACGCGCTCCCGATCGACCCGCTCCGGGCGCGCATCCCCTATTCGAGCGTGGTCGAGAAGATGGGTACGCACCGCGCTCCCGTGCCGGTCTTCGCGGCCGACAGCAAGCCCGCACGCGCCTATGCCAAGCTGGGGCGCGAGATCGCGGCGCGCATCGGCTGACCGCACGCCCAGGTCCATCAAGACTTCGTGAGGACCGCTCGTCACCGGCCGCCGGTGCGCCCGGGGAACTCGTACCCTGGCGCGCCAGGTCCAAGCCCCGGGCAGAGCATGAGAGCGAAGAACACCGCCCCCATACCCGTCCCGCAGCGCATGCTCGCGGAGTGGCAGTCGGTCGTGGATGTCATGGCCGGCATCGTCGAGGTGCCGGCGGGACTGATCATGCACGTCGACGATCCCAACATCGAGGTGTGCGTGTCGAGCCGCAGTGAGGGGAATCCCTACAAGCCGGGCGACGCCGAGGAGGTGTGGGGCTCGGGCCTTTACTGCGAGACCGTCCTGAACACGCGGGCGGAGCTGAGCGTGACCAACGCCCTCGACGATCCCGACTGGAAGGACAACCCCGACGTCAAGCTCGACATGATCAGCTACCTCGGGCTGCCGCTGCTCTGGCCCGACGGCGAGCCCTTCGGCACGGTGTGCATCCTCGACGACAAGGCACGCGCGTGGTCTCAGCTGACGCGCGACTTCCTCCGGCAGCTACGCGGCGTGATCGAGGGGCAGCTCGAGCTCGTCTACGTGAACCACGCGCTGGGCGAGCAGAACCACTCGCTGCTCGACCTGATGCACGAGATCAAGACGTTGCGCGGCATCCTGCCCATCTGCAGCTACTGCAAGGACGTGCGCGACGACGAGGGCTACTGGAAGACGGTCGAGGAGTACGTCGGTGCCCACTCCGAGGCCAGCTTCACTCACAGCATCTGCCCGACCTGCTACGGGAAGGGCATTCCGTTTCAAGGGCCTTGACGAAGCGCGGCTGGACTCGAACCAATGACTGGTGCTGACGGAAGCGCTACACGATGAACGTGCAGATTCCCGACTATGAGTACCCCCGGCCCCGCAAGGTGGACTTCCTCGCGGCGCTTGCACGGATGATGGACGATCAGGACGTCGAGTCCACGTGGGCCAAGGCATGCCGGCAGGCGAGCGTGGAGTCCGATCTTCCCACCCATCCCCTATCGGAGCTGCGCGCCGTCGCGAACGCGCTCATGCAGATGGGCGGCCTCGCCGCGGTGGTCGGCCACTCACTCTTGATCCGCATCGTCACATTCGAGTCGCTGGCCGAGCGCGGCACGGTCACCGCACCGGAACCCGCGCCGCAGGTCGCCGAGCGCCTGCCCGAGACAGAGATCGCTCGCCTGGAAGCGATTGCGGACCTCGACGTGCTCGCGACGGAAGGGGACGACGTCCTGGACGAGCTCGCCCAGGAGGCGGCGGAGTCGCTCGGGCTGCCCATCGCACTCGTGAGCATCATCACCGACGGCGTGCAGGCGTTCCCCGCAGCTCACGGAATCGACGGCTGGATCGCCGAGGCGGGCGGAACGCCCAAGGAGTGGTCGTTCTGCCAGCACGCGGTCACCTCGGGCGAGACGTTCGTCGTGGAGGACGCCGCCTCGGACGAGCGCGTGCAGGCGAGCCCGCTCGTCTCACGGGACGGGATCGCCGCCTACCTCGGCGTCCCGCTCAAGACGACTCAAGGCCACGTCCTGGGCACGCTCTGCGTGATCGGCGCGGAGCCGCGTCGCTTCGAAGCGCATGACCACGAACGGGTCGAGGCGCTCGCGCGTCGTGCGGTCGAGCACATCGAGGCGCGCGCTCGCGAGAGTGCCCCCTAGCCGAACAGCTCGTCGGGCACGAGCGCGAAGCCCCCGATGACGTCGGAGCGGGCGACGCGATCCCCTCGGTGGGCGCGAATCCCCTCACGCAGCGTCCCGATCTCGATCGTCCGCTCGTGGCGATCGATCAGCCAGACCTCTTCGACGCCGAGTCCGAGGTAGCGGCGCGTCTTGTAGTAGCGATCGTGCGCCTTCGTCGAGGGTGAGAGCACCTCGAACACGACGCGCGGTACGCCCACGTACTGCGCTTCGTCATCCGGCACATCGTCCAGCACGACGATGTCGGGCACGAAGACGTTGATCTCGTCGATCAGTACGTCGACGGGGCCCGTGGCGACACGGACGGGCTCCACGACCTCCGTAAGCGCCCTGAAGATGAGCATCGTGATGCGCTGGTGGCCCCACCGTGGCGACGGCTGCTTCACGAGTAGGCCGTCGCACAGCTCGACCGGCGTGCCCTCGGGCAGTTGCTCGTAGTCCTTCCGCGTCATATAGACCGTCATGCACATGCATCCTATCGCGCGAGGGCGTGCGGCGGTCACAGGCAGCTTGTTAGAGTCGGCCGTCGTGTCACAGTACGCCGCCTACGATCCGGATGCGCAGCGCGTAGGTGCGCGACATGGCACCGAGTGCGTGCGGCCCGCACGCCCCGAGGACGCCGCGGCAATCGCCCGCATCTCGGCGGAGCGCGAGGGGCTGGATGAGGACGAGATCCGTCCGCGCGTCCTGGGCGAGCTCACGGCCGACGGGATGGGCACGGAGCACCACGTCTTCGTCGCGGAGGTCGACCGACAGGTCGTCGGCTACGGACGCATCCGCGACCTCACTCACGCGGATCACGGCCTGCCCGAGGTGCTACGGGAGGGCTGGTACCTGACGGGCGTCGTGGTGGCTCCCGAGTTCCGCCGTCGCAGTCTGGGGGCGGCGCTGACGCGGGCGCGCATCGAGTGGGTCCGTGCACGCGCGACCGAGGTCCACTTCGTCACCAACCTCCGCAACCACACGTCGATCGACCTGCACGCGGCGTTCGGCTTCGAGCAAATCGCCTGCGAGTTCGAGTATCCACGGGCAGGCCTGCCCTTGGGCGCCGGAGCAGCGTTCCGTCTCACGCTGCCTGACTGAGCGCGGGCGGGCCTGTGTCGCCCTTCGGCAAGCTCAGGGCTCCTTGGGCCGCCCCTACAGGATCCCCGGCGATTCGCACGGGGCATGAAGAAGGCCGCGCCCACGACGGGCGCGGCCTCCGGTGTGTTCGGTGCGGGATGTGGAGGTGGACTAGAAGCCACCCATGCCGGGCATGCCGCCGCCCATGCCACCCATGCCGCCCATACCACCCATGCCGCCGCCGGGCATGCCGGGCATCTCCTTCTTCTCCTCGGGGATCTCGGAGATGACGGCCTCGGTGGTGAGAAGCAGGGTGCTGATCGACGCGGCGTTCTGCAGCGCGGTGCGCACGACCTTCGTGGGGTCGATGACGCCGGCCTTCACGAGATCCTCGTAGGTGTCGGTGGCAGCGTTGTAGCCGAAGTTGTTGGCCTTGCTGTCGAGCACCTTCTGGATCACGATCGAGCCGTCGACGCCGGCGTTCGCCGCGATCTGACGCAGCGGCGCCTGCAGGGCGCGCTTCACGATCTGGACGCCGATCTCCTCGTCGCCGTCGCACTCGACCGAGTCGAGCGCGTTCAGGCAGCGCAGGAGCGCGACGCCGCCGCCGGGGAGGATGCCCTCCTCGACCGCCGCACGCGTGGCGTGGAGCGCGTCCTCGACGCGCGCCTTCTTCTCCTTCATCTCGGCCTCGGTGGCCGCGCCGACGTTGATCTGCGCGACGCCGCCGGCCAGCTTCGCCTGGCGCTCCTGCAGCTTCTCGCGGTCGTAGTCGGAGGTGGCGTTCTCGAGCTCCGCCTTGATCTGGCCGATGCGCGCCTTGATGTCGGAGTGCTTGCCCGCACCCTCGATGATCGTGCAGTTGTCCTTGTCGAGGACGACGCGCTTGGCGCTACCGAGATCCTGGACGTCCAGGTTCGCCGGGTCGATGCCGAGGTCCTCCATGACGGCCGTCGCGCCGGTAAGCGCGGCGATGTCCTGGAGCATGGCCTTGCGGCGGTCGCCGAAGCCGGGCGCCTTGACGGCGCAGCACTGGAATACGCCGCGCAGACGGTTCACGACGAGCGTGGCGAGGGCCTCGCCCTCGACGTCCTCGGCGATTACGAGCAGCGGCCGGCCGGACTTGGCGACCTTCTCGAGCAGCGGCAGGAAGTCCTTCACCGAGCTCAGCTTCTTCTCGTGGATGAAGATGAAGGGGTTGTCGAGCTCGCAGGTCATCTGCTCCGGCTTCGTGATGAAGTGCGGCGACAGGTAGCCCTTGTCGAACTGCATACCCTCGACCCAGTCGACCGTCGTGTCGAGCGCCTTGCCCTCCTCGACGGTGATCACGCCGTCCTTGCCGACGCGATCCATGGCCGTGGCGATCTGGTCGCCGATCTCGTTGTCGTTGTTGGCGGCGATCGCGCCGATCTGCGCGATCTCCTTGGAGCCCTTGATGGGCTTCTTCATCGACTCGAGCTTCCCGACGACGGCGTCGACGGCCTTGGCGATGCCGTTCTTGATGCCGATCGGCGAGGCGCCGGCGGCGACGTTCTTGAGGCCCTCCTCGAAGATGGCCTCGGCGAGCACCGTCGCGCTGGTCGTGCCGTCACCGGCGACGTCGGAGGTCTTGCTGGCGACCTCGCGCACCATCACGGCACCCATGTTCTCGTAGGCGTCCTTGAGCTCGATCTCCTTGGCGACGGTGACGCCGTCCTTGGTGACGGTCGGGCTGCCGAACGACTTCTGGATCACGACGTTGCGACCGCGCGGGCCGAGGGTGACCTTGACGGCGCGGGCGAGCTGGCGCACGCCGGAGCGGATGCGCTCGCGGGCGTCCTGGTTGTAGGCAATCTGCTTGGCCATGGTTCTCTCCTAGGATTCCGCGTTACTTCTTCTTCTTGGCCTTGGGGAAGGGCTTGTCGTCGACGACGGCGAGGATCTCGCTCTCGTCGAGGATCAGGTACTCGTGACCGCCCTCCTTGACCGCCGTGCCGGCGTACGAGCTGAAGAGGACGCGATCGCCCTTGTTCACGCTCAGCGGCACGCGCTCACCCTTGTCGGTGCGGCGGCCGTCGCCCGTGGCCACGATGAGGCCCTCGGTCGGCTTCTCCTTGGCGGAGTCGGGCAGCAGGATGCCACCCGCAGTCTTCTCGTCGGCCTCGACGCGCTCGATGAGAACGCGGTCGTTCAGCGGCTTGATCTTCGGCATCGAATAGGTCCCTCTCGAGGTGGAAGTCCGCGTTGGCTGCGGGTCGATTCCTGTGGGTGGGGTCAGTTCGTGTCCCCGGGACCCATGGGATCCAGGGGGGAAAGCGTGTCGTCGGTTGCGAAGCGGCCACGCGGCTCGCTCCAGGCGTGGGTGGCCGCCGCGAGCGCGGCGCGGACCATGGCCTCGCGCGGCGGGAGCGGCAGCACGGTGGCCACGCCGGAGCGCAGCGCCTCGAACCACAGGCCCCGGCGGCTCTCGCGCACGAGCAGGACCGTGCGCCGGGCGAAGGAAGGGCGGATGGTCCGCCAGATCTCCACGCCCTCGTCGCGGCCGAGCTCGCAGTCGACGAGCGAGGCGGCGAAGTCGTCCTGGCTGAGCCAGGCGACGGCCTCCTGCGCGTCGGTCGTGAACCGGGTCCGGAACCCGAGATCCCGCACCCAGCCCTCCAGCGGATCGCGGAGCTCGCGATCGTCGGCGCTGAGGCCCAGCATGATGGCGGGGTGCGGAGTCATCTCGCGAGCGAGGGGCACATGGGGTGCCAGGGCCCCCCGTCGGGACGCAAGCCGCTTGCGAGACGCGGTTTAGGGCGGGCGGGCGACCGGGAATGGACGCCGGACGGGTGTCAACTTGTCACGCGGGGGCGGAGGGGGGTGTCAACCTGTCGGGCGGCTACCACCCGTATCCGTTTCCGTTCGCGTTTCCGTTTCCGGCGTGGCCTCGGCCCGGGTCCTGCACCCGACCCGCCGGGCCGTATCCGTGCCGGGGCGCAGGGCGTTCGTGACCGTGGCCGTGGCCGTGAAGACGATGAGCTGGTCGCCGGGACGCGGTAGGGGCGGCCGGACGAGGCCCGAAGGGCCGAGGAACGCCCGCCCGTCGAGTGCAAGTGCACGTGCAAGTGCAAGTGCAAGTGCAGGTGGCCGTGATCCGCGCCCCCGCACGTCGAAGAAGCGGGCACCGGCACCGGCACCGGCAGAAGGCACGGCGGTCCTGGTGGATGGCGGCCTATTTGACGGTGGCCGGCATCGCCATCAGCGTCCGCACCTTGATGACCTCGAGCTCCGGCAGCTGCAGGGTCACCGGCGCGTTCGCGCCCACCGGGCCCGCGGCGAGGTTCGTCTGGAACGTCGGGATCGGACGCTTCAGCTTGCTCAGCGTCGCGCGGATCTCCCCCATCACCATGCCGCCCTCGGTGGTGACGTTCGCTGCAGCGGCCGCCGCCTTCGCGCGCAGCTCGTCGACCGTCTTGATGTAGTCGTCGATGCCCGCGATGAGCTTCGCGAGCGCCTTGGAGTCGACCTCCTTCTCGAGCGAGCGCAGGCGGGCGAGGCCGCGCGAGCGCACGGCCGGATCAGGACTGAGGGCGAGGCGCACCGCGCGGTTGACCTCCTCGCGCAGACGGCGCTCGGCAGCCGCCTTCTCGGCGGCCTCGGCCTTGGCCTTCTCCGCCGCCGCGAGGTTCTTCCACTCCGCGGGCGTATACCACTTGTCGCCGTGCTTCTCGTAGCCGTCGGCGCGCTTCGCGGCGTCGGGCGTCATCCACTTGCCCTTGTAGCGCACGTGACCGAGGAGGGCGTGGGCGTCGGGACTCTCCGGCTTCCACTCGAGGATCTGCTGCGCGAGCTCGCGCGCCTCCTCGGTGCGGCCCAGCTCCTTCAGCCACCGCGCGAGGCGGAGGCGGCCCTGGACGTCCTTCGGCCCCAGCTTGGCGAGGTACTCGCGAATCTGCACGTCTACGGGCTTCGAGGCGTGCCGGGCCTTGATCTTGGAGGCAGGTACGAACGTCGGGCCGAAGCGGCTCACGACGTGGAAGCCCTGGCCCAGCTTGGGGCACTTGTCGGGGATCAGCAGACCCTCCACGGTCCGGCCGTCGGTCAGCTCCAGCGTGTCGGCGAGCCCGGCGGGGGCTGCGAGCAGGAGCGCCGTGAGGACGGCGGGGAGGAGGAGGCGGGCAGGTCGCACGAGGCCATGCATCATCGGAGGGACTCCCGCCGGGACGCCCGTGGGCTCCCGGCTAGCGGGTGGTTGCCCCTATCCAAACGTCGGATCGCCGCCGTCGCCACGGGCTTTGGCGTCCCGGGCCGTCAGCCCTGGGGCCCGCCCGGCCCCCGGAGCCCCTCGCGGGCGCGGGAAGCGCCCGTAGAATGCCCGCTTCGTCCGGAGAACCCGCGTGAGCCGCTTCCGCCTCCTTGCCTCCTCGTGCCTCGTCGCGGGCATCCTGCTGCTGCCGGGCGTCTCCCTCCGAGACGCGCGCTCGGAGGAGGACCCGAAGAAGCCCGACGCGGAGGAGATGACGCCGGAGGACCGCCGGCGGGCGCAGCGCAAGCACCGCCAGGAGCTGGAGCAGCGCAAGGGCGACCTGCCGAAGGCGTCGAAGCCCGCGCTCGCCATCCTGGAGCGCTTCCGCTCCCAGGAGCTGAGGCTGTGGTCCGTACCCCGGGCCCGCATCGAGCGGCAGGGGCCGGCCGCCGTCCCCGCGCTGATCCTGATGCTCGAGGAGACGGACTGGGAGGTGCGTGCCTTCTCCGCCGCGTGTCTCGAAGACGCGCGCGCCAAGGAGGCCCTGCGACCGTTGATCACGGCGTTCGGCAAGGAGAAGTTCGTCGAGGCGCGCCGTCGCATGGTGAGCGCGCTCGGCGCGCTGAAGGACCCCGCCGCTGCCCGCTCCCTGATGAAGGCGGCGGACGGCGAGGACGAGGGCATCGTCCTCTCGGCGGTGCGCGGTCTCGGCGCGCTCGGTCGCCAGGACGACGTGCCCGTGCTCATGAAGTTCGTGGCGCACAAGAACCTCGACATCCGCTACGAGGCCCTCGGCAGCCTGGCGGCACTGGGCTCGGAGGAGGCGATCGACCGTCTCGTGCGGTCGGCGAAGGCCCTGGTCGCGACGCGGGACCTACAGCGCGTCGACTCGCCGGACAGCCTGGATGTCGGCGATCGCTACGAGCAGTACCTGCTCGGCATCTCGCTAGCACGCGCGGAGACGAAGGCCGTCGAGAAGCTGCTGGGCAACATCGTGCAGGCCGAGAAGCCCTGGTCGCGCAAGACCTTCCTGCGGCTGGGCGCGGCCGCGGGCCTCGGACGCCGCGTGGCCAAGGGCGGCAGCCTGCACCCTGCGCTGGTCAAGGGCCTCGGCCATGACGACGCACCGGTGCGTGTGGCTTGCTCGCACGGCGCCGGCTACGCCGGCTCGCCGGAGCTGCTCAAGCCGCTGAGGCGTGTGCTCAAGGACAGCCAGCTGGACGTGCGCGTGAACGTCGCGCGCGCACTCGGGCAGATCGGCGACGCCGAGGCAGTGAAGTCCCTGCGCAAGATGCAGCGCGACCGCTCTCCGAGCGTGCGTGCGGCGGTCGCCCAAGCGCTTGCCGAGATGCCGGTGCCGGAGGCGACGGTTCCCCTGCTCACCGCACTCCGCGACAAGAAGTACGTGATCCGCATCCTCGCGGCGCGGGCCCTCGCTCGCCGGACGGCCGAGCCCGATGTCGTCGAGGCGCTCACGAAGGCGGCGAAGGACTCGGACTACGGCGTTCGTGCGCAGGCGCTCGCGAGCCTCTCGCAGGCTTCGACGCGCCCGCAGGACGCTCTGCCTCCGCTCATGGACGCCATCCGCGACCGCGACGAAGGCGTGCAGGCGAACTCCTGCCTCGGCGTGAGCACCTTGCTCGAGAGCACGAAGGAGCCCGTCGCGCTCCCGATCGACTTCGTCGGGCGCATCACGGACGTCGCGGTCAAGACGAACACCGAGCGCCTACGCCGCGCGGCGGTCGAGCTACTCGACGCGCAGCGACCGCCCGAAGCGGTACCGCAGCTCATCGAGCTCCTCAAGTCGAAGAAGGAGGCCGAGCGCAAGCGGGCCAACTCGCTGCTGATGCGCATCTCGGAGTCGAACCAGAACTACGGCGCAGACGACCCGATCGGAACGCGCGAGGAAGCCATTCGCCGCTGGGCCGCGTGGTGGGAAAAGAAGGGCGAGCTGCCCCGGCGTGACCGCCTGGCGGGCATGGTCGTCACCGGCGCGCTGGCCGACCAGACGCGCGACCTCAAGTGGCGCGGTCTCGACGTCGCGCTCCTCCTCGACTCCACGGGCTCGATGGCCGGCCTGCTCCGGGCCGCGAAGCAGTCCATCGACATGATCATCGCCGAGATGGCCTCGCCTCTCCCGAGCCTGCGCATCTCGTTGTTCACCTACCGTGACTTCGGCGACAACTACGTCTACTACGCCACGCCGCTGACGTACGACGTGGAGCACCTACCCGGCTTCCTGCAGAGCTTCATCCACGGTCAGGGCGGCGACATCCCCGAGGCCGTGCACGAGACCGTCGCGGCGGCCATGAAGAAGCTCGAGTGGCGCAAGGACGCGCACAAGGTCATCATCTTCGCCGGCGACGCGCCGCATCACCCGGAGCAGGACCGGCAGTTCCAGCGCACGGTGAAGAAGTGGGCCACGCCCGACAACCGCGCCGTGTTGCATGCGATCTTCACGGACGCCAATCGCCGCTCGATGGACATCAATCGGCGCAAGAACCGCGAGGATCCCGACGAGTTCGACCATCCGTTCTTCGAGGTCTACAAGCGGATCGCCGGCGTCGGTCGCGGACGCGGCATCCTGCTCAGCGACGAGAGCGCGCTGATCAAGGAGATCCTCGTGCTCGCGTTCGGCCCTGCCTGGCGCGCGGACATCGAGAACTTCCTCGACTTCCGCAACTGACGCAGGGATCGGGCGCCGCCCCAGCGTCGCCTGTCAGACGGCGCGGAAGAGGCGCCGCACGGCACGCGGTAGCGGCTTGCCCGTGGCGAGGAGCACCTCGCAGCCCGGCGTCGGCTGATCGCTGTAGCGCGCGGTCACCAGCTGCGCGTCGACGGCGAGCAGCTCGCGCGAGCCGCGCATGATGCGAACGGAGAAGGGGCCGTCACCGAGCTGGGTGCGTGCACGACTACGCGTGGCACCCGGAAGCCGAACGGTGAGTGCGGCGCGACCGATCGCACGCACGCGTCCCACGAAGCGCGGACCGGCGAGGTCCTCGGCTCCGTCCTGCAGGAAGGCAGTCACCGGCTTGGACGGATTCGCCGCCCGGCACAGATCGTGGCGCGTCGCAGCCTGCCCCCATGGCTCGAGGCCGGGGCAGTCGCCGAACACGTCGAGCTGGCTCTGCTGGCGCGGCGTGAGCGGGCTGACGAACCGACAGCCGAGGGCGAGCTCGGGCGCGCTGACCTCGTCCTCGTCCGAGCTGACGAGCAGCCGCACGACCTGCGCCTCGACGATGACGTCGGACGGGATGAAGCAGAGGTCGAAGCTGTCCCGGAAGTGCCGCTCGAGGAGCTCGAACTGCGCAGCCGGACCAATCGGACCGCTCGGAGCGCCATCGATCTCGGCGACGGGGATGCGCACGAGCGCGCCGTCCACGGAGATGTCGTGGACCATGCCCTCGAACTCACCGTGGACGCCCTTCACGCGTACGGGCAGCCGCGAGACGATGCGCGGTACGCGGCGCTTGCCGGAAACGAGCGCGTCGAGCGCCGTGGAGGTGTCGGTGTGCCCCGTCATGACGTCTCTATCGGCCTACGGAGCCCGAATTCTGCGCAGTTCGCAGCCACAGAGCGATCGGCGCCCTAACAACGGACGACGTGGGCGGCTTCGCCGGCCGACAAGCGCGCGGGCCAGGTCTCTATCCGCACGTCACTGAGGCCTGCTTGGCCGGACCGAAGGCGAGGCGGCCCTCCGATCCGGCGGAGGGCGATCACGGTCGTGCGCCCCTCGCCATCGATTCGAGCTCGAAGGGGCATGGGATCCACCCGCGGCGAGCGCCGTCGTCCGCGCCTCGCCATCGAATCGAGGGCGAGGAAGCACCTGATTCGCGAAAGCACATGCGCAGCCCTGGAGGCCTCGCCTTCGTTTCCGATCGAACGCTGAGCGGCCGAGCTGCGCTTGCCTGCCCCCTTCACACGGGACGGGCACGTGGAGGCTTCGGCCTACCCCGCCTGCTGGATCTGCTCGCGGCGTGTCCCACGGTCCTCGATGCGGCCCAGGCCCATGGCCTCGAGCTCGGCGCGGTAGCGCGTGTCGAAGTCCTGCATCAGGTCTTCGATCTTGGGCAGGATGCGCGCGAACGCGTCGACCACCGTCGGATCGAACTGCGTGCCGGCGCAGCGCTGGAGCTCGACGATCGCCTCCGCCGCCGGCTGCGCAGGCTTGTAGCAGCGCTGCGAAACCATCGCGTCGAAGGCGTCGACGACGGAGAAGATGCGCGCGGCCAGCGGGATCGCCTCGCCGGCGAGCTGCTGCGGATAGCCGCCGCCGTCATAGCGCTCGTGGTGGCACAGGATCACGTCCGTCGCGCCTGCGAGGAACGGGATGCGCTGAACGAAGTCCGCCCCCTCTTCGGGGTGGCGGCGCATCACGACCCACTCCTCTTCCGTGAGCGGGCCGGGCTTCGTGAGGATGTCGTCGGGGATCGCAAACTTGCCGACGTCGTGGAGCATCGCGCCGAGCTCGAGATCGCGCATCTTCTTGCCGGGCACGCCGAGCTCACGGCCCAGCATGCGGCAGAGATCGCGCACGCGGAACAGGTGACGCATCGTGGATGCGTCCTTGCCCTCGATCATCGCGGCGAAGCCGATCACGGTGCCGTCGTAGGTGTGCTGCAGCTCCCGCGTCTTGGCGCGCAGCTCCGTCTCGAGCTGCTCGCGGTAGTCATGACGGAGGCGGTAGACCTGGCGAAGCTCCAAGGCGCGCTCAACAGCGTTGTGGATCTCGGCCAGATCGAACGGGTTCTTCTGCAGGAAGTTGCACGCGCCGAGGCGGATGGCCTCCATGGCGTAGCGCCACTCGTCGTACGCCGTGAGGATCATGAACGGCGTCGACGCCTCGACGTACGGCTGGACGCGACGCAGGAACGTCAGCCCGTCCATCTTGGGCATCTCGATGTCGCTGATGATGACGTCGAAGCCGTCAGGCTCGTCGCGCACCTTCGTGACGCCGACCTCGCCGTTCTCGGCGAACTCACAGGTGTGGCCCTGGGCTTCGAGGTAACGCGACAGGACGTCGCGCAGCGATTCCTCGTCTTCGACCAGGAGGATGCGACCCATGCCTTCCGCTCCGTATGCCTGAGTTGACTGCGCAGAGAGTGCGACCTTTCACCTGTCGGCCGCACCGGACCTGTGACTGAAACCCGTGACCCGCGCGATTCTCAAGGCGCGACACTCACCCCTCAATCGGATGCTGGGCGCCGGTCGTGAGGCGGAGCCCGCCGAAACGACCCGGCAGCCCGGAGAGCCCCATTTGCAGGGGCTGGCCGAGGGGCGCCCCGGGCGATCGCGCGTTCACATTTCCGAAGGAAACGCCCCGCCCCATCGGTCTTCCGGATCGACCTCGATCGATCCATGCCGATTCCCGCTGTCGGGGCCCGGGCCTGGCCGGGCGATCAGCTCTCGAGGGCGGGTGCCGGCCGCTGCGCGGAGGCCTGGGCGGCGGCGACCTCGTTCTGGTGCGCGCGCCGGATCCACAGGGCGCGCAGCGTCGCGCCGCCCATGGCGAACAGCCCGAGGCTGAAGATCGCGGTCGCGACCGACGCCATCAGCATGTAAGGCGCCTGCACCACGGCCATGTAGATGTACGCCACGCCGAAGCCGATCTCGATCACGGCTTGCCAGAAGTCGCGTCCGCCCGTGTAGGTGCGCTCGCGCTTCTTCACGAGCGTGCGGTCACCGCCCAGCACGCCGAGCTTCGGTGTGCGCACGAACTCCGTGCGGAGTCCCGTGAGCGCTTCGAGCACGCCGCGCGCGTTGTTGATGGCAAGGCCCACGCCGATGAGCGGGAAGAAGGGGAGGTAGCGCATGCGCCGTCCCCAGTCGTCGTGCAGCTCCCGCGTCGCGACGATGTAGAAGCCGATCTGCGTCGTCATCACGAGGAGGAAGACGAACGAGTCGACCGCGACCGCGAGCCCGCCGGCGGAGCCCATGCCGAGACGAACGAGCATCACCGGCAGGCCGATGATCGTCATGAAGAGGCTCGCGGGGAACGCCAGGTTCGCGCCGAGGTGGGCCGTGCCCTCGAGCTTCTTCCGCAGCGGCAGGTCGCTCGCCCACAGCCGCGGCATGAGCTTGAGAAAGCACTCCGTGAGGCCCTTCGCCCAGCGGTGCTGCTGGCTCTTCAGCGCCGTGATCTGCACGGGAAGCTCGGACGGGCTGTCGACGTCCCGCAGATACACGCCGCGGTAGCCGGCGAGACCCGTGCGGTAGCTCAGGTCGGTGTCCTCGCAGATCGTATCGTCGTGCCAGCCGCCGGCGTCCTCGATGGCCTGGCGACGCCAGATGCCACCCGTGCCGTTGAAGTTGAAGATGTAGCCGCCGCGCGAGCGCGTGACCTGCTCCATCGTGAAGTGGCCGTCCATCAGCATGCCCATGCCCTGCGTGAGCACGCCGTAGCCGCGGTTGAGGTAGGACCAGCGCGTCTGCACGAACCCCACCTTGGGGTCGGTGAAGAAGTCCACCGTCTGGCGGAGGAAGTCGGGCTTCGGGACGAAGTCGGCGTCGAACACCGCGAGGAGGTCGCCGCGGGCCGCTGCCGTGGCCTCGCGCAGGGCGCCGGCCTTGTAACCGGTGCGGTCGGTGCGGTGGATGTGGTGGACGTCGAAGCCCTGGGCGCGGAGCTCGGCGACCTTGGCGGCCGAGACGTCGACGGTGTCGTCGGTGCTGTCGTCGAGCAGCTGGATCTCGAGCTTGTCGCGCGGCCAGTCGAAGGCGCAGACGGCGTCGAGGAGGCGAGCGACGACGAACTTCTCGTTGAAGACGGGCAGCTGCACCGTGACGACGGGTTCCTCGGGGAAGCGCTGCTCCGGCTCCGGGTCGCCCTTGGGGTGCATGAAGTAGCGGATGATCAGCGCACCGCGGTACAGCATCACGCTGGCGACCACGAAGAGGAGCGCGTAGTAGATCGTCAGGAGGAGGGATTGGGCGTACAGCATGGGGAGGCCACGAGCAGCGCTGGATGGTAGGGCCGCCTGCGCGCCCCATCAAATTGGCACCGCATGACGATCATCCTGGGACGTGCGATCGGAGCCGAAGGCGAGGCCCCCGGGTCTATGAATGCGCTCCGACGAATCGGGAGCCTCCTCGCAGTCGATTCGATGGCGAAGCGCTCAGGACGGGGCTCGTCATTCGGCGGATCGAGGAGGCCCTCGCACTCGAGTCGATGGCGAGGGGTGTAGGACGGCGATCGCCCTCCAGCGGATCCGGATGCAGCGTCGCCTTCGTTCCGACAGGGCATGCACCGGGAGTGGCATCGGACTGGGGTCCCGTCTCGGGCTCGAACCGGTACCATCTCCCTCCCCATGACCCGCTCCGTACCCGACGAGACCCGTACCCGCGTCCTCGAGCTGCGGGACCTCATCCGCGAGGCGGACTACCGCTACTACGTCCTCGACGACCCGACGCTCACCGACACGCAGTACGACGAGCTGTATCGCGAGCTCGTGGCCCTCGAGGGCGAGTGGCCCGAGCTGCACGATCCGGAGAGCCCCACCCAGCGGGTACCCGGCGTCGTCGCCGAGGGCTTCGAGCCCTTCGAGCACCCGAGCCCGATGGTCTCGCTCGACAACGTCACCGACGAGGAGCAGTTCCGCGACTGGGTCGGCTCCGGCGACCGCTACCTGCGCTCCGAGGACGAGCGCCGGTACAGCGTCGAGCCGAAGATCGACGGCATCGGCCTCGAGCTCATCTACGAGGAAGGCGTGCTCGTGACCGCATCCACGCGAGGCGACGGCCTCGTGGGCGAGAACGTCACGGCGAACGCCCGCACCATCCGCTCGATCCCGCAGCGGCTGCGCGGCGACGACGTGCCGGCGTGGATCGCGATCCGCGGCGAGTGCTACTGCCGCAAGGAGGACTTCTTCGCGTTCAACCGCGCGGCCGAGGAAGCCGGCGAGCGTACCTTCGCCAACCCGCGCAACTTCGTCGGTGGCTCGCTGCGGATGCTCGACTCACGCATCCCCGCGAGCCGGCCCATCCGCTACTTCGCGTACGCGCTGGGCGGCGTGCGCGGCGCGTCATTCGACAATCAGGACGCGATCCTCGAGGCGTTCCGCAGCTACGGGCTTCCTACGATCCCGGAAGCGCGCATCGTGGATGGCGTGGACGCCGTGGCGACGCGCTACGCCGAGCTGGTCGAAGCGCGCGACGACGTGCCGTACGAGATGGACGGCGTCGTCGTGAAGGTCGACGACCTCGCGCTCCAGGAGCGCATGGGCATGCGCACGCGCTCGCCCGTGTGGGCGGTCGCGTGGAAGTTCCCCGCCCAGCGCGCGCTCACGCGCCTGAACGACGTGGACTGGAGCGTCGGCCGCACGGGCGTCGTCACGCCCCGCGCGATCCTCGAGCCGGTGTTCCTTGCCGGCGTCACCGTGCAGCACGCGACACTGCACAACCTCGACGAGCTCGAGCGTCTCCAGCTTCAGATCGGCGACGAGGTCGAGATCGAGCGCGCGGGGGACGTGATCCCGAAGGTGCTGCGCGCGCTGCCCGAGCAGCGCAGCGGCGACGAACGCGACATCGTCGTGCCCGACCGCTGTCCGGCGTGCGACACGGAGTTGCATCGCGACGAGGGCAAGGTCGCCCTGCGCTGCGGCAACTTCGCCTGTCCTGCACAGATCACGGGGCATCTTGCACACTTCGCGAGTCGCGGCGCGCTCGACATCCGCGGCCTCGGCGAGAAGCAGGTCACGCAGCTGCTGCGCGAAGGTCTGATCAAGGACGCCGCCGACCTGTTCCACCTGGAGGAAGACGCCTTGGCGGGACTCGAGCGCTGGGGTCCGAAGAGCGCACAGAACCTCCTGGCGCAGCTCGACGCCGCGCGCACGCGGCCGCTCGATCGTTTCCTGGTCGGCCTCGGCATTCGCGAAGTCGGCGAGCGAGGCGCGAAGATCCTCGCGCGCGCGTTCGGCACGCTGGACGGCGTGCGGGCGGCGACAAAGGAGGAGCTCCTCGAGCTCGACGAGGTCGGCGAGGCGCTCGCCGACTCGGTGCTCGAGTGGTTCGGCGAGGAGCGCAACGAGGCGATGCTCGAGCGCATGGCGCAGGGCGGCGTGGCGCCCGCGGCCGTCGCGGCGCCCTCGGGCGGCGCGTTCGAGGGTCTGACCCTGGTCCTGACGGGCAAGCTCGAGGAGCTCTCGCGGGACGAGGCCAAGCGCCTCGTGGAGGCGCAGGGCGGACGCGCGGCGTCGTCGGTGTCCAAGCGCACGGACCTGGTCGTGGCGGGCCCCGGAGCCGGCAGCAAGCTCAAGAAGGCCGAGGAGCTCGAGATCGAGGTGATCGACGAGGCGGAGTTCTTGCGTCGTGCGGGGCGGTGATGCTCCTGCGTCCACTTCCACCTCCACTTCCACGACCACTTCCACTCGGCGGGCGGGCGTTCATCGCCGCTCCGCGGCGCTTCCGGCCGCCCCTACGTAGCCTGACGAATCCGGCCGCACAGCGGGCTATCGAACGGAACCTGCGCCTCTGGGCTGCGTCCAACCGATGAGATGACCGCTGCGCCTGCGCCCGGCGTTAGGTTGTGGGTCTGCGCAGTCTGCGTCGTTACCAGGGGAGCCTCGATGTCCTGCCACCCCCACCGTGCCGCCTCGCGCCTGTGGACGCTCGCGCTGGCCCTGCTCTTCGCCCTGCCCGTCGTTCTCGGAGGGAGCCGCGATGCGGAGGCCGGTGCGCCGCCGCTCAACTGGACCTACCGCGACAAGGTCCACAAGTTCTCGATGAAGATGTTCCGGGACTACAAGGCGGTCCCGCTCAAGACGAACGAGAAGACCACGGTCTGCAAGTTCCGCGATCCCAAGTCGAAGGGCGAGATGCGCGGCAGCTTCAGCATCGAGGTGGAGGTCGTGAAGGTCTCCCTCGACGGCAAGGACGAGCCTGTCACGACCGGCGACGGCAAGATGCCCAAGTCGATCGAGGAGCTCATGCGCCGCGGCAGCAAGCCGAAGAGCGTCTGGGACGCGACGGTCGGCAATCTGTGGCTCGACGACAGCGGCAAGAAGGTCGCGGAGAAGGCGCGCAAGAAGTTCAAGGCCATCAAGTCCAAGGACAAGCCCGCGATCCCCGGCAAGCTCTGGCAGTTCGAGGTCCCGATGGTGCAGTCCTGGGACAACGAGAAGCTGCACGTCACGCTCGCCGTGTTCGAGAAGGACGGCAAGGCCTACGGCATCTTCATGAACTGCGGCGAGCGCCTGAAGAAGTCGTATGCGCGCGCTTTCAAGAAGATCGCAACGTCGTTCAAGTGGCGCGACGCCAAGGCGAAGGACGTCGAGAGCCTCGATGTGCTCGACGGGGTCAACATCACCGCCCGCAAGCGCATGGAGATCGAGCGCAGCATCGTGAAGGGCTGGGACGTCATCGTCAGCCCGAAGAAGAACTACATCATCATCTACAACACGAAGAACAATAAGAACCACCTGCTCGCGCGCGTCATCGCCAAGCGCATCGAGATGATCCGCGAGCAGATCTACGAGAAGCAGTTCCCGCCCGCCAAGCCCATCACGACCGTGTGCATCGTGCGCGTCTGCGCCGACCGCAAGGAGTACTTCGCGTACGGCGGTCCGGGCGGCTCCGCGGGCTACTGGTCATCAGGTGACGAAGAGCTCGTGTTCTACGACGCGAGTGCCAGCAAGAAGCCCGACGACGACACGCTCTCGGTGCTCTATCACGAGGCGTTCCACCAGTACATCTACTACTCGGTGGGCAACGTCGCGCCGCACTCGTGGTTCAACGAGGGCCACGGCGACTACTACGCAGGCGCCAAGCTCCGCGGCAAGAAGTTCGTCATCAAGCCCTTCCGCTGGCGCGTGGGCGTGATCAAGAACGCGCTCGTCCAGGGCGTGCGCCCGTTCACCGAGGTCGAGGACGACCAGGGGAACGTACGCAAGCAGTGGGAGCCGAAGGGCTACACGCCGCTCCAAGACCTCGTTCGCTTCACCCAGGGTCAGTACTACTCGTACCCGGGTGTCAGCTACGCCCAGGGCTGGAGCCTGATCTACTTCCTGCGCGAGGTCGTCCCGAAGAAGAAGAAGTACAACGAGAAATGGGGCCACATCCTCGACACGTACTTCGATGTCCTGCAGCGCGAGGTCAACAAGGACGGCAAGCTCGTGCGCGGCGGCGAGGGTCCCAAGGACGACGACGACAAGGACGAGAAGGACGACAAGAAGCGCGACGCCGAGAAGAAGGACGAGCCTGAGGGCGACAAGCCGGATGATGACGACGGCAACAAGCCGGATGGAGACAAGCCGGATGGCGACGAGGGCGACGGCGACGCCGAGGAGCCTCTCGACATCGCCCGCGTGTTCTTCCGCGGCCGCGGCGGTCCCGCCGCCCTGAAGAAGGCGGTCGACGAAGCCTTCAAGGGCGTGGACTGGGAAGAGTTCGAGAAGGCCTGGTTGAAGGCGACGAAGGGCGTCTAGAGCCCAGTCGGTTCGGCCCGGCGGCGCTTTTGCACGCCCTTGGCATTGCCCGAGCCGCGTAGGGGCGATAATCCCGACAGGGCTCCTGCAGCCCATCTTGCCCATGCGCCCGACCCGCACCGCCGCCGTTCTCGCCCTCCTCGTCGCGCTCGCTGCGACGACGGCAGCTCCCCTGTGGGCGGGCGAGGCCAACCCGCCCAAGCCGGGCCCCGACGCCCGTGCAGCGGAAGCGCGCGAAGCGGCTGAGATCGGACGCGGCCTGCTCGCAAGCGACGAGGCCGTCCGCAAGAAGGCCGTGGACCGCTTCCTTGCACGCATCGAGAAGGGCGGCGACCTCGCCTGGTTCCTCGAGGCGATGAGTCGAGCGACGCGCCTGTGGGCCGATCGCCACGAACGGCTCATGGAAGTCTGGCTGCACGACGCTGTGCACGGCTCGGCGGAGGAGCGTGAGCGCGCGGTGCGTCTGCTTGCTGCGCTGGGCGACAAGGCCATCCGTCGACTGTCGCTGGAGCTCCGTCACGCACGGCTGCATGGCTCGGCGCGGCCGAAGGACGCCCCCCAGGAAGCGTCCGCTGCGGCGGAGTCCGAGCCGCAGGCTCCGAAGGAGCAGGCGTTCGGCACGCCGCGCATCTATGACCTCGGCGACCTGTTCCAGCGCGGCATGAATCCGGTGGAACTGCGCGGACTCCTGCTGAAGACGGCGGACGCGGTCGAGGTGAAGCGCGTGAACAAGACGGCCTATGTCGTCACGGCGCTCGACGCAGGCCACGCGCACCTGCGCAACCGACTGCACGATCTGCGCGTGTCCTTCCAGCTCGTGGAACGTACGCAGGCGGACAAGGCCGAGAAGGCCGTGCCGCAGCCCCCCGCAGCACCGCGTGCGCTGCCCCCGAAGACGAACAAGGCTCGGCCGCAGCCGACGGTAGGCCGCGCGACCCCGGACATCCCTCCGGCGCAGGCGGCGCAGCCGCGCAAGGCGGAGAGAGCGTGGCTGCTGGAGCCGGAGCTGCTGCATCTGCCGGGGAACGCGCTGATCGGCATTGCCGGCTCGCAGAGCAGCGCCGAGACGTGGAGCAAGCTGCCTCGCGGTCTGTTCGCTCCCGAGCAGCATGCGATCCGGGCGCCTGACACGGTCGTCCTGCACACGTGGGCGGAGGCGCTGAAGCGCGTGCCCGATGCCCGCACGGGCCTCCCGCTGCGCGGCGCACGCCGGGTGGCCTCGCACGGCAGCACGCGCCTGTTCGCCGGCAAGGAGATCCGCTACAGCCAGAGCGTGCGCCGCACGAAGGGCGGCGCCTGGTCGCTCGTAACGGACACGATTCCGCACGGCATCACGCTGGAGCTCACGCTTCGCGCCGAGGGGAGCGTGCTGCGCGTGGACGTCGTGGCCGCACAGACGGAGGTGGGTCTGCCGATCCCGGTCGTCCACGTCAAGCCGTCGCCGCGGGCCGCGCCGGTCGAGCTGGAACGGCCCGAGTGGAGCACGACGCGTGTGCGACGTTCATTCGACCTGCCGCTGCAGGGCGGCGGCGCGCTGGTGTCGCTACGTGGTCTCGGCAGCGCACCGGACGAGCACCTCGTGCTCTGCCTGAAGCTGACCCAGACCAAGTAGAAGCCCCCCTCCGTTCGATCGGCCGTCGTCAGCACCCTGTAGGGGCGGCCTGAGCCTTGAGCGACCGAAGGGAGTCGAGAGGCGGTTGGCCGCCCAAGCCCGCGTCCGCGCGGCCGGGCCCCGGCGATCGAGGGGCAGGTGATGTGCGGAGCCAGGCGGTTGCGTACCGGGCTCAAAACACAGATCGGCGAACCGGTACCAGGCCCCGGGTCCGTTCCACGCCGGAAACGGAAACGCGAACGGAAACGGATACGGAGAGGAGGAGGAGCTACCGCTGCTCCTCCTCCGGCGGCTTGATGCGCTCCAACGCGAAGTCCACCCCGTTGGCACCCGCCGGCACGTCACGCTTGCGCACGTGTGGGTTGCGCCACTTCTGCGCAGCGCCGATGTACCCCTCGGCGAACCACACCACGATGTCGTGAAGGCCCGGCGGCACCTTGTCGAGCACGTAGCGCCCGTCGGCATCCGTCTCGGTGGACACAACCGCCTGCACGCGGCCTGGATCCGGCTCCTGGCCCTCGACCGGCTTGCGCTCGCGCGCATAGACGAACGCACGCGCGAGCGGCCGACCCGTATCGCGTCCCGTGACCCGCCCGCGAACCGTCAGCGTCGCTTCGAGCTCGACGGTGATCGCGGGCTGCAGACCCTCTTCGCCGATCTGGAGGTCGCGCCGGTACCATGACGAGAAGCCCGCCTTCTCCACCTTCAACAGGAGCTTGCCGGGCGGCAGGGCGGTCAGCGTGAAGCGACCGTCGTCGTCCGTGCGAACGACGCGCGAGCCCAGATGCTCGTCGGCCTCGAAGCTGTTGCGCAGCTCGCGATCGCGGACACCGTCGACGTTGCCCCAGCGCACGCGCGCCGCCCCCACCGCGACGCCGCGCGCGTCGACCACGCGACCGGGCAGCTTCACCCCCGCGCGAAGCGGCACGGTGACGCGCCGCGAGGAGCCCGGTGTGAGTCGCGCGCTCACGCCCGTCGAGCGCACGTAGGCGTCGTGTTCCGCGTACACGCGGACATCCGCCCGGGGTGGCACGCCAGCGAGACGGAACTGACCGCTGGCCGCGGTCACCGTCGTCAGGTCGCGAAGCGTGTCCTGGGGCACGGAGCCCTGCTGGGCCTCGATCCACACGCGCGCGCCGCGCACCGGATCGCCGTCCGGAGAGACCACGGTGCCCTCGAACGTCGCGCCGCGCGCCAGCAGGACGTCCTTGCGGACCTCGCCGAGCCCGTCGGGCATGCGCACCAGCGTCTCGGCTGCATCGGTCGGCGGGGCATAGCCGGGCGCCGCAACGCGCAGGTCGTACTCGCCCGGCTGCACGCCGGCGAGGAGGAACGACCCGTCGGGCTCGGTGACCGCCGTCACCTCCCCGTTCAGGCGCCTCCGGCCGCGGTTGCGATCGACGAGTGCGACTTCGGCGTATGGAACTGCGCGCCCGCCGTCGGAGGTCACGCGCCCGACGACCGCACCGCCCGCCTTCAGCGTCCAGTCGACCCACGTCGTCTCGCCGGCCTTCACCTTCTGTCCCTGCACCGCCGCCATGCTGAAGCGGCCGCCAGGCTGGTAACCGGCGGCCTTGGCGCTGAAGAGCAGGATCGGGCCCGGGTTCACGTGGGGCAGGACGAAGCCACCGGCCTGATCCGTGGTCGTGGAGACGGGGGACACGCCGCTGAGCGGACCGGCCAGCACGGTGATCTGGCAATCGGGCACCCCCGCGCCCGTAACCTCGTCCGTCACGCGCCCCTCGATGCGGCCGGTGCGCTTGAGCTTCCAGTCGCGCTTCTTGAGGCCCTCGATCTCGCGCACGTACGTACCGGTGGGCGCGTAGCCCTCGGCCCACGCCTCGATGCCGTACGTCATGCCCGGGATGAGCGTGTCGAGCCGGTACTCGCCGGCCGCGTCCGCCTCGGCCTCGACGCGATCGAAGCGCTCCAGCCGCCGTCCCGGCATGGCGACGGCGATGACGCGGGCGCCGGCGAGACCACGCCCCGTCTCGTCGACGACCTTGCCGTGGAAGCCCGCGCCGGGATCGAGAACGACACGCACCGCGCTGCTGTGCTCGTCGAGCGTGACGAGCACGCCGGACTTGAAGGTCGTCGCGTAGCCGGGTGCCGAGACACGCAATACGAAGCGACCCGGCGGCAGGTTCTCGAGGAGGAAGCGGCCGTCCGGACCGACACCCGCCTCCGCGAGCGCGGTCACCGTCGACTGCAGCTCGAAGAGCGCGCGGCGTAGATCGAAGGACTGCTGGCGACTCGTGTCACGCAGCACCTGTACGCGCGCGCCGGGAATCGAACGGCCCTTCGCGTCGACGACCTCTCCGCTGAGCGAGGTCGGTGCGCCGAGCACGAGATTGCCGACGTCCGTGGTGCGATCGGCCCCGACGGTGATGCCGCGCAACACGATGCGCCGGTAGGGCGACTGATCCAGGATCAGCACGTAGCCCGCGCCGGCCGGCACGTCGGTGAGCGCGAAGACGCCGTCCTCTCCGCTCTCGACCTCAGGCAGGTGCTGTTTCTTGCCCTGCGCGCTGCCAATGACATGGATGCGCGCACCGGGCAGGGGGCGCGTGCCCTGACCGGGCACGTGTACGAGCACGGTGCCCCGTAGCACGCCTTCGCCGATCATGCGGTGGTCCATCCCGGGCAGGCCGCGCAGTCCGGGTGCACGCTCGATCTCGGCGAAGAGCTCCTCCTCGAGCGCGGCCAGCGGATCACCGACGGGCGCACCGCCGGAGCCGGCGCCCAGCTCACCGGAGTCCAGGAGCCCGAGGCCGGAGACTGCGAGCCAGACGACGGCCGCGACGGCCAGTGCGATCAGCAACCGTGTCCTGGCCGTCCCCTGCATCCGAGCCAGGGTACGGCGGAGTGGGCGGTGCGCACCGAGCGATCGGCCGAAGGATGCGGCGGCGGACAACAGGTAGACTCTCGCCCCCGACGCCGGAGCACCCGATGGCCCTCACGCCCCGCCACCTCAAGCGCTATACGGACCTGCTGTTCCTGTTCCTCAAGCACCGCAAGGACGCTGCGGCCGAGGCAATGGCCGCGGCACCGGGCTTCATCAGCGACGAGATGGAGAACGACATCCCGGACGGCAAGCCCGAGGAGCTCGCGAAGGAGCTCGAGGAGATGGGCCCGACGTTCGTGAAGCTCGGCCAGATGCTGTCGACGCGCAGCGAGCTCCTCTCCCCGCCCTACGTCGAGGCCCTCGAGCGCCTGCAGGACGACGTGAAGCCGATTCCCTACGAGCAGGTCGTACAGACCTTCGAAGACGAGTTCGGCATGCGTCCGGAGCAGGCGTATGCCACGTTCGACGAGAAGCCGCTGGCCGCCGCGTCCCTGGCGCAAGTCCACCGCGCGACCCTCGAGGACGGGCACGAGGTCATCGTCAAGGTGCAGCGCCCGGGCGTGGCGTCCGTGATCCATGACGACGTCGAGGCGCTCGAGGACCTCTGCGAGTTCGTGGACAAGCGCACGACGATCGGCAAGCGCTTCGGGTTCTCGGCAATGTTCGACGAGTTCAAGACGAACCTCCTGGCCGAGCTCGACTACCGCCAGGAGGCGCGCAACCTCCGGCAGATGCAGGGCATCCTCGCCGAATACGAGAGCGTCACCCTGCCGGAGGCGGTGCCGGAGCTGAGCGGTCGGCGCGTGCTCACAATGGACTTCGTTGAAGGCGTTCCCATCGACGAGACCGACGACGCGACGCGCGACCGGAACGGCGCGGAGCTGGCCGAGGAACTCGCCGAGGCCTACCTCGACCAGATCCTCGTCGAGGGCTTCTTCCACGGGGATCCGCACCCCGGGAACATCCTGCTGACGCCGGAGGGCGCGCTGGCGCTGCTCGACTTCGGCCTGATCGTGCGCATCGAGCCCGAGCTGCGCTACAAGCTCATCCGCCTGCTGCTCGCGCTGAGCAACGGCCGGGGCAGCGACGTCGCGCGCATCCTCGAGGACCTGGGAACGCGGCTCCCGGAGTTCGACAAGGAAAGGTACGTCCGCACGATCTCGAACCTCGTGCTGCGCTACCGGGATGCCCCGGTCGAAGAGGCCAACCCGGGCCTCATCATGCTGGAGATCGCCCAGGTTGCCGCCCGGTCGGGCCTGCGGCCTCCCGGCAGCATGACCATGTTGGGCCGCACGCTCGCACACCTTGCAGACGTGACCACCGCGCTGGATCCGACGTTCAGCCCCAACGAGCTGGTGAAGGCCCGCGCGCAGAAGCTGCTGCGCAAGCAGATGCTGCAGCGCCTGGCGCCGGGCGAG
>JASJDY010000085.1 GCA_030065025.1 Planctomycetota bacterium
GCCGTCGTCCTTCGGCTCGTCGCCCTTCTTGGGCTCGTCCTTCTCGGGCGGCGTGGGCATGTCCGTCTTGTAGCGGTCCTCTTCGATCGAGGAGAGCGCGCGCTCCTTGTCCTCGATCTGCGCCTTGGTGGGGGAGGCGCCTTCCGGGGGCTCCTGCAGCGAGCCGGCCTCGAAGACGAGGACCTTCACGATCTGCGCCGGAGCCTGGAAGAGGTCGAGGAGGCCGCGCAGGCTCGTGTCGTCGCGGACGTCCTTGTCCGCGCTCCACGTGTCGCTCGCGAAGATGCGCTTCAGGGTCTCGGTCGAGTTGAAGCCATCCTCGTCGAGCAGCTTGCCGACGGGCGTGTACTTGTAGTTGAGGAGCGGCGAGTCCGCGGCGCAGAGCATGAACTGCTCGTCGCTGTCGTACTCGTCAGCCGGATCGTGCCAGACGGTCATGATGCCGGCCGTGTGCGGGATGGCGTTGCGCGACTCCTCCGGGAGGTTGCCGGAGCGGACCGTCTCTTCGGTGAGCTTCTTGTGGCCCTCGACGTCGAAGTCCTGGAGGCCGCGCGACATGGCGCCGCCGGCGCGCACGGTGTGGTCCTCGGTGAGCTCGCCCTCGCCGATCTGGCGCTTGGAGAAGAACGCGGTGCCGTCGTACTCACCCGCGATGGCGCGCTTGGTGAATGCGGCCGTCCACTTGGGCGCGAGCTCGGTGTACAGGCCCACGAGCAGGTCCCCGCGGTTCGTGCGGATCACGACGCGTAGGTCCTTGTTGGGCTCGCGCGCGCGGAGCATGTGCTCGCTTTCCCACTTCTGGTTCGACTCGAGCCAGGTGAGGAACTCGCGCGTGAGCGAGTTGAAGCCCTCGCGGCTCAGCATCGTCCAGTTGAGCGGGAAGTCCGGGAAGTCGTCGCGGATGCTCTCGAGGTGGGCGACGGCCTGCTCGTAGTACTGGCCGCGCTCGGCCATGTCGATCAGACCCGGGTTGCTCAGCAGATGGTCGGCGATCGTCTTGGCGATGATGTAGCGCGTCTGCGGCTCGAGCGCGTCGTCGGTCTCCTTGGCCGTCTTCTCGAGGAAGTTCTCGAGTCGGCGGATGTAGACCGCGCGCTCGGGGCTGAGCGGCTGACCGGAGCCGAACCACAGGGGATCGCGATCCGGCGGCGGCTCACCTTCGCGGCGGAGCTTGTCCAGGATGTCCCAGCGCTCCTGCTTGCCCTCCTTCTGGATGGCCGTGAAGAGTGCGTAGCCGAAGCCGAGCACCGCCAAGGCGACGACGCCGATGATGATGAGGCGTAGTCGATTGCTGTCCATCGTCTCGCTCCTGCGCTAGGCGCCGGCCGATGCGCTCTCCGCGCGGGCCTGGTCCTCGAGCGTGTTGGGGTGATCGGGGAGCGGAATGAACGCTGCGAGGTGGTCCAGCCTTCCGGCCTCCTTGATCAGGTTGCGGGCGATCACGAGGCGTTGCACCTGGTTCGTGCCCTCGTAGATCTGCGTGATCTTGGCGTCCCGCATGTACTTCTCGATGGGGTAGTCCTTCATGAAGCCGTAGCCGCCGAAGATCTGGACCGCATCGGTCGTCACCTTCATCGCCATGTCGGTGGCAAAGAGCTTCGAGAGGGCGGCCATCTTGGTGAGCTCGGGCACGCCGGCATCGCAGGCACGGGCGGCGGCGTAGACCAGCTGACGGCCGGCCTCCACGTTGCTCGCCATGTCGGCCATCATCTGCTGGATCATCTGGAAGCCGGAGATGGACTGGCCGAACTGCTTGCGCTGCGTCGCGTAGAGCGTGGAGAGCTCGAGCGCACCGGCGGCGAGACCGACGGCCTGGGCTGCGACGCCCGGACGCGCGCGGTCGAGCGTCATCATCGCGTGCTTGAAGCCGAGGCCCGGGCGGCCGCCGAGCAGGCGGTTCTTCGGGACGCGGCACTCGTCGAAGTGCAGCTCGACGACCGGCACGCAGCGGATGCCCATCTTGTCTTCGGCGCGACCGATCTCGAATCCGGGATCGCCCTTCTCCACGATGATCGCGGAGATGCGTCGGCTCTTGGACGTCGGATCCGTGACGGCGAAGACGCTGTAGATGTCCGCAGCGCCGCCGTTGGTCGTCCACTTCTTCGAGCCGTTGAGGACCCAGTGGTCGCCGTCGTCACGCGCGGTCGTCGTGAGGCCGCTGGCATCGCTGCCGGCCGGACGCTCGGACAGACCGAAGGCGATCAGCTTCTCACCGCGCGCGATGGGCGGGAGGTAGGTCTGCTTCTGCTCGTCGGAACCCGACAGCAGGATCGGGAACGACCCGAGCGCGTTGACCGCAAACAGGACGCCCACGCCACCGCACGCCTTCGACAGCTCTTCCACGACGAGGCACAGGTCCAGCACGCCGCCGCCGCCGCCGCCGTACTCCTTCGGGATCCACGTGCCGAAGAGGCCTTCGGCCGCGAGGGCGTCGCGGATCTCCCAGGGGTACTCCTGGAGACGGTCGTACTTGGCTGCGAGCGGACGGACGACGCGCTCGGCGACGTCGCGAGCCTTGTCGCGCCAGGCGAGATTCTCGGCTGTGAAGAGCTGGTCCAGAGTGCACCTCCGATCCGCGTGTTGGGCGTCGAGCGCCGGCGGAAGCCCGCGAGTATAGGTACGCGCAGACCGCGCCTAAAGCGGGGTACGGGGCGCTCGATCGCCCGGGGGGAGGAGGCGGGTGGACCGGGTTCCTACAGAGCCGGGGTGCTCACCGTGAGGGGCCGGCGCCTGCCGTAGCCCTCTTCGAGTCGGTGCCAGTGGCTGATCTCGTCCTCGCCGCGCTGCCAGCACAGGTAGACGATCTCGCCGTCAACCTCGCCGTAGAAGTCGATCATGCCGCTTTCGTAGTCCTTGACCGTGCCGCCAAGGGCCTCGATCTCCTCGATCAGACCCTGGAAGCGATCCAGGACAGCGGCGACCTCTTCGTCACGCTCGCGCAGGACGTCCTGCCGGCTCTCATCTGCCTCAGCACGGGCCTTCTCTGCTTCGAAGGCCTGGAGGGCTCGGTTGACGTCCGCGTACGTGGCCACGATGTCTTCAGCGATTCGGGAAACGAGGGGCAACATCCGGTTGGCCTCGTCGGGGGTGAAGATCTTGCCTTTCATGGCTCTGCTCCTTGGACGGTGGGGGGAACCGCAACTGCCGTTCCGGCTCGTTCCCCCTGGGGCGTCCATGCGGTTCTGCGGGGGGGCAGGTGACCGCGCGGGGTCGGATTGTCTGGGCTCACTCTCTAGACGTTCGAAACCAGGCGTCGGATACGTAAAAAGCACGTATCTCGATGCCCCTTTCGACCATCCGGGCGATGCAGCGTCAGCGATTCCTGCAGGGCAGACGTAAGTCGTTTATCAATAAATGGATACGACGTTACCGTCGGCGAGTGTTCTTGCGGCGGCCCCGGAGCGCCTCCGAGCGGTCGCGCGACCTCGATCCGTGCGCTTTCGCCCCGCCGTTACCCGTGGGTGGACACCGCGTTCGTGCGATTCGTTCAGCCGGATGCGAACGAAAAGCGAACAACGGCGCGCTCTTCGGTCCCGGCTCCGTAGGCCCCGTGCACCAAATGGACCCCTTGGTGGGGCGGACCTATGTTCTGGGGTTCGCCTGCCGATCCGGGTGCGCGCGCGCGCGACCGGTTGGGGGCGCGGACCAGGCGGGGCATGGCCCCCGGGAGACCATCCGAGTGGACGAGCAGATCCGGGCCCTCAACGAGTACGTGTACGTCAAGTACGTGGACGGCATGCGCGTCGAGGACATCGACGAGGAAGCTGCGTGCGCGCAGCTCCACTCGTACTTCAGCCAGCCCGCCAACGCCAACGACCCCGAGTGCGTGTACCTCGGCATCCTCGCCTTCGAGCTCGGCTACGAGGTCGAGGAGAAGCAGGTCCCGTACTTCCAGATGGCGAAGCGTTGGCTCGACCACCACCGCGTCCTGACGGGCGAAGAGTGGGACGCCGTCGACGATCGTCTGGTGGACCTCGACGAGTTCTTCGAAGAGCACGGCATCGAGGTGCAGAGCGAGGCGATCGCAGCCGAGCCGACGGTGGCGCCGGTGGTCGTCGAGGAGATCGAGGACCACGGCCCGATGATGCTCATCCCGGCCGGCACGTTCCTCTTCGGTGAGCGCAAGGATGAGATCAACCTCGCGCCCTACTACATCGACAAGTACCCCGTTCGGAACCGCGAGTACGAGGCGTTCTGTCGCGCGACGGGTTATCGCTTCCCGAAGTATTGGAACGACAAGCGCTTCCGGCATCCGGACGCACCCGTCGTCGGCGTGAGCTTCGCGGACGCGCAGAAGTACAGCCGCTGGGTCGGCAAGCAGCTGCCGTCGGAAGAGCAGTGGGAGAAGGCGTCTCGCGGCGTCGATGGTCGCCCCTTCCCCTGGGGCGAAGACCAGGCCACCGACGAGCACGCGTGCTTCGGACAGGATGCCGCCGAGGGCGCGACCGCGCCTGTCGACGCGCACCCCAAGAGCCCCAGCCCGTACGGCGTGTGCGAGATGGCCGGCAACGTCTGGGAGTGGACGGTCACGGCCGAGACCGACACCGAGACCGTCCACGTGATCAAGGGCGGTTGCTACAACGATCCGCAGCCGCTGCTTCGCAGCGACATGCGCCTCGAAGCCGTGCCGAAGGACAAGTTCGAGAACATCGGCTTCCGTTGCGTGAAGTCGGCATGAGCTGATCCCCGCGTACGCGGTGGGGGAGGGCGATGAGAGCTGCGGCCCTGCCCGGATTGGTGCGACCGTTCACGTTGCTCGCACCCGTCGTCGGTGTTGCGGCCGGTGCGTGCATTGCGATCGCCGTCACGCAGCAGCGTGCATCACCGATCGTGCTGCTCTACGCGCTCGTGTCCGCGTTGCTCGTGACGGCCGCAAGCAACGCGTGGAACCACGCGTTCGACGTCCAGATCGACAAGCGCAACAAGCCGGGTCGTCCGATCCCCTCGGGCCTTGCGACGTCGGGCGAAGCGATCCTCCTCGGCCACGGCTGCGCCGTCGTCGGTCTACTCGCCGGCTACCTCACGACGCCGTGGTTCTTCGTGTGCGTAGCCACCGGCGTGTTCGCGACGTGGATCTACAGCGCGCCGCCGCTGCGCACGAAGAAGCGCACGTGGGGGGCACTGCTGACGATCGCGATCCCGCGCGGCGCACTCGTACCCGTCGCCGGTTGGGCGCTGGTCGCCCCGCCCACGACCGCCGAGCCGTGGGCGCTGGGCGGCGTTGCCGGGCTGTTCGTGTTCGGCGCAGTCGTCACCAAGGACTTCGCCGACACGAAGGGTGATCGTGAGTACGACTGCCGCACGCTGCCCGTCATCTGGGGTGCGGAGCGAGCCGCGCGCTTCACCGCGCCGTTCCTCGTCTTCCCGTTCCTGCTGTATCCGCTCGGCAGCTTGCTCGGTCTCTTGACGCCCTCACCGGCGTACACCGGTGTATTGGCGGCAGCGTTGGCGGTGCCCGGCGTCGTGACGGCGCGTTTGCTCGTGCGTGATCCCGCGAGCTTGATGGAGCGTGCGGAGAACCACCCCGCGTGGGTGCTGATGTACCTGCTGCTGCTGGGCAGCCACGTGGTGACGGCGGTGGTGTACCAGGTGGCGTTGTAGGGGCCACGGGAGCCCTGAGCATCGCGAAGGGCGAGTCTTGGCCCGACCCGTCCATCCTCCCTGGGACCGACCGTATCGGAGATTCGAACCGCCAGTCGAGCGAGCCTCGATTGCGTAAGGGGCCGGGCCAAGACTCGTCCCGCGCGGGGCGGCGCGGGACTCCCGTGGCCCCTACGGCACCCACGAGATTCGTGCGCTAGCGCTTCCGGTCCTGCGCCAATCGCATCAGCACGAAGTTCAGCGCCAGACGGTGCGCCGACATCGTGCCGGCCAGGTTGCCCGCTTCCTGGAAGTAGTGCCCCATCGTGTGGAGCACGCGACCACGCCCGTAGTGGAACGTGGCTGCAACCGCCGAGCTGCGGTTGAACGTGTCGGCCAGCATCGGGCAGTCGATGAGGATCGTGACGGCGTCCTTGCGGCCGACCGCCATGTCGAAGGATGCCTGCTCGAGCCACCACTTGCCCTGGACGCCGGCGTGGAACACGCCTTCGAGCAGCGGGTGGTTCTTCGCGCCGCGCGCCGGTTCGATGGGCAGCACCATCTCCGGCAGGTGCGCGCGATTGCCGTTCGTCGTGATGTAGCCCTTGAACGCATAGGGCAGCACGTTGGCGACACCCCAGTCCGTGGTGAACAGGTAGCCGCCGCTGCGCACGAACTCCTTGAGCTTCGCGCCGATCGTCGCCATGCGCCGACGCCCCAGCGACTCGCCGCAGTTCCAGAAGACGGCCTTGTAGGTCGAGAAGTCCTCGACCTTGGGCGCGAGCAGCGACCAGGGGGCCTTGCGCACGTACTTGATGCGTAGGGCATCGAGCACGCGGTGGATGTGATCGAACGAGCCGGCCACGACGAGGATGTCGTCCTCGTCGAGGTCGTCCAGCGACACGCCCTTGCCGAAGCGACCCTTGCCGAGCGCAGCGCGCACGACGTCGGCGCTGATCTGGTTGGACGAGCCCGCGCCGCCCTTGGTGAAGGTGCGCTTCAGGTCGACCTTGGGCATCTTCGGCTTGCGCTTGCGCAGACGCACCGACGCTGCCCTCAGCCCCGGCATGATGCCGACCTGCGGCGGCTCGGGAAGGAGCTCCTCTTCCTCGCTTTCACGGAACGGCGAGGTGGGGGGCGGCGGCTTCTTCTCCGGCGGCGGCTCGCGCTCGAGCTCGAGCTCCGGCAGATCCGGGAGGTTCATGGCCTCGAGCGGTACGCCGTCGTCCTCGAGCTCCTCCACCTCCTCGCCGAGCTCTTCGCGCTGCGCCGACATCGACGCGGTGACGGCGCCGGGGCCGTCGCGCAGCTCGTTGTCGCGGTTCGTCGTGTCGAGGAGGAACAGGACGAACAGGATCAGCAGGTGCACGCCGAGCGACATGGCGAAGAACGGGCTGCGCTTGAGCTGCGTCACCAGCTCCGTGCCGAAGTTGGGATCGGGGAACCGGACGGGCTCGAGCTTGGCGGCCTTCTCCTCCGGCGTCTGTGGCTTGGGCGGCTGCTCGGCCGGGCGGAAGGTCGGTCGCTCGGGCGGCGGCGCTTCGGCTGACGCGGCGTTGGCCGCAGCCTGGGCGGCGGCAGCAGCGACGGCGGCAGCCGCCGCTTCCCGTACGCGCGAGCGACGGCGGCTGACGTCGGCTGCGGGCTCGGCCGGCGGCGCCGGCTGCGCGAGCTCGAATGTGCCCGGCTTGTTCGCATCGAGACCGTCTTCGTAGCCGCCGAAGGCCGGCAGCTGGGTGGTCTCGGCCGCGGGCAGATCCACGAGCGAGACACCGAGGCCGTCGAGATCCACGAGATCACCGACGCGCAGCGTGATGCGGCGCTCGCTCCCCAGCACGTGGAGCCGCACCTCGTCGCCTTCGCGGCGCAGGCGGAGGGCGTGACCCGGGAGCCCGGCATGAGCCAGCGTGATGTCCGCCGTCGGCGCCGAGCCCACGACCACGTCCGCCTTGGGCGTTCGGATCTCCTGGGTGGTCTGGCCGACCGTGAAGCGAAGGACGATCACGCCGGGGCTCCGAAGCGGACATGGGACGGGACGCCCGCCTGTCGGGCGCTCCCCCCTTGAAACGTCGCCAAGCGTAGCAGGGGTGCGCAGGGCCCAGAGAAATGCTGTTTGGCGTCCCGAACCCGGTCTGAAGCCCCGCCGCGGAGCCCCGTATCCGTTTCCGTACGCGTTTCCGTTTCCGGCGTATCGGGGCCCGAGAGCCGATCCCGCCCCGCCGCCCGTCTCCGAAGCGAGGAACGTCCCGGCCGACTACTCCCGCGCTCGCCGGCCCACGATCTCCGAGAGGGCTCCGGCCAGGCCGAGGAGGCACGCCATCGACCAGGGGAACCACCGATCGGCGACGTGGCTGACGCCAGCCTTCCAGGCATCGAGGCCGACGTAGGTCGGCCAGTCGGTGCCCGTGTTGTAGAGCGAGACCAGCGAGCCCAGCACCGCGAGCACCAGGAGGCTGCCCGCCGTCCAGCGCACCCAGCGGCCGCCGAGTCCGATCAACGACAGGAGGCCGACGGCGAGCAGTAGCAGGCCGCAGGCCGAGGGCAGCCGGCGCAGGAGCATCATGAGGAGCCCGGACTCCTCGATCATGCCCTCGGGCGGGCTCACGTAGTGGTTGACCGTGACGAGCGCAGCCGAGTGATAGGTGCCCTGGAGGGGCGCCTCCCGGATGCGGGTCTGCTCCGAGGGCAGGAACATGTGCGCGGCCAGGAGGAAGACGCCGACCAGCAGCAGCACGCGCCGACCCGGCGTGGACGCCGGCACGACGAGGAGCATGCCGCCGACGAGCGCCATGGTGACCGCGAGCATGTACGGATGGAGGCCGGTGGCGGGCGGCTCGAAGCGGAGCAGCGCGAGCACCATGGCGAAGAGCACGATGAAGCTGCGCCCCCGTCCCGGGCGCATGACGAGCGCGATCGCGAAGGCCAGCACCACCGCGAGCAGGGTGATGATGCGCGTGGTCTGCGGATTCCAGGCGAACTCGCCGCCGCCGAGACCGAGCACCTCGTGCGGCCACGCCCGGAGATACGCGCCCCAGTGCGGGTTGTAGAGCACGAGCAACACGCCGACGCCCGTGAGGAAGCCGAGCAGGTAGTAGAAGGTCGGCGAGACGATCCAGCCCAGGAAGCGAGCGGCCTTGCCGCCGCCGGCTGCCTCGGCTTCGTCGGGCACGCTCGAGCGCTTCGACGGCCGCTCCGCTCGCACGCGGCGGGAGGTGCGCTTCAGCGCGGGCGCCGGAGCAGCGGGCGCTGCGCGCGGCTCTTCCGGCGTGGTGGCCGGAGCTTCGTCCTTGGGCTCGAGGTCGAAGTCGAAGGGGCGTTCCTCGCTCATGCCGCCTCCGCGCGAAGCAGGCCCAGATCACGCGTGCTGAACACGCCGAGCATCCAGAGCAGCAGCCCGTGACCGACGAAGCTGTTCACGATCTCGGTGGCGGCGTCACGAAGACCACCGCCCTCCTGCAGGCGGAACACCGTGCCCACGCCGAGTGGCCAGAGGAGTGCCAGGAGCAACAGGATGAAGCCGGCCAGGAGGAAGCGCCGCCCGGTCACGCCGGCCGCGGCCAGCAGGCCGCAGATGGCGCTGAGGAACACGAGCGTCTGCGGGATGAGGGTCCACCACAGGTGATTGGGCTGTTCCTCGAACTCGTGTCCGAAGTCGGCGAACAGCAGGCCCATCTCTTCGACGTAGATCTGGAGCCGGGAGGTGTTGCCGTCTCCGATGAATGCGGTGGCCAGCGACCACACGAGGAAGGCGGCGCCCAATCCTGCCACCGCGCGTCCGGTGCCCCGCACCGCTGGCTCGCGGGCAAGCAGCAGGCCCGCACCCAGCGCGATCATCGGGAGCATCTTCATCAGGTTGTAGTCGCGGATCGTGAAGCCGGCGTCCTCACCGGAGCAGGCCACGATGAGGATGGCGCCGAGCCCTGTGGCCACGACCGCCCGCGTGCGGCGGGCCTGGGTGAAGGCCGTGAGCAGGCACCAGAACGCCGTGATGATCCACGCGAAGAACACCACCTTGAGCAGCGGACTCGTGCGCGCCTGCACGAGCGTCTCCCAGGGCCACGCTGTGTCGCTCACACCGAAGTACGGATTCGCGAGCAGGAAGACGGTCACCAGCATGAGGAAGCCGGTGACCGCGAGCGGCGGTGACAGGCGGCCGGGGCCGAGCGGTGAGGCTTCTGCGGTGGCCATGCGCGATCGTCCCATGGGCAGGTCATTGGAGCAGGTTGCGGAGGCGCCGCCAAGGCGCGACATGGGGAGCAAACGCGGGGCTCCGGCGATCTCGTCCGCCTCAGCCCAGCAGCAGCTCGTAGGCCCGCCGCAAGCGCTTGAACTTGCGCTCCGCGAGCGCCTGGAACTCCGCGTCGAGATGCGCCACCTTGTCGGGGTGGCAGGTCAGGGAGCGCTCCCGGAAGGCGCGCTCGATCGCCTCCCGATCCGCGCCGGGCGTGATCCCCAGCAGGTCCAGCGCCGTGGCCGCGTCCAGCGGGGCCTCCTCGTCGGCGTCGGCCGTGGGCGGCGGGGAGGGCGGCTCGTCCTGGAGGGGGATCTCCTGGAACGGGGTCTCCTCGGCGCCGGGGGCGGCGTGGGTCTCCGGGCGCCGCCCCTGCATCCAGGGCGGCACGCGCTCCTGGGCCGGAACGGACGGGGGCGGCGGCTCCCCGGGCGGGGCGTAGCGCCCGTCCCCGTGGGGGATGAGGTGGATGAGGCGCCCGCACTCCTGGCACGTGTACTCCATGCGCGGGCCGCCGGCGCGGGCCGCCCGCGAGCGCAGGATGCCGAATCCGGCGATCTCGGACGCCGAGTAGGGCGCCGAGCAGCGGGGGCAGCGGCCGATCTCCATGGGGAGGCGATTCTAGGCGCCGGGCGGCCTCTGGGGCCCTCGGGGCGGGGTGCCGGGCCGTCCCGGGCTTGACGGCGGCCCGTCTGCCCTCAAACTCGCCCGCTTGGCCTCTTGCGGGGCCGCGAGGACCACCGATGCATCTCAAGATTCGCAACACCACGAAGAAGAAGACGAAGATCGGCTTCCGCGCCCGCATGAAGACGAAGGCGGGTCGCAAGATCGTCAACCGCCGTCGCCGCCTGCGCGGGACCTTCCCGTAAGCCCAGGACCTTCCGAGGCGCCGTCTTCCTTCTCCAGCCGTCCCAACCCGACGCCACCGCTGCGCCCTTGAAGGGACGCGGCCTCGTGGAAGGGCTACGCTCAGGGCCGCGTTCCTACCTCCTGTCGGGGGCGGGGCTGCCCCGCACGGGGCCGGAGGCACTGCCATGCAGCGCGTCGTCATGCTCGTTCTCATCCTGGCCGTTGCGGCCGGCGTCTACTTCCTCATCGCCAGCGACGACTCCGGCGGACCCGGCGCCGACCTCCGCGGCGACGACCCGAGCGCGAAGGGCGAAGGCGGTCCGGGCCTCGATCCGGCGAAGGCCAAGGGGACCGAGGCGCCCGCCGAGCCGAAGGTGCTGCAGCTCAAGAGCCCGGCGCGTCTGCTCCTCATCGGCGGGCAGAAGGACAGCTGGAACCACACCGTCCTCATGGTGTGCGGCTCGATCAAGGAGCTCAGCTATCGCAGCTGGTTCCTGAACGACGCGACGGCGGGCACGTCCGGCGTCGAGGGTCCCGCGCGCGGCATGACCAAGCTCGAGGCCAAGCCCACCGCCGGCTACCTCGACAGCGAGGACGTTCGCGTGCTCGTGCTCGACAACCTCGACCCCAACGCCTTCCCCCAGGACTTCTGGGACGCGGCAGCCCGCCGCGTGACGAGCGGCCGCATGGGTCTCTTCGTCCGGCCGGGTTTCCCCACCGGGAACGACGGCGTGGCGCAGACCCAGTCACCGCTGCTCTCGCATCCGACGTTGCAGCCCCTGCTGCCGGTGAAGACGGGCACGGCCCTCTCCGGCTCGCCGCTGCCCGGTGTCTTCACCGAGGCGCAGTCGCTGCGGCCCACCGACCTTGGCCATCGCCATCCGGCGACGCGCTTCTTCGAGGACCCCGACGTCAGCGTCAAGGCCTGGGCGCCGGCACTCGAGGGCGAGGGCGCGCTCGCGACGAAGTTCTGCTATCCGGTCGAGGACCTCGCCGACGGTGTGCAGATCCTCGTGACCTGCGAGGCGGCCTCGTCGTTGCCGGCGATCCTGGCGACCGACCCGACGGCGAAGACGCGCGTCCTCTGGATGGGCAACGTCGACTTCGGTTTCCGCACGCACTACGTGCGCGCCAAGGACAGGATCCAGAAGCTCTTCACGAACCACGCCATCGTCTGGCTCGCCGGGTCGTAGTTCCTACGGCAACTCCTGGCGCGTCCGCTCCTCGGCCGCCAGCCCGCGGATCGTATCGAGTGACTGCTTTGCGAAGAGCGGCTCGAACAGCTTCTCGAGCTCGGCGTCCCGCTCCAGCAGGCGGTCCCACGTCAACGCCTTGACCAGGCTGTCGCGGGCTGAACGCCACGCGCGCACCGCCGCGTACATCTGCGCCATGTGGTAGTGCAGTAGGCCGTTGTCGCGTGCCGTGCGCTCGTGCATGCGGGGCCCGAGTGCGGCGATGCCTTCGCGCGGTCGTCCGCGGCGGAACAGCACGTACGCGAGTGTGTCCGTGGCGTTCGCGCTCGGCCGGTTCTCCACGCGCGCTTCGAGCAGCGTTGCGCGACGCGCCCAGGCTTCGGTGCGGTCCTCGAGGAACTTCGAGCGCGCGGCGTACCACGCCGCGGTGTTGAGCACGTTGGGATCGTTCGGGCTGCGCAGCACGGAGGCCGCGAAGCGCGAGGCGGCCAGCTCCTTCTCGCCACGCTGCATCGCGGCAGCGCCCTCGAGCGCGTCGCGGATCGCGTGGTGGTACGTCCAGAGGCCAGGCTCGCGGTCGTCGTGACTGCCGCGCGCGAGGATGCGCACGACGTTGCGCTGCGCCTCGGCCGCGGCCTCGAACGCGTTCGCGTCCGCAAGCTCGGACATGCTGCGCAGATACAGCTGCAGGTGCTTCGGGCCATCGACGATCGGCATGCGCCGCGCGTACTCCAGCACGGCGGCGGCCGCCTTCGGCTTGCGACCCGTGTGCGGCTCCAGCAGGTTGGCCTGCACGCGCATCATGAACAG
>JASJDY010000086.1 GCA_030065025.1 Planctomycetota bacterium
CGTCGCCGGCCGAGCGTCGAAGAGGATCTCGCCGCCGCGGACGCTGCCGCCATCGCGGCGGAGAGCGCGGCCGAAGCGCCGGCTCCGGAGCCGGCCGAGGCTCCCGAGACCCCCAAGGTCGAAGAGCGGCCCCGTCGCGAGCGGCGCCGTTCCCGCCGTGCCCCCAAGCCCGAGCCGGTGCAAAGCGCCGGCCCTGAGCAGGGCTCCGCGTCTGACGCGGAGCCGGTCGAAGGGGCCGAAGCACTCGAAGCCCCCGCACCTGAGCCTGAGGAGACGCCGTCGGCGTTCGCCGCGGGCATCGACGTGCCGTCGAAGAAGAGGACGCGGCCGAAGCGCAAGAAGCGCGCGCGCAAGAAGGCGCCCGCGGACGAAGCGCCGGCGGTTGATACGCCCGCGGACGAAGCGCCGGCGCGAAGCGCCGGCCCTGAGCAAGTCGCCGCGCAAGGCGCGGCGGCAGCCGAAGGGGTCGAAGGGCGCGCTCCGTCCGCCTTCGCGTCCGGCATCGACGTCCCGAGCAAGAAGGCGCGTCCGAAGCGCAAGCAGCGTGCGACCACCAAGGCGCCCAAGGTCGAGGCGCCCGCCCGCAAGCGTGCCCCGGCTCCGTCGAAGGACGAGCCGAAGGATGAAGGCGGCTTCGCGTCCGGCATCTGACAGTCGCACGATTCCGGATAGTCTTCTTGCTCCCCTCAGCCGTCGGTCCTCGGTCCGTGCGCGGACCGACGCCCGACCGCTGAGCGATGACCACGACTCCCTTCCGCCGATCGGAACCGTGGAGGCCCGTCTCGAGGCCTTCCTCGGGCGGGAGCGGTCTGCGCAGATCGGCGGCCTGCACGGCGCCAGCCTGGGACTCGTGCTCGCCCACGTCGAGGCGCGCGGCGTACCGCTCCTCGTCGTCACCGCGGATCCGAAGGCGGTCGACGGTCTGCGTCTCGATCTCGACACGTGGCTGACGGAGCCGGCGCTGCCCTTGCCCCTGTGGCCGAAGGAGGAGCACGGCGGGCCGCCCGACAGCGAGGTGCTGCAGGCGCGTGCGGCGGTGCTGGCACGGCTGGCAACGCCGGGCGGGGCCCCGATCGTCGTGACCACGCTGGCAGCGCTGGCGCAACGCGTGCCCGGTCCCGACGTCCTCGCCGCAGCGACGCTCACCCTCGGCGCCGGCGTGGAGCGGCCGCTGCCCGTGTTGCTCGAGCACCTGGCGGCGGCGGGCTACGCCCGCGTCGGCGCCGTGGAAGCGCCGGGCGAGTTCGCCAGCCGCGGCGGACTGCTCGACGTCTGGCCCTGGGGCCACGACGGACCTGCACGACTCGACTTCTTCGGCGACGAGATCGAGAGCGTGCGCGAGCTGGATCCCGCCACGCAGCGCAGCGGCGAGGAGCGCGACGCCCTGCCCGTGCTCGCGCTGCCGGCGGAGCGCTTCCGCGATCCGCACGCAGAGGAAGGCGCCAGCTTCCTCACGGCCCATCTGCCCGAGGGCGCGCGCATCGCGCTCGTCGAGCGCGAGGCGCTCGTCGGTGCGGCCACGTCGCTGCGCACCGGGGGAGCGCAGTCGGAGCGCGACCAGGTCGCGCGGCTCGAGAAGGAGCTCGGCTCGCGGCCCGTCCTCATCCTCTCGCACCTGCCGATCGGCGGACGCGACACGCTCGACGTGGACGTCGGCGGCGTCGATGTGCTGCGCGGCATCGTGCTGCGTCGCCGCACCGAGAAGGAAGCGCCGAAGGACCGGGCGACGCGCATCGCCTCGGCGTTCGCGGAGCTCGGACAGCGGGCAAAGCGCATCGTGCTCTATCGCCGGGCGCTCGGTGAAGAGGAGCGCATGCGCGAGGTGTTCGACGAGCACCCGCCCGGCGTGCCCGTCTCGTGGCGCGCCGGCAGCCTCTCGCGCTCCTTCGTCTGGCATGCGACCGGCACCGCCCACGTCGCCTACGACGACCTCCTCGATCTACCCCTGCGCGAGCGTCGGGGCACGCGCGTGGCCACGCCGAGCCGGCCGATCCAGGACTTCCTCGAGCTGGTCGAGGGCGGGCCCGTCGTGCACCTCCACCACGGCATCGGTCTCTACCGCGGACTCGTCGAGCTGGAAGGCAAGGACGGCGTCGGCGAGTACCTCAAGGTCGAGTTCGCCGAGGGCACCGTCGTCTACGTGCCGGTCGCGCGCATCGACCTCGTGCAGCGCTACGTCGGGACGGGTCGCCGGCCGAAGCTCAGCAAGCTCGGCGGCCAGGACTGGACGCGGCGCAAGAAGAAGGTGTCCGCCGCCGTCGAGGAGCTGGCGGAGCAGCTGCTCGAGACGCAGGCCGGGCGAGCGAAACGCCTCAGCGCGCCGCTCCCGGCGGACAGCGAGTGGCAGGCGGAGTTCGAGCACGCCTTCCCGCACCAGGCCACGCCGGATCAGGCGGCCGCAGTGCGGGCCATAAAGGACGACCTCGAGTCCGACTGTCCGATGGACCGCCTGCTCTGCGGCGACGTCGGCTACGGCAAGACCGAGGTCGCGCTGCGCGCCGTGTTCAAGGTCGTCACCAACGGCCGGCAGGCGGCGATCCTCGTGCCGACGAAGGTGCTCGCCGAGCAGCACGTCCGCACCTTCACCCAGCGTCTCGCGCCGTATCCGCTCACGGTGCGCGCCCTGTCGGGCCTCAAGTCCGCGCGCGAGAATCGCGAGACGATCGAGGGGCTCAAGACGGGCGCCGTCGATCTCGTCGTCGGCACGCACCGGCTGCTCAGCAAGGACGTGGGCTTCCACAACCTCGGCCTCGTCGTCATCGACGAGGAGCAGCGCTTCGGCGTCAAGCACAAGGAGCGGCTGAAGGAGCTGCGTGCGCAGGTCGACGTGCTGGCGCTGTCGGCCACACCGATCCCCCGCACCTTGCACATGGCGCTGCTGGGCATCCGCGACATCAGCAACCTGACGACGCCGCCGCTCGGACGCCATCCCATCGAGACGAAGGTGGCGCGCGAGGACGACGAGATCATCACCGACGCGATCCGGCTGGAGCTCGCACGCGGCGGCCAGATCTTCATGGTGAGCAGCCGCATCCGCGACCTGCCGATGATCGCGCACCACCTCATGGAGCTCGTCCCGGAGCTGCGCGTCGCGATCATCCACGGGCAGATGGACAAGGACCTCGTCGAGCGGCGCATGCTGCGCTTCGTCCGCGGCGAGGCGGACCTGCTGCTCGCGACGACGATCATCGAGAGCGGCCTCGACATCCCGAACGCCAACACGATCATCCTGCGCGACGCCGATCGCTACGGCCTGTCCGAGCTGCACCAGCTGCGCGGGCGTGTCGGTCGCGAGCGGCGACATGCGCACGCGCTCGTGCTGCTGCCGAAGGGCCGCCCGCTGCGTGACGAGGCGGCCGAGCGGCTGCGGGCGATCGAGGAGTACAGCGAGCTGGGCGCGGGCTTCCGTATCGCGATGCGCGATCTCGAGATCCGCGGGGCGGGCAACCTGCTCGGTCCGCAGCAGTCGGGGCACATCGCGGCGGTCGGCTACGACCTCTACTGCAAGCTGCTCGGCGAGGCGGTGGAGCATGCGCGTGGCGCGCGCGTCGTGGAGCGTCACGAGCCCGCGTTCCTCGGCATCGACGTGCCGGGCGCGGTGCCGGATGAGTACGTGGGCGACGTCCGCGAGAAGTTCCGCATCTTCCGCCGCATCGCCTCGTGCCAGAACCGCGTCGATCTCGACGACCTCGCCGCCGAGCTCGAGGATCGCTTCGGCAAGCCGCCGAAGGCGGTGAAGCGTCTGCTGCTTTGTCAGCGCGCGCGCATCGAGGCGGGCGCGGAGGGCATCGAGCGGATTGCGCCGGCGCCGGCCGATCAGCCGGGCGTGGTGCTCCACGCGCCGCAGCCGGTGTTGGATCGGTTGATCCGCGCGGGCTTGAAGACCTTGCGCCGCCTGAAGCCGGGGCAGGCGTTCCTGCCGGTGCCGAAGGCCAAGACCGAGGAGGCGGCCATCCAGCACCTCGTGCGGGTGCTCAGGGGCCTGTAGGGGCGGCCGGCTGTAGGGGCATCCCGACCCTGAGCTTGTCGAAGGGGAGTGGTTGCCCGACCCGTCCAGGCGTGGAGGCCCTTACCTACGCACGGGCCGGGCAACCACTCGGCCCGCCTACGGCGGACCTCGGGATGCCCCTACGGCCACCTGCGCATCGAGAGCCGCCTGTAGGGGCGACCTGAGGGAGGCCGCAGGCCGAGCGGAATGGTCGCCCTCAGGGCAGCACGTCCAACACCCGATCCTCCAGCGGCCCGTCCAGCGCGTGCTTGAAGTCGAGGTCCGCGTAGCCCTTCAGGCGCACGCGCACCTGGATCGGGATCCGGCGCCAGTCCGGCTCCGCGCCGTCCTTCTTCACGAGCACCGCATCGCACTCCGCCGTGATGCGCGCACCCGCGTCGATCGCACGCGTACCGTCGGGCAGGCGGATCGCGTCATGCAGCTCGCGCAGCGGCAACGTCACGCCCACGAACACCCGGTCGCGCGCCGTGTCGCTGCGCCCGTAGACGGACACCTTCGTTCCGTCTTCCGGAAGGAGGTGCCACGTTCGAGAGTACGAACGGTAACGCTCGGACTCGCGCATCGCGAAGAGGTCGAACGTGCCGTTCTCGGACTCGACGGCGATCTTCGCGCCGCGCCCGCGACCCGAACCACAGCCGCAGCCGATCGAGATGCTGCCGTTGAGGATGCCCTCGCGCAGACGACGGGACTCGACCCAGTCCGGATTGCGATCGGTGAAGCTCGAGTAGCTGCTGACGCCACCCGACTGCTTGTGTCCACGCAGGACGAAGTCGCCGGCCTGGTCGTAGACGCGCAGACGCACCTTGAAGCGGCGGGGGGCCGGCAGCGCGAGCGTGATGGTCGTATCGCCGCCCTCGACGCGGAAGGCCACCGGGTCCTTCGAGCCCTTGCGCTGTTTGTGCGCGTGGATCCGGTAGCGGCCGGGCGCGAGGTCGGCGGCCTCGGCGCGGCCGTCCTTCGTCTCGAGCCTCGCGATGCGCCGGTCGCCGTGGGTCCAGTGCTCGTTGCCGGGCTCGTTGATGCGCCAGAGGTCGATGTCCGTATCGAAGGACTGCTCGTCCTCCCCGGCGACGGTCAGGTGGATGGTCAGCCGGCAACTGCCGCGCTCGACGGGATCAGGCGGCGCGTCCTTGGGATCGACGAGCACGAGCTCCTCGACCACCTCCTCCTCCGCGACCTCGATGTCGGGACCGACCTCCACCTCTGCGGGGGCGCGCCCGCGCAGGATGGGCGGCGCGGGCTCCGGCGGCGCGACGGGCAGGTCGGCGGCCAGCGCGGGCGGCGCAGGGACCTGAGGCGCCAGGGCGACGGCCAGGAGCGCGAGCACGCTCATGACCGCAGCGAGGATGACGAAGACCCTTCCCATGGCCTGGGTAACGCGTTCTCGCTCTGCCGGTTCGCGTCGGCGGTCACCACCCGGTCACCTCTCACGCGCCCCTTCCTGTGCGAGGGCCCCGGCGTGGCTATCCTGCTCGCATGCTTCGCCTCGGCGTCCTCCTCGCAATCTGCCTACTCGCCTTCCCGGCTTGCAGCTCCGATGAGGTCCGGCCCTCGCCGCTGCCCCCGGGCTACGCGATGCGCCTGCAGCAGCAGCAGGCGCAGCCGACCTTCCGTACGACCGGTGGCCGCACCGTCGACCAGCTCATGGCCGTCGTCGACGGCCAGTACCTCACTCGCCGCGAGGTGCTGCGGCGCCTGCGCCTGAGCGAGGCCGAGGCCACCTCGGGCGACGTCGAGGAAGAGATCCTCGAGGCGCGCAAGGAGTGGGCGCGCCAGCGCCTCGTGATGGCCGCCGCGCGCCGCGCCGGCATGAGCGTCCCGCCGTCGACCATCGACAACATTGCGGAAGAGCAGCTCGCCAAGGAGATGAAGAGCAACCTCGAGGCCACCGGTGAGGACCTCGACCGCACGCGCTACCTCCGGGCGCGCAACCTCACGTGGACCGAGTACCGCGAGCAGATCAAGGGTCTGATCCTCGCCGAGTTCTACATGCGCAAGGTCACGCGCGGGGTGGGCGGCGGACGCCCGGACATCGACTGGGGCGTCGATCCCCACGAGGTGCGCCGCGTCTACGCCCGGAACCGCAAGGCGTTCGACGTACCCGAGGGCGTGCGCATGGCGATCCTGCGCTTCCCGCTCGAGCGCTTCGAGCGCGAGGGCCTCGACCTGATCGAGGTCGAGGCGCTGGCGCAGAACGCGGCCCAGAGCGCGCAGCGCGATCTGCAGAGCGGGGTGTCCCTCGACGACGTCATCCGCCGCTACGGACTGACCGAGGAGGACATCCAGCGCTCCGGCGACGGGGAGTTCATCCCCAAGCCCGAGATGCGCCCCGATCGTCCCGTCGGCCAGGACGTCCAGTTCCTCTTCGATCCGTCGCGCCGCGTCGGCGACGCCCGCGTCTTCCCGCTGGCCGACGGTCCCCACGTCATGACCGTGCTCGAGAAGCAGTCGGCGCGCACGCGCACGCTCGAGGAGGTCTACCCGACGATCGTCAAGCTCATCCAGCAGGGCAAGGTCGGCCGCGCGACCGCGCAGCTGACGATCGAGCAGATCACGAGGGGGGGCAGCGTCGTCTGGCCCCAGAGCCTCGCCGACGAGCTCATCGTCGACGCCAACAAGGTGCTCGCCGACATCGCCGAGCACCCCGTGCTCGGTACGGCCCGCCTGCGATGAGCGCGTCCCGGGGACTCGCCGCGACGACCGTCCTGGCGGTGCTGCTTGCGCTCCTCAGTGCCTTCTTCGCGTGGCGCGCCATCGGCTACGACACCGGACCGCGTAGGAGCGCCGGAGCCTTCGACCCCGCGGACGCGCCGCGCGCGCGCGCCCTCATCCAGCGCCTCGCCCGCGGGCTCATGAAGCTGCAGCGCCCGGACGGCGGCTTCGACCTCGGCAAGGACGGCGAGTACAGCTACCTGATCGAGCGGGTCGCCGCCTCCGCGCTCGCGACCACGGCGCTCGCCCGCATGGCGGACCTCGGACCCGAGGTCGACGTCCCGGGCCGCGAGGAGGCCGTGTTCCGCGGCCTCGACTACCTGAAGAAGCAGCAGACCGAGGCCGGTGCCATCGGCATCGAGGAACCCCAGGACCGCTGGAGCCAGGTCGACGCCACGACCGCCACGATGCTCGCCCTGACCCTCGTGGACCGGCCCGAAGACGAGGAGGCCCGGGCCGAGGCCGCGCGCGCCCTCAAGCGCTTTGCCCGCGCGGGGTTGCGTAACGGCTGGACGCGGGCCCTCGGCATCATGGCCGTGGATCACATCGCCCAGCTCGGGCGGGCCGACCTGTTCGACGACAACCCGCGTGGCCTCGCGGACATCCGCGACCTCAAGCAGGCCCGCGAGGGGCCCCCGCAGACCAGCGACTGGAACATCGCGGAGGGCATCTCCCGGGTGGTGCTGGGCCTGCGCAAGGGCTCCGATCCCTTCCCGGCGCGCCTGACCCTGGCGATCCTCGACGATCCGCCCGTCTGGAGCGGCCAGAGCGCCGACTGCCAGGCCTTCTGGATGCAGGCCTGGCTCGTCGCCCGCTCGGGTGCGGGGCGCTCGCGCGCCTGGTTCCGCGACCTCCTCGACGCCTTCGAGAAGGAGGCCGTCGAGGACGACGACACGATCCACGGCGGCTGGTACGCCAACACCCTCAGCCAGACGGCCGGCGCCGTCCTGGCCCTCGTCGAAGGGTTGGCGTCCCAAGTCCTTGTCGTGGAGGGAGTTGGGGATGCGCCCAGCGGGCACCCGGACGGCGAGGAGGGCGAAGACGGAAACTCGGGACCTCGGTGAACCGCCGCGCCCCTGCCCCGTTTGATCGCTCGTAGGCAACCCCTACAATGCGGCGTCGCTGCCGTCCCCATCGCTAGCAAAGCGAACTGCTAGCAAGCCGAGGGGCGAGCCCGCCGCGCGGAGAGACCGATGGCCAGAAACGACCGCTTCCAGCACGACTACGCGTTCGCCCAACAGGGCGACTTCAACGAGCAGCTCTACCTGGCCCTCAAGCAGAGCCCCTGGTGGATGATCTCGATCGCGATCCACGTGCTCATCTTCTTCATCCTCACGCTCTTCGATACGTCCGGCGAGGGCGGCAACAAGCGCAAGGCCATCATGGCCAAGATGGACGCCGAGACGGTCGAGGAAGACCTCGAGGAGACCGAAGAGGACACCGAAGAGGTCCACGAGCAGGAGATCGTGGCCGAGGAGCCGGTGATCAAGGACGAGGAGATCGCCGACCACGTCGAGACCGACAACGACCTCCCGTACGAGGAGTCGTTCGGCCAGTCCGAGGGTCTCAGCGACGCTCCCTTCGAGGGTCCGGCCAACAACGGCACGATCGGTATCGGCGGCGGTGCCGGCGGTGCCTTCAAGGGCCGCGGTGGCGGACGTGACCTCGGCACCGGCGGTGGCGGCAAGAAGTTCGACGACGCGGTCGACGACGCGCTGCGCTGGCTCGCTGCCCACCAGTCGCCCAACGGGGGCTGGGAGGCCGCCGGCTTCAACCAGTGGTGCGACGGCAACCCCGTCAGCGACGCGAGCAAGCGCCCCGACGGTCTCGGCAAGGCGCTCTACGATCCGGGTGTCACGGGCCTCGCGCTCTGCGCGTTCCTCGGCGCCGGCTACACGAACCGCGGCAAGCACCCCTTCGCGAAGGTCGTCTCGCGCGGTCTCCGCTACCTGAAGAACATCCAGGACCCGGAGGGCTGCTTCGGTCCGCGTTCGACGCAGCAGTACATCTACAACCACGCCTGCGCGGCCCTCGCGATGGTCGAGGCGTACGGCATGACCGGTAGCCCGATCTTCAAGGGCTCCGCCCAGCGCTGCCTGGACTTCATCGCCCTGGCGCGCAACCCGTACTTCGCGTGGCGCTACGGCATCAAGCCGGGCGACAACGACACCTCCGTGTCGGGCTGGATGATGATGGCGCTCAAGAGCGCCCAGCTCATCAACAGCGACGCCGTCAAGCGCGGCAAGCGCCCGCCGCTGACGATCGACGAGTCGGCCTTCGACGGCCTGCGCGCGTGGCTCGACAAGGTCACCGACCCGGACTACGGCCAGGTCGGCTACGTCCAGCGCGGCACGGGCCCGGCCCGCCCGCAGGAGCTCGTGGACCGCTTCCCCGCCGACAAGTCCGAGTCGATGACGGCCGTGGGCATGCTGGCCCGCATCTTCATGGGTGAGGACCCGCGCAAGAGCAAGCTGATCAAGCTCGGCGCCGACCTGTGCGCCAAGCTGCCGCCGACCTGGAACAAGGCCGACGGCTCGATCGACATGTACTACTGGTACTACGCGACGCTCGCGATGTTCCAGGTCGGTGGCAAGTACTGGGATCTCTGGAAGAAGGGCATGGAAAAGGCCATGGTCGAGACCCAGCGCAAGGACACCGACTACTGCCAGTACAAGGGCAGCTGGGACCCGGTGGGCCCGTGGGGCATGGACGGCGGCCGCGTCTACTCGACGGCCATCCAGGCCCTCTGCCTCGAGGTCTTCTACCGGTACGACCGGGTGTTCGGCGCGAAGTAGCTCAGCAGAGCTGAGCTACTTACTACACCAGGGGGGCAGTTGCCCCCCTGCGGACAAACTCCAGAAGCCGCGGCGTGGGCCGCGGCTTCTTTCGTGTCCACACCGCCCACGCGACCTCCGGTCGCGCGGGTCCCGTCGTTCCAAACTCGGACATCGATGCGCGCTCCGCCGGCTCCGCGCGCTGGCTCGATCGATCATCCGGTCGCTGGGGTACATACAAGGCGCCGTAGGGGCGGCCGGAGGCGACGCCCTCGGGGCGGCGCCGAACGCCCGCCCGTCGCTCGCTATGGGAGTCTGTGCCTGAGGCCACCGGGCGAGGTAGGGCAAACGACCACCCACGTCGCTGGAGCATCCGATTCCGGGCGGGCGTTCGCCCTTCGACTCCGTCTCAGGGCTCCGGCCGCCCCTACAGGGCCCCGAGCAGACACGCCCCTGGATGATCGGGGCCTCCCGGCCCATGCCGATGCCGAGCTCCGATGCCGATTCCGAGAACGGACACCGCTCGCTTCGGAACCGGCGTCGGAATCGGAATGGGGCTCGGGCGGGAACACACGGTCCCGCCCCAATTGAAGCCCCTCCAGCCCGCGGTAGACCAGAGGCATGACGATCTCCAAGGCTGTGCAGCAGGCGATGACCGGCGCCTCCTGGATCCGCAAGATGTTCACCGAGGGCATCCGCCTCAAGCAGGAGCTCGGCGCCGAGAACGTCGCCGACCTCAGCCTGGGCAACCCCGTCCTCGAGCCGCCCGCCGAGGTGGAAGCCCGCCTCCGCGAGCTGGCCCAGTCACCCGCCGGAGGCTGGCACCGCTACATGCCCAACGCGGGCTACCCGTCCACCCGCGCGGCCATCGCCGGCTACCTCGAGAAGCACACCGGCGTGCCCTACACCGGCGACCACCTCGTCATGACGGTGGGGGCCGGCGGCGGCCTCAACGTCGCCTTCAAGGGCCTGCTCGATCACGGCGACGAGGTCATCTGCCTCACGCCGTACTTTGTCGAGTACCGCTTCTACATCACGAACCACGGCGGCTCGATCGTGCTCGTCCCCACGGATGCCGGCTTCCGACCGGACGCCGAGGCGATCCGCGCGGCCATCACGCCCAAGACGCGCGCCGTCGTCGTCAACTCGCCGAACAACCCGTCCGGCGTCGTCTACTCCGAAGCGGACTACGACGCCCTGGCCGCCGTCCTCACCGAGGCCTCCGCCGAGCAGGGCCGGCCGATCTACCTGATCACCGACGAGCCCTATCGAGCAATCGCCTACGACGGCGTCGACGTCCCGTGGGTGCAGAAGCACTACCGCGACACCATCCACATCACGTCCTTCTCCAAGGACCTCGCGATGCCCGGCGAGCGCATCGGCTACATCGCCGTGAACCCCGCCTCCGAGGGTGCCGCGGAGCTGGTGGGGGCCTTCACCTTCGCCAACCGCGTGCTCGGCTTCGTCAACGCCCCCGCGCTGCAGCAGCGCCTCATCGAGGGCCTGCTGGACGTGACGGTGGACCTCAGCGGCTACGCCGACAAGCGGTCGCGCCTGATGGCCGCCCTGGACGAGGCCGGCTACGAGACCGTCCGCCCCGACGGCGCCTTCTACATCTTCCCGAAGGTCCCCGGCGGCATGGACGACGTGGAGTTCGTGAACCTCTGCCTTGAGGAGCGGATGCTCGTCGTGCCCGGCTCCGGATTCGGCACCCCGGGCCATTTCCGGCTCTCGTACGCCGTCACGGACCGGGACATCGACATCGCCGTGGACGCCCTGAAGCGGGTCGCGGAGCGCGTGGCGGCCGCCTCCTAGGCCCCACGCCCCCTGAATTCGCTCGCCGGATCGGGAGATCCCGGCAAAATCGCCCGCTTCCCCCTGAACCCGACGAGATCCGAGCGATGCCCAACACCGCCTCCGCCAAGAAGCGCGTCCGCCAGACGCAGACCCGCACCCTGCGCAACAAGGTCCGCAAGAGCGCCATGCGCACGTGGATCCGCAAGGTGAAGGAAGCCGTCGCGGCGGGCGACCAGGGGGCCGCGCAGGCCGCACTCCACCAGGCCTACAAGCAGATCGACAAGGCCGCGAAGCAGAGCATCATGCACGCCAACAAGGCGGCCAACCAGAAGCGCAAGCTGGCGCACCTGGTGAACTCGATCGGTTGACGCTACGGGGGTAGCGACGGAGAAGCCGGACGCGAAGCGTCCGGCTTCTTTGCGTTTTGGACTACCGGGCACCGGCAGAGGCACCGGCACCGGCACGGCGGTTCATGAACTCAGCTTACTCAAGCGATCCAACACATCCTTGTACGCCGCATCCTCTTCCACGATGCGCTCGAAGATGTCCCGCGCCTTGTCCATCTCCCCGGCGCGCTCCAGCAGATCGGCGTAGTCGTAGTACATCGACTTCGCCTTGGCGCTCGCCAGCGTCGGGAACTCCTTGACGGCCTCCTCCAGCTTCTTCACGGCGAGCTTCACGATGTTCTTCTTCTCGAAGCACTTCGCCTGGAGCTGCAGGCTGTCCACCTTGCGCGAGGGGTCGCGGACGGTCTGCTGGAACTCCGCCAGCGCCTCGTCCACCTTGCCCGACTGATACAGCCACTGGCCCAGGCGGAAGCGCTCGGTCAGATCCAGCGGGTGCTCCTTCACGCGCCGGCCGTACTCCTCGAGGCTGGCGGCCGTGAGCTTCTGGTACGCCTCGTCGTGCGTAGCCTTCGCCGCCGCGTCGTCGGGCGCCGCCTGCATGGCCTCCTTGGCCGCCCGGTAGGCCTGCCGGTGCTTCGCCAACTCCATGTCGCCGATGCGCACGCCCAGCTCGTAGTTCCCGGGCTCCAGGTCGAACGCCTTGTGGAGCTCGGACATGGCCTCCTCTTCCTGGCCCTGCTGGAGCAGGAGGTCGGCCATGCGTACGTGCGCGCGCGGGTCTTCCGGATGCGCGCCGACCTCGGCGCGCACCTTCTCGAGCTCGGACGCCGCGTGCTCGGGCGTCAGCTGGATGCGCACCTCGGTCTCGAGCTCCTCGACGACCTTCTGGTCCTTGATGA
>JASJDY010000087.1 GCA_030065025.1 Planctomycetota bacterium
AGAAGAAGGCCGCCAAGAAGAAGGCCGCCAAGAAGAAGGCGCCCAAGAAGAAGGCCGTGAAGAAGAAGGCGGCCAAGAAGAAGGCAGCCAAGAAGAAGGCCGCGAAGAAGAAGGCGGCCAAGAAGAAGGCCGCCAAGAAGAAGGCCCGTCGCAGGAAGCGCTGATCCGTGCCTTGGCCGCTGGTCCTCGCCAGTCGCAGCCCCCGTCGCCGAGCCTTGCTCAGCGACGCCGGCATCCACTACGAGCTGCACGACTACCCCGAGATCGACGAGACACCGCGCGCCGGCCTCACGGAGCCGCTCGACATCGTCCGTGAGCTGGCCGAGCGCAAGGCCCGGGCCGCTGCGCTGAAGACCCCGCACGTCGTCGTGCTCGCCGCCGACACGCTCGTGTTTCTCGAGGGCGAGATGCTGGGCAAGCCCGAGGACGGCAAGGAGGCGCGCAACATGCTGCGGGCGCTCTCCGGTCGGACCCACGAGGTGGCCACCGGCGTCGCGCTGGCCGGGCCGGGGACGCGGGACGGGGAGACGCGCGTGCTCACGGGCGCGGAGTCCACCCGTGTGACCTTCCGCGACCTGACCGACGATGAGATCGCCGCCTACGTGGCCGGGGGGGAGCCCCTGGACAAGGCGGGCGCCTACGCCATCCAGGGAGGTGCGCGTCGCTTCGTGCGCGCCGTGGACGGCGAGGAGGACACGGTGATCGGCCTCCCGGTGCACCTCGTGCAGCGGCTGTTGGCGGATTGGTAGGTAGTCGAGGTCTGAGCGGCCCGCTCGGCCTCAGGCCCGGGCCCGCTGTGCGCCGATACGGGATCCGGAGTTCCCGTCCATGCGCAAGTCCACCGCCGTCACGATGGCCATCGTCCTCTTCGCCCTGGTGGGCATGATGGTCGCCGCCGACCTCGCCCTGAAGCCCATGAAGCACGTGCTGCAGGTCGGGCGCGAGCTCACGGCCGCGCTCGATGCCCGCGCGGACATCGTCGAGGGCACCAAGGTGGTGACGATCGCCCGGGTGCCCGAGGAGCGCCATCTGGCCAAGGAGGGCTGGGGCATGATCATCCGCCTCGAGCCCAGCAAGCTGGTCCGGGAGCGGCGCGGGCGCATGCGCAAGCTGGCGCTGAGGACCGCGGAGCTGGCCCGTCGGCTCTACGGCCAGGGCAAGGGGAAGCCCCTGGATTGGTTCGAGATCCAGCTGCAGCTGGGCGAGGACGTCGAGCGCCGGGCCCTGCTCCCGATCGACGACCTGGGCCGCATCGGCGAGCCCGAGCCGGCCTTCCCGGCCACCTGGCCCGAGGGCCTCGCGAAACGCCCCACGCCCCGCAAGCTCCGCGAAGGCACCCGGTAGGGGCGACCCCACCCGGATCGCGGGCGGGCGTTCGCCTCTCGCTTCGACTGCGTCTCGCTCGAGTCTCCGGCCGCCCCTACGGCGCGGAGCCGTGATCCCTCTCCCGGCATCCGCTTGCCGCTTGGTTCGATCCGGGTACCCTCCTCCGTTCGGCCCAGGAAACCAAGGTGTCCCATGAAGGACGGCATCCACCCCGACTACCACCCCGTCGTGTTCGTCGACGCTGGCGCGAACGCCGAGTTCGTCACCCGCTCGACCATGCGCAGCAAGGAAAAGCGCGACATCGACGGCGTGGAGCACTTCGTCATCCGGCTGGACGTGTCGTCCGCGTCGCACCCGTTCTTCACGGGCAAGCAGCGCTTCGTCGACGCCGCGGGCCGCATCGACAAGTTCCGCAGCAAGTACGGCAGCAACTACGGTCGCCGCTCCAAGAAGAAGGCCGCCGAGGCCGACGCCGAGGCCGCTCCCGCGCAGGGCGAGGAGAAGGCCGACGCCTGATTGCTGCGCGCGCTGGAGCTAGCTCATGCTGACCGAACAGCTCCACGCCCGGCTCGAAGAGCTCTCGGAGCAGGCGCACGATCTCGAGCAGCGCCTGCAGACGCCCGAGGTCGCCTCGAACCACATCGAGTTCGCGCGCCTCAATCGTGAGCTGAGCGGCCTGCGCAAGACGGTCGATCTCTTCCTGGCCTACAAGCAGGCCCTGGCCGAGATCGACGAGGCGAAGCGCGTCCTCGCCGACGGCTCCAGCGACGACGACGATCGCGAGCTCGCCGAGATGCAGCTGGAGGAAGGCACCGCCACGGCCGAGACCAAGGCCGAGGAGGCCCGCCGCTCACTCGTCTCCGACGACCCGGACGACCTCCGCGACGCGATCGTCGAGATCCGCGCCGGCGCGGGCGGCGACGAAGCCGCGCTCTTCGCCGGTGACCTGCTGCGCATGTACAAGCTCTACGCCGGCCGCCACGGCTGGAAGGTCGAGTTCATGGACGGCAACGGCTCGGAGCAGGGCGGCTACAAGGAGGTCTCCTTCGCGCTCCGCGGCAAGGGTGCCTTCGGCGGCATGCGCTTCGAGTCCGGTGTCCATCGGGTCCAGCGCGTGCCCAAGACCGAGACCCAGGGGCGCATCCACACCTCCACCGCCTCCGTGGCCGTGCTGCCCGAGGCCGAGGAGGTCGAGGTCGACATCGACGAGCGCGACATCGAGATGGACACGATGCGCGCCGGTGGCCCCGGCGGACAGAACGTCAACAAGACCTCGTCCGCCGTGCGCCTGACGCACGTCCCCACGGGCATCGTCGTGAAGTGCCAGGCGGATCCCTCGCAGCACAAGAACCGGGCTACGGCCATGCGCCTGCTGAAGGCCAAGCTCTTCGACATGGAGCGCGAGAAGAAGGACCGCGAGCGCTCCGAGGCCCGCGCCAGCCAGATCGGCACGGGCGACCGCAGCGAGAAGATCCGCACCTACAACTTCAAGGAGAGCCGGGTCACCGACCACCGGATCCGGCTGACCGTCCACAACCTGCCCGAGGTCCTCGACGGCTCGCTCGACGCCGTCCTCGAGGCGCTGAAGCAGGAAGAGATCAAGAAGCGCTTGGAAGCTCTGTAGTTCGCGCTCCCGCTCGCGCACGCGCTCGACCCTCGGACGAGCCACACAGAGCGCACGATGGGCGAGCGCGAGCGGGAGCGCGAGCGCGATGTCCCCTCGAACCGAAGACGCTGCCCCTCGTTGGCGTTCTCGGGGCCCAGCCGGTACGATTCGCCGGCTTGAGGCCGAAGGAGGGCCGAGACGATGAGCGACGATCCCAACCTCGAAGACGACCTGCCCGTGGACGAGAGCGTCATGGACGACGACGCGCTGGCCGGCGCCGAGGACGCCCCCGCGATCGACACCCACGCCATCCTCGCCGAGGCCCAGATGGAGCGCATGCACCGTCAGGCCTACTGGCACGGGACGGACAAGCAGCTCTTCGCGTTCCTGTTCGCGAACTGCCTCTTCTTCGCGGGCACGCTCGTCGCGTGGATGCGCTCCGCGCCCGGCGATCCCGCCGGCGATCCCTCGACCTACGTTACCGGGATGCACACGATCCGCGGCGCGTTCATCTTCGCGCTGTCGATCTACGGCTTCTGGACGGGCGTCTTCAACATCTGGTGCGGTCAGATGAAGGTCTGGCCCTACCTGCTCAACGCCATCCTCGCCCTGTGGGTCGGCATCGCCGGCTTCGCGCACACGATCGGCGGCGACGAGTGGAAGAAGGCCAAGGACTACCTCGAGTCGCTCGAGAGCAAGTCGTTCCAGGACGACATCCTCGTGCCGCTCAGCACCGTGGCGCCCGGCTACTGGCTGCTCAGCTTCGGCGGCTTGATCGTCGTCTGGGTCATCATCAAGGGCCTCATGCACGGCTCGGCCGCCGCCAAGGGTGGCGCCGCCGACGAGGGCGCGGGTAAGTCCTCGCGCCGTCGCCGCTGACCGTCCTCGAGGTGCTGCGCCGTTCGACGGCGTGGCTGGAGAAGCGCGGCGTCGAGAGCCCGCGCCTCGACGTCGAGATCCTGATGGCCCACGCGCTGGGCCTGAAGCGACTCGACCTGTACCTGCAGTTCGACCGGCCGCTCAGCGACGACGAGCTCGACGCGATCCGCAAGCAGGTCGTGGCCCGTGGCGAGCTCCGTCCCGTGGCCTACCTGGTGGGGAAGCGCGAGTTCTTCTCGCTGCCCTTCCACGTCGACGAGCGCGTGCTCGTGCCGCGGCCTGAGACCGAGCATCTCGTCGAGCTGGCGATCGAGCGCCTCCAGGGTGTCGACGCACCCGTCGTGGCCGACGTCGGTACCGGCTCCGGCTGCATCGCGGTGAGCGTCCTGCACGCCGTCGCCGAGGCGCGCGGTCACGCGACGGACGTCAGCGCGGGTGCGCTCGAGGTAGCTCGCTCCAACGCCGAGCGGCATGACGTCGCCGAGCGGCTCGCCTTCCACGAGGGAGACCTGCTCGAGCCCCTGCGCGGGACCGCGGACTGGGGCGCGCTGGACGCCGTGCTCTCCAACCCGCCCTACATCGTGCGCGGGGATTCGAGCGTCGAGGAGGGCGTGCGTGCCCACGAGCCCGAGGCGGCGCTGTTCGTCTCGGGTGACGATCCGCTGGAGGTCGCGCGACGCATCGCCGAGGCGGCGCGGGAGGCGCTGGCGCCCGGGGGCTTCCTGGGGCTGGAGGTCGGGCACGAGAGCGGCCAGGCGGCGCGTGAGATGCTGGATGGGCTCGGGTACGGGGACGTGGCGTTGATCAAGGACTTGGCTGGGATCGAGCGGGTCGTGGTGGGCGTGCGCGCCTGATCCGTCCGCGCGACGCTTCGCGCTCGCGATCCCGCTCGCGCTCGCTCATCGGGCGTTCCCTGGCCCGCGCCCGAGGGTCGAGCGCGTGAGCGAGCGCGAGCGCGCGTCAGGTGCCGGTTACGGAAACGGTTACGGTTACGTTCACGGCGCCCCTTGTGGGAGCGCGGTTACCTCAGGGCCCCCCGCGGGACCTGCTTCAGATCCGCCTCGCGCCGCTGCGCGCCCAGCGGCACGCCGTCGGTCTCGTAGAGCCGGCGCAGCTCGCGCGTCAGCCGGCGCTTCTCGCCATTCGGAATCGCGATCGCAGCACTGCCCGGCACGAGCACGCCCATGTCCACGGCGAAGCGCTGCGCCTCCGCCTGACGACCGGCGTTCGTGTGCGCCCAGCGGAACACGCGTCGCACGAGCTGCGCCCGGTGCCAGCCGGAGATCGCACCCTCGAGCTCGGCGTCGAGGTCCATGCGCACGAGCGGCATGGCCTCCTCGCTACGCGTGATGACGCGGCCGGCCTCGTCCCGGACCTCGACGCGGTAGCGCAGGTCGCGCGCCGCGCGCGAGCTCACCCGCGCCGTCACGGGCCGCGCCTCGTCGTGCGCGCCGAAGCGGTTGGGCGCGATGCGCTCGGAGGAGCCCTTGCCCGGCAGCAGGTGCACGGTCAGCGCGCCGTAGACGGCGTAGCCCTTGCCGGCGAGATACGTGCGCGGGTCGAAGCGCCACGTCGCGATGCGCCCGGCGTAGCTGCCGCTGCCGACGAGCACCGCGCGGGGCGAGCGCCGCTTCGACAGGAAGGGCACACGCGGCGCCGGCTCGTCGGCGCGCGTCGCGGGCGCGCCTGCGAAGTGCAGCCTGCCCCCGGCGCTGCCGCGCAGCTCCATGCCCTCGGCGGGGGCCGTCGACAACACGAGCTCACCCGGCTGGAGGAGCCACTTGGCCTCGCCGTCGACCATCGCCGGCGCACCGTTCGCGGGCTCCGGGCGTGCGCGGCGCGGGTTCGGCGTCTCTTCGCGCGCCGGACCGCCCATGACGTCGACGTACGTCCGATGGGGACCGTCGCCCCGAAGCGGCGTGACGAACGTCAGCTCGACGCGCACGGTCTCCTGCGGGTTGATGGGCCAGATGCGCACGTGCAGCTCGTCGTTGCGCTCTCGCGTGAGCAGCAGCGGGTCGCGGTTGCGGTTGCGCGGCGTGCGCGACGGCGGAGGCGTGCGGATGCGTGCGTACACGCGGCCCGCGTCCACGGTGGTCAGCGTGCGGGCGTGGATGGGCTCCTCGTTGGTGCGCTTGAGCACCGCGCCGATGAGCTCGGCGGCGGGATCGACCGCGTACGTGCGCTGCCACTCCAGCACCTGCGCGCCCACGTTCTGCACCTCGAGCGTCAGATCCACGCGCGCGAGATCGGCGACCATGCGCACGCTGCCGTGGTGCAGGTGCACCAGGCTCGTGTCGCGCGTCGGCGCGGGCTGCGGCCGGCGCCGGGGGGTGACCTCGGGAGCTACGGGGGCGGAGGTCGACGGACCACGGAGCTCGCGCAGCCGCTTCGTGCGCTCGCGCCGCTCGTCGAGCAGCGAGCTGCCGCCGGCGCCTCGGCCCGGCAGCGCCGGTCGCGCGCCGCCGCCGGCTGCCGCGCCACCGCGCGCCCACGCCGGCGCGACGTCCCACATCGTTCCCATCACCACGGCGGCGATCGCCGTGCACACGATCGCCCCGAACCAGAACCTGCGTGCCGTCATCTTGACCCCCTGAACGCGTCGTCCAGCCGGTCGGATCCGCCGCGTCCAGATCTTGGAACGCTCCGCGGCACGCTCCTGAATCGCGGGATCCGCCAAGACCACCGTACCCCGCGCTGCACGCGGTGTGGCTGCGGCCGGACTGCTGGGGCGTCAGTCGCTCAGGCGAACGTCTTGCGCAGGTGACGCATCGCGTTCTTGAAGGGCAGCAGTCCCTCGGGCGATCGGGGCGCGTCTCCGCGGTGGAAGCGCGGGTCCTGCCACGGGAACTGGTTGCGCTCCGGGTGCGGCATCAGGCCGAGGATGCGTCCGGTCGGATCCGTGATCCCGGCGATGTCATCGACCGAGCCGTTCGGGTTGTACGGGAACGGGACCGGACTCTCGCCGTCCGGCGCCACGTAGCGCAGGGCGATCTGGTCGGCGGCCGACATGCGATCGAGCACCTCGTCGTCACAGACGAGCCGGCCCTCGGCGTGCGCGACGGGACAGTGGATCACGTCCCCACGCCGGAGGAACACGCACTTGTCGGTCACCGCCTTCAGCGTCACCCAGCGGTCCTCGTAGCGGTTCTGGATGTTGCTCGCCAGCGCGACGGCGCGCTCCGGCGTCTCGTGCGCGATCCCCGGCAGGATGCCCGGCTCGTCCGGCGCGGAGAAGCCGGGCAGCAGGCCTGTCTTCACCAGCACCTGGAAGCCGTTGCAGATGCCCAGCACGATGCCGCCCTTGTCCACCATGCGCTGGATCGGCTCGAGCAGGCGCGTGCGCATCGCCGTGCCGAGGACCGTGCCGGCACCGAGATCGTCGCCGTAGGAGAAGCCGCCGGGGATCGCGAGCCCGTGCACGCGCGTGAGCACCTTCGGCTGCGCCAGCAGCGCGTTCACGTGCATGTGCTCCACGGTCGCACCTTCGCGCTCGAAGGCGTAGCCGGTCTCCTGGTCGCAGTTCGTGCCCGGCGCCCGCAACACGAGGATGCGGATCGTCGGGGACTTCTTCGTCGCGCGCTTGCGCTTGCGGGTCTTCGCTCGAGCCGCCACGATCAGGCCTCCTCTCCGAGGTGCAGGGCGTTCCGCCAGGTCTCCCTGAGCTTCACCGTGGGGATGCGGATGAGCTCGTGTGCCGCGCGTCCGCCCGCCGGGTCGCGCCCGACGATGGTCAGCGTGGGCTCCTTCGTGACGCGGCCGGCCTTGCCGAACGCGACGCCGGCCTTCTTCAGCCCGGCTTCGAAGGTCTTCGCCTTGGCCTTGTCCACCTCGAGCAGGAAGCGCGTCGTGCTCTCGCTGAACAGCAGGCGGTGGTTCTCACGCGTCGTGCCCTTCACGCGCCTCAGGTCGAGGTGCATGCCGTGGTCCGAGGCGAAGGCCATCTCGGCCGCGGCAACCGCGATGCCGCCCTCGGACGGATCGTGGGCCGCGCGCACGTAGCGCTTGCGGATCGTCTGGGCGACGGCCTTCATCACGGCGGGCGCGTCCTCGCGTACCTGCGGGGCGTTGCGGCCCACCCGGCGTTTGCGGCGGTACCAGTGGCTCCCGCCGAGCTCGTCGTGCGTGAGACCGACGACGTAGATCGGGTTGCCGGGTGTCTTGAGGTCGGACGTGCACGTCTTGCGCACGTCCGCGATCACGCCGATCGCGGAGATGAGGAGCGTCGGCGGGACGCTGATCAGCTCGCCCTCGTCGGTGCGGAACTCGTTGTTGAGCGAGTCCTTGCCCGAGATGAACGGCGTGCCGAAGAGCAGCGCCGCGTCGCGGCAGCCCTCGCATGCGCGGACGATCGTTCCGAGGGTGGAGGGGCGGTTGCAGTTGCCCCACGTGAAGTTGTCGAGCACGGCGATGCGAGCGGGATCCGCGCCGACCGCGACGGCGTTGCGCATGGCCTCGTCGACCGCGGCCATCGCCATGGCGTACGGGTCGATGTCGCCGTACGCCGGGTTGATACCGTTGCTGAGCACGATGCCGCGGTTGCTGCCGAGCTTCGGTGCGACGACGGCCGCGTCGGCCGGCCCCTGCTCCGTGCCCGTCAGCGGCCGCACGACCGCACCCGCCTGCACCTCGTGGTCGTACTGGCGGATGACCCACTCCTTGGAGCCGATCTGCGGCATGCCCAGCAGCTCGAGCAGGTCCTTGTCGTAGCGCTTGCGCGGCTTCCACGTGGGCTCGGCGTCGCCGCCGGCCGTGAAGGTCGCTTCACGCGTGATGCGCGGCAGTCCGTCGTGCAGGAAGCCCATGTCGAGGTCGCACACGACGGTCTTGCCGTGGCGCACCGTGAGCCGCTTGTCGCCCGTGAACTCCCCGAGGACGAACGCCTCGACGTCCTCGGCGTCGCAGAGCTCCTTGAAAACCGGCCACTTCTTCGGCGGGATCGCAGCAACCATGCGCTCCTGCGCCTCGCTGATCCAGATCTCGAACGCGTCGAGGCCCTCGTACTTCAGGGGCGCCTTGGAGACGTCGACGTTCGCGCCGACGTGCTCGCCCATCTCGCCGACGGCGCTGGAGAAGCCACCCGCCCCGCAGTCGGTGACGGCGGTGAACAGTCGCTTGTCGCGCGCCTGGATCAGGATGTCGAGCACCTTCTTCTCGGTGATGGGATCACCGATCTGCACGGCGCCCGACGAGACCGTCTCGCTCTCGGAGTGCAGCTCGACGGACGAGAAGGTGGCGCCGTGGATGCCGTCACGACCCGTCTTGCCGCCGAAGGCGACGACGAGGTCACCGGGGCGCGCCTTCTTGCTCACGTCCTTGCGCGGGATGATGCCGACACAGCCGCAGTAGACGACCGGGTTGCCGACGTAGCGCTCGTCGAACATCAGAGCGCCGTTGACCGTGGGGATGCCCATGCGGTTGCCGTAGTCGCGCACGCCGGCGACGACACCCCGCAGGATGCGCCGCGGGTGCATCGAGCCCTTCGGGACGTCCTCCATCGGCATGTCGGGCGGGCCAAAGCAGAAGACGTCCGTGTTGGCGACGGGCCGCGCACCCTTGCCGGTGCCCAGGATGTCGCGGATGACGCCGCCGATGCCCGTGCCGGCGCCGCCGTAGGGCTCGATCGCGCTCGGGTGGTTGTGGGTCTCGACCTTCATGCACACGCCGTCTTCACCGTCGAAGTCGATGACGCCGGCGTTGTCCTCGAAGACGCTCCAGCACCAGCTCTTGTCGAGCTCGGTCGTCGCGTGGAACACGGTTTCCTTGAGCAGGTTCTCGAAGCGTCGCTCACCGCGCTCGTCGCTCATCTCGACGGCGCCGGCGAGCGTCTTGTGCTTGCAGTGCTCCGACCACGTCTGGGCCAGGGTCTCGAGCTCGACGTCCGTGGGCTCGCGGCCGATGTCGCGATACTCGTCGCGGATCGCTTCCATCTCGACCTTCGTGAGCGAGAGCCCCATCTGGAAGCTCAGCGTCACGAGCGCCTTGCCCTCGAGCCGGCGGATCGGAACGGTGCGGCGGCGGATGCGTCGCTTGGTGGGCTTGGGGAACGTGAAGCTGCGCACGCGTCCCGGCACCACGTCCTCGATGACGTCGTTGCCGAGTGCCCGGCGCGCGGCGGCGAGCACGTCCTTCTCGCGTGCCTTGGTCCACACGAGATACGTGCGTGCGCTCTGGACGTCACGAACGTCGATGCCGATGCCCGTCAGCGCAATGCGCGCGCTCTCGGCTTCGGGGTTCGTCACGCCCGACTTGCGCAGCACCGTCACCATGCGCATCGGGCCGCCGGGGCCCGACGGCAGCTCGAGATCCTGCCGCACGGCGAAGACCTCCTGCACGGGATCCGCCAGCACCTCGCGCGCGGCGCGCTCGACGTCGTCGGGACCGAGGCGGCCGCGGAGGAAGAACGTCTTGAAGACCTGCACCTCGCGGATGCCCGCGAGCCCGGCCTCAGCCAGGTTGGTGCGGGCCTCCAGACCCGCCGGATCCAGGGAACCCGGCTTCAGGCCGATCTCGAGGCGGTAGACGGGGCGTGTGGGTCGGGCGGCACCCTTCCCACCTCGCCCGGAGGACGATTCGGACTTGGCAGCGGTCGTCATGGCCGAGATCTTCGCGGCGGGGCCCGACGGGCCGACCCCCGATTCGGTGATTCGGGGATAGAGCGTCCTTATCGGACCGGGGGCTCGGCGCCCGGGCTATCATGGCGCGCTGCCTGGATGATCCGGGAGGGAAGCGCCGATGACCGGTACCACCAACGCAAAGGGCAGCGGCTCCGGCTCGCCGTCCGCTGGGGACGGCCTGACGGCGTCGCTGCCGTTCGAGCGGCCGATCTTCGAGCTCGAGCGGAAGATCGAGGAGCTGCGCCGCATCCCCGACGTGAGCCTGAACGGCGAGCTGAAGCCCCTCGAGCGCAAGCGCGACCGGCTGCTGGCCGAGATCTTCGGCAATCTCTCGCCCTGGCAGACCGTGGAGGTCGCCCGCCACCCCCGCCGGCCCCAGTTCAGCGACTACGTCGACGGCATCTGCGACGAGTACGTCGAGCTGCACGGTGACCGCCTCTTCGGCGAGGACAAGGCCATCGCCACGGGCCTGGCGCGCATCGAGGACCGCCGCTTCCTGATCGTCGGCCACCGCAAGGGCCGCGACACGCGCGACAAGCTGGCCTGCAACTTCGGCTGCGCCCACCCCGAGGGCTACCGCAAGGCCCTCCAGAAGATGAAGCTCGCCGAGCGCTTCGGCCTACCGATCGTCACGCTCATCAACACGCCGGGCGCCTATCCGGGCGTCGGTGCCGAGGAGCGCGGCCAGGCCTGGGCCATCGCCGAGAACATCCTCGAGATGTGCCGCCTCTCGGTGCCCACGATCTGCATCGTGATCGGCGAGGGCGGGAGCGGCGGCGCGCTGGGCATCGGCGTCGGCGATCGCGTCACCATGCTCCAGCACAGCTACTACTCGGTGATCTCGCCCGAGGGCTGCGCCAGCATCCTCTGGCACGACGGCAGCCGCCGCGAGGACGCCGCCGAGGCGCTGCGCCTCACCAGCAAGGACCTGCTGAAGCTGGGCGTCGTCGACGAGGTCATCCCCGAGCCGCTGGGCGGCGCCCACCGCGAGCCCGACACCATGGTCGCCACGCTGAAGTCCTGGCTGGTGACAACCCTCGACGAGCTCACGGCCCAGGACGCCGACGAGCGTCTGGCGGCCCGCTACGAGCGCCTGCGTGCCATGGGCAACGGCCTCGAGCCGCTCCCCGAGGAGCCGAAGGCCGAGCTGCCCGCCGGCGACGTCGACGAGAAGGCGTCCGCGAAGAAGGGCAAGGCTGCTGGGAAGAAGGCCGCCGCGAAGAAGTCGTCCGGCAAGAAGGCCGCGGCCTCCGAGAGCGAACAGGCGAGCAGCTAGCCGCGCTCTCCGGGCCCCGCCGCTTCGGTCAATTCGTTCCCGGAACGCTTCCAACGCGCCCCCGGCGCCGTGCGTAGGGATGACCGAACGGAGACACGCGTCTCCCGCCCGAAGAGGAGTCAACGCCATGCGCAGGATCGTCCTGACCGCCCTGCTGGGCATCGTGCTTCCCGCCAGTGCCGCCGTCGTGCTGGCCGGCGACGAGAAGAAGGCCGCCTCCGATGCCGAGCGGGCCGCCATCGAGCGTCTCGTGCAGCAGCTGGGCGCCGACGACTTCCGCACCCGTGAGGAGGCCAGCCGCAAGCTGGCGGGCTACGGGACGAAGGCCCGCGACGTGCTCCGTGAGGCCGCCCGCACGAGCCAGAGCCCCGAGGTGCGCTGGCGCGCCGAGCAGCTCCTGCGCCGCATGGACGGCGCCGGCGAGCGCCCGCTGGGTGCCGGTCCGGGCACCGCGCCCGAGGGCGAGGCCCCTGCCTCCGGGGAGCTCGACTCCCTGATGGAACAGGTCCGCAAGCAGATGGAGGCGTTCCTGCAGCGCAAGCCGCGCGGCGGGCTCCTCGAGTCGCTGATGGAGGGCGACAAGATCGAGGCCCCGGGTCTCGTGCTCGAACGCTCCTTCGCCCGCGGATCCAAGCTGCTCGTGAAGCGCAAGACCGAAGCCGGGGAGGAGGTGACGGACACCTTCACCGGCCTCGGCCTCGCCGACATCCTGCGCCGCCATCCGGAGCTCGCGAAGCATCCGGGCATGGCCGAGCTCCAGCGCAAGGTGGCGGAGCGCGCATGG
>JASJDY010000118.1 GCA_030065025.1 Planctomycetota bacterium
TGCCGAGGTGGTGGCCCGGCTGGCCGCCGCGGGCGTGCCCGCCGCCCCGATCCACACGGCGCGCGACCTTCTCGAGAACGAGCAGGTGCGCGCGCGAGGGCAGCTGGAGGAGGTCGAGGTGGGGGGGCGGCCCCTGCGGCTGCCGGCCATCGGCCCGCGCCTGGTCGCTACCCCGGGGCGAACGGACCACGCGGGCGGGCCTCTCGGCGCCGACACGGACGAAGTGCTGATCGAGGTCCTGGGGCTTTCGTCGGAAGAGCTCGCGAATCTCCGCGCTCGCGGCGTCATCGGGCCCTGAATCTGGGGAACTTCACGCCCCCGCTGCGCAGCCCTGCGCACGAGTCCGCGGAATAGTCCGCAGAGGTGCAGGTGGCAGGGGGATGTTCGTGATGCGCTAGGTGAGCTTCTCCAGCACCGCGACGATCATGGCGCCCACGAAGAAGAAGCCGACGGCCAAGGCGCACGAGCCGATCAGGTAGGCCACCGCCCGCTTGCGGCGGCTCGGCGGCTTGGCGCTCAGCAGCTCCTCGAGCTTGCCCTCGCGGACCGCGCGCTCGTACTCGGCGGGCCGCTCGTGCTTGAACTCCTCCTCGCTGATCACGCCCGTGAGGAACATCGTGTCCATCGGGAACTTGTCCGGGCGCAGGTTCGCGTGGAACACGTGGACCGTGAAGATGAACGCGATGTCGAGCAGGGCCTCGATGCCATGCACGACCACGGCGACGTTCAAGAACCAGCCCGGTACGAAGTGGGTTGCCTGCTCAGGGAACCACAGCATCAGGCCCGTCAGTCCGATGACGAAGAGGCCCCACGTCGCGGCCCAGAAGTCGAACTTCTCCCAGTAGGTCCAGCGGTCGTACTTGGGGCGCGGCGCCAGGAAGAGGAACCACTTGATGTTGCCCCACAGGTCCTTCAGGTCCTTCATCCGCGGCAGCATCGTGTTGCCGCCGTCGAACATGCCCTTCTCGCGCTGACGGAAGATGCGGTGCAGGACGTGCACGCCGTACACCACGAAGAGCAGCGCGAGCGACACGGCACCAACCCGGTGCACGAAGCTGGCGATGCTGGCTCCGCCGAACAGCGACATGAAGTCCTGGGCCCAAGCCATGTCCGCGTAGTGGATCGGGAAGCCCGTCACGGCCAGCCCGAGCACCGTGACCATCATCCAGATGTGGTAGACGACGTAGCTGCGCGGCCAGCGCCGGTACCACCGCGTGTGTGCCGCAGCGGGCTTCGGGATCTTGTGCTCGCCTGCCGCCAGCGAGCGGATCAACCAGAGCAGGGCGTGCAGGCAGCCGAACAGCAGCGTGCCGATCAGCAGCGTGTTCATCACCACGTAGAAGAAGTTGATGCGCGGGAAGTTCTCGCCGTCGGCGGGGTCTGCGTGAACCAGGAAAGCCGCGAATTCGGGGTGCGAACCCTCGTGACAGGTCGCACAGGTTGCGACCACGTTGTCGGGGTGAATGGTCGACTCGGGGTGGTCGGCCGGCAGGATCGCGTGGTTGCCGTGGCACGAGTCGCACGTCGCCACGCGCCGCGTGCCGAAGCCGAGCTCGCCGAGGCTCGCCACCTTGCCGTGGTACGAGAGGCGGAACGTGCCGCCGCGCTGTTCGTGACAGCCTGCGCAGGTCTGGGCCGCCTTCGTCAGGAAGCCGTGGTTCGCCGCGCTGATGTCGTGGGGCTTGTGGCAGTCGGTGCAGGTCGCGCCCTTGTGCTCTTCGCCTTCCGACTTGAGGAAGTGCGCGCTGCGGCGGTAGTCCTCGAGTGCGCCGACGTGGCAGCTCCCGCACAGCTGGTCCACGTTGTGCCGCGCGACCCGTGAAGCCGGATCGCCACTCGCACGCGTCTCGTGGCCACCGTGGCACGTCACGCACGTCGGCGCGACCGTCAGGCCGCCGTGCAGGATGCCGTGCGCGTGGTCGTCGTCGGAGTAGCGCTCCGCGAGCATCTGGTCCGTGGTCAGCGTGGCGGGATCCGCGCTGAAGTGACACTTGCCGCAGACCATGTGCACGTTCAGCGGATGGAACGCAGACTGGCGATCGTCCCTGGGCAGGATGCCGTGCACGCCGTGGCAGTCGAGGCACGAGGCACGCGGACCGGAGCCGTCCTCTCGTAGGACGGAGTGCACGCTGTTCGCTGCGGCCTCCGCGGCCTCGTCATGGCAGTCGGCACACGCGGTCGTCTCGACTTCGGCCGCGTGCGGGAACTCGTCGACCCCCTCGTGACAGTCGGTGCAGCTGACCTCGGCGTGCATGCTGCGCGCCCAGAGCTCCTTGTCGAGGATCAGGCCCTGGATGTCCCGCTTGGGGTCTTTGAGAACCTTTCTCAACTCTGCGCCGGCGGGGTCGCCGTGGCACTTGAAGCAGGCATCGCTCTCTTCGTCTGCGAACGCTTGGGCGGCGAACACGAGCACGAGGGCGGCAACCAGCAGTCGCTTCATGAGGGTCCTCCGGCCCCACCCACAGCACATGTGATGCCCATGCGGAACGGCGCTTGCACCCGAATCCGGCGCGGAGAGTTCATGTCCAGATTCCAGCCCCGACAGCCCCGTGATGTACCTGCCGCCGTCGTAGGGGACGCCTCGCAGATCGTTCAGAAGGCCCTCACCGGGCGGTCCCCAGTCGTGCAAATCAAGTCGACGCCTCCTAGACTCTCCATTGCTCGGGGGAGCGGGAGGACAGACAGCGTGGACGGTGCAGCGAGCAGCCCGAAATCCGGCTCGCGTTGCGTGCGAGGCCTGGCCCTGCTGTTGATCGGCGCGGCCCTCGTCATCGGTGCAGGTTGCGGCGGTGGCGGATCCGGCGATCTGACGGACCCGGTGGAGGAGCCCTTCGTCGCGCAGTTCCACGTCGTCGACACGGCCGGCTTCCCGGTCGTGGGCGCGACCATCTACCTCGTCCCGACCGGCGAGATCGACACGGCGCCCTTCAACGCCGTCGCGGTGCGCACCGGGGCCTCCGAGGATCGCGACGAGCCGCTCGAGGACGCCGTGCGCCTCCGCGGCGCGTCCTTCCCCCAGGCCGTGACTGGCACGGACGGCATGGCCACGATCGGGGACATCCCCGACGGCCGGTACTTCCACTTCGTGCTGCCCTCGCCCGGCGACTCCGAGCACCTGCCGGGCGGCTGCGGCTGCCGCCAGGCGGTCGATGCCGTCGCGCTCTACGCGCAGCCCACGAGCATCACCATGTCGTCGCAGCCGTCGACGACTGCGACCTACGTCGGCAGCACCAGCTGCCTCACCTGCCACTCCGAGTACGCCACCCAGTCCACGCACGCCCACAAGCTGGGCTTCGCCGTGCCGGGGCAGTTCTCGCCTGGCCAGGATGCGAGTCGCTACCCCGAGTACGAAGACGGCTGGAACCAGTTCACGCCGTCGGCCTCGTATCTCGGCGGCACCGTCGTGTGGTTCTCGGACTTCGACCCCTCGCGCGGCGCCGACAAGTTCAAGACGACGCTGACCGACCCGACCATCGCGGACCCCGGTGCCGTCAACTACGCCAAGGCCTACCTCTGGCGTGACACCGCCGACCAGCGCTTCAAGATCACGCTCGAGAACGTCCATCCGGCCGCGGGCGTGCCGGGGCTCGGGGATCCCCCCAACCTCTGGACGCTGACCGTGGAGCTGACGTACGGCGGCGCGCTCTACAAGCAGCGCTTCCTCGTGAGCGTGCCGGGGCGCCTCGGCCGCTACCCGCTCCTTCAGTACCAGACCGAGGGCGACGACTCGCGGTTCGACCGCACGCGCAAGGTCTTCCGCGACTACCACCTCGACTGGTTCTGGGACGACGCCCAGAAGGTCTTCAAGCTCCCGCCCGCCACCAAGACCTTCGAGGGCAACTGCACGGCCTGCCACAGCACGGGCTTCGAGCGCACCTTCGAGGCCTCCACGGGCGAGTGGCTCTCCAACGCGGTCGAGGATCCCCAGGGCGCCTTCGACATCGACGGCAACGGCCGCGTCGACGAGATCAACCTCGGGTGCGAGGTCTGCCACGGCCCGGGCTCGGAGCACCGTTCCTGGGCGTTGTCGAACCTCGGCAGCGGCAACGAGGCGCGCTACATCGTCACGCCGGAGTACCTGAGCCCGTCCCGCAGCATGATGATCTGCGGACGCTGCCACGACCGGCCGGCGGGTGCCGGCTCCCTGATCAACTCGGAGCCGCTCAACGCCGCCGACCAGATGCTGCGCGTGGGCGCGAGCCGCACGGAGTTCCTCGCCAACCACACGACGCGCAAGGGGCCGGCCGACAGCAACATGTGGGGTGACAACGTCCACAGCAAGAGTCACCACCAGCAGTACACCGACCTGCTCAAGTCGCCCAAGCACCGGAACGATCGCCTGCTCGTGGTCTGCTCCGACTGCCACGACGGGCACGGCTACGCGCCGTTCACCCGCCACCTGGACTACGATCCGGACAACTCCGGTCCCGGCGGGCTCTGCGACCGCTGCCACCAGGTCGACTTAGAGCCCCACATGCTCGCGCTGACGGGCGCTCTGCACGCCGGCGGCTCGACGCGCTGCGGCGACTGCCACAGCCCGAAGACGGCCAAGACCGGCGCCGGCAACTTCGGCATCCTCCTCGGCGTGCCCAACGGCACGGCCGGCGACGAGTCGATCGTCTACTGGGAAAACGACATCACGAGTCACCTGTGGGCGACCATCCCCAAGAAGACCAACGTGAGCGTCGCGGGCGAGGTGCCCTCCAAGGCGATGCCCGTGCCCTTCACGAACAACTGCGGTGCGCCGTGCCATGACGCCAGCCCCCTGCAGCTGCCGAAGCCCCGCTTCGATCTCTTCTCTCGTAAACCGGCACAGAACCGCTAAGCAACTGAAAGGTAGACCATGATCCGCGTCATCAAGGCCGTCGCAGCCGTCTACGTGCTGGGCGCCGTCGTCGTCGCGTTCGTCGGACTGGACACGACCGTCCAGGAAGCCTCAGCCGACGAAAAGAAGAAGCCCCAGCCGGAGTACATCGGCTCCGCCAAGTGCAAGAAGTGCCACATCAAGCAGTACAAGAGCTTCATGAAGACGCCGCTCGCGACGTCCTTCGAGAGCCTCAAGCCCGGCGTCAAGGTCGAGGAGAAGAAGAAGGCCAAGCTCGATCCGAAGAAGGACTACACGAAGGACCCGACCTGCCTGAAGTGCCACACGGCCGGCTACGGCGAGCACAGCGGGTATCCCGCCGTCGTGAAGGGCAAGGCCTGGACGGACGCCGAGAAGGCCCAGGCCAAGCTCAACGAGGGCGTGACCTGCGAGGCCTGCCACGGCCCCGGAAGCCTCTATTCGCCCTTCAAGAAGAAGAACAAGAAGTACAAGCGCTCCGAGATCCGTGCGCTGGGTGCCATCTCGCCGCCTACCGAGGCGAGCTGCATGCCCTGCCACGTCAAGGAGTGCCCGACGATGCCGGCGGACTACAAGTTCGACGCCGCGGCTGAGATGAAGTCCGAAGCCGTGCACGCCCGCAAGAAGCTCAAGTACGACCACGACGATTAAGAGGGCCAACCCTCCGTGCGAACCTGCAGCACCACCCGGCTCCTGATCGCGGCGCTCGCCGCGATCGGGATGTCCCTGGCCTCCGCCGGAGCGGCGCTCGCCGATCCGTCCGACTTCCCTGCGCCCGCGCCGCGGGCGGAGCCGCCGCCCTCGGAGGACGCGCCGGTCGACGAGCCGCCGCCCGCTGAAGAGGCCGAGCCCACGGACGAGGCGAAGCCGGAGGCCGTCGAGCCCGAGGACGTGACCCCCGAGGACGTGACCCCCGATGATGGTGCGACCACCGTCCTCGAGGACGTCACGGCTCTCGAGCCCGCGGACATCGCCGTGGAGCCGGAGCCGGTTCGCAGTCGACCGCGGCTACGGCGGCTGCCCATCCACGGCTCGTTCCGCCTCAACTACCGCCTCCGCTGGGACGGGGACGACGCCGACAACGACCTGTACCAGTACCTGATCCTGAACTACGGCGACGACCACCAGTGCGGCTGGTCCTACGCCTTCCACGGCCGCCTGACCCAGGATCTCGACGGGCGCAGCGACAAGAACGAGTTCTTCGTCTTCGACTCGATCACCGACACGTACGACAGCTGGATCAACGGGCGCGTCTACCACCTCTACGCGAACTACCGTCCGCGCGGTGGCCCGGTACGTCTGGTGCGCATCGGCCGGCAGTGGGTCGAGGGCGGCGAGCTGTTCCACGTGGACGGCGTGCGCGTGGACATCGGCGACTCCAACTCCCTGGAGGCGGCGACGTGGGGCCTCTCGCTCTACGGCGGGCTGCCGGCGCACCTCTTCGAGGGCACGCCCGAGGGCGATGCGATCCTCGGGTTCAGCATCTACCACCGGCCGTGGCGCGGCGCGAAGGCGCGCCTCGACTACGCGTTCCTGAACGACGACACGCGCTACTACGGCACCGAGACGGCTCATCTCGTCACGCTCACGCTGCGCCAGCAGTTCAACCAGAACGCCTCGTGGTGGGCCAGCTACCAGCACCTCGACGAGGACCCGCGCACGCTCCGCCTCGCCGGCAACATGGCGTTCCCGGCCCAGGACATGTTCGTCCGCGGCGCGTTCTTCTCGCAGCTGTCGACGCAGACCCAGACCGTCACGGACCTGGATCCCTACTTCTTCATCGGACAGACGCTCGAGCCCTACTGGACGGGCGACCTGTCGGTGAGCAAGGGCGTCGGCGAGCGTCTCTTCTTCGAGGCGGGCGTCTCCCTGCGGCAGCTCTACGACGATGACGACGAGAGCACGTTCAACCGGGAGTACGTCCGCTACTACGGCGCGGCTTCTCTCGAGGACTGGCCCTGCCGCGACGGCAGCGTGACCGTCACCGGCGAGCGCTGGAACAGCGCCGACGACGCGTGGACCGTGACGGCGGACTTCGAGTACCGCCCCAGCCGGCGCTTCAAGCTCCAGCTCGGCACGGACTACTCCGCCTATCGCTTCGACTACTACACGGCCGGCGAGCGCCAGTCGGTGCGCGGGTACTACCTGCGCGTCATCATGCGCACGAGCGAGCGCTGGCGCATGCACCTGCGCTGCCGTGTCGAGGACGACAAGTTCGACACCTACCTCACGCTGAACACGGGCTTCACTCTGGAGTTCTGACCGATTGGGACCATGAACCACCGCACGAACCACGGCCCCTGGATCTTCCTCGTCCTGCTCACGCTGGGACTGCTGTTCGGCTGCACGGTGCCCTTCGGGCGCTCGAGCCTGCCGTACGAGCCGACCGGACAGATCGTGCCGCAGAAGACCGTCACGTACGTCGGCGGCCCGCGTGTCAACCACGCCATCCATGCAGAGAACGAGCTCGAGTGCACCGACTGCCACGCCATGAGCGAGGAGACGGGTGAGCTGCTCTCACCGACGCGTGAAGGCTGCCTCGACTGTCACGAGGATCCCGAGGAGGGGGAGGAGCCCGAGGAGGGCGAGCCCGTCATCACGGGCGTCTTCTTCGACAAGGAAGGCAAGCCCCTCTGGAATCAGGGACTGCAGGAGTACGACGACTACGTCCACTTCAGCCACAAGGTCCACGCCAAGGCGGGTGACTGCACGACCTGCCACAAGAACCTCGAGGCCGGCGAGCGCGGACGGCCCGTGCAGAAGCTCTACACGATGGCGCAGTGCATGGAGTGCCACACCGAGGCCAAGGCCAACAACGCCTGCGCGGTGTGCCACGAGTCCATCGACGAGAACACCATGCCGCGCTCCCACGGTCGCGGCTGGCAGGAGGGTCACGGCTACGCGGCGAACCGCCTCCGTATGACGGAGATCCAGCACGACTGCAGCCTGTGCCACAACGAGCCCAACTACTGCAACGACTGCCACCAGGTCACCCAGCCGAAGTCCCACTACCAGCTGTGGGAGAAGCGGCACGGCCAGGCCGTGCGAGCTGCCGGTGGCGACATGCCGCGCCGTTGCATGCTCTGCCACGACCAGCGCACCTTCTGCGAGAGCTGCCACCTGGACGAGCCGCCGCGCAACCACACGGCGCTGTTCCGCACGCGTACCCACGGCGTGATGGCCGCGATCGACCGCCGCAACTGCGAGACGTGCCACAAGATCGACTTCTGCCAGCGTTGTCACGAGGACACGGCGCCGCGCTCGCACCGCGGCATGTTCTCGCGCCGGCGCAACACGCACTGCGTGCAGTGCCACTTCCCGATCTCGTCGAACGACCGCTGCCGCGTCTGTCACACGACGAACCCGACGCACTCGACCGCGCCGGCGCAGCCTGCGAATCACGTCCCCGGCCGCAACTGCCGTCTCTGCCACAACCAGGCGGGTACGGGCGCGAGGCCGCTGGTGCACGTGGACAACGGCCAGAACTGCGAGTTCTGCCACAAGTAGGGGAGTGGCACCCCGGCGAGGGGCCCCCTCTATGCGTGGAGTGTTGGCACCCCGGCGAGGACTCGAACCTCGGACCTGTGGATTAGAAATCCACTGCTCTATCCAGCTGAGCTACCGGGGCACACGTGCATCGCGAGTCTACGGTCGACCCGCGTCCGCGCCGCCTCAGTTCACCTTCCACACGATGTGGAAGCCGAACGGCGTCTCGACCAGCTGGTCGTGGATCGTGTCCGGCGGCAGGTCGTAGATCATCTGCTGGAAGCCGTCCGGGATCGTCCCCGGATCGAGCACGCCCATCGTGCCGCCGCTCGCCTGCGTCCGCTGGTCGTCGCTGTAGCGACCGACGACCTCGTCCCAGCGCGAGCGGTCGGCCAGCACCTCCTTGAGGGCGCGCTCCGCGACGGCCAGCGCTTCCGGGCGGGTGCGGGTGATGCGCAGGTCACGCTCCGCGCTTCCCAGGTGCTGCACGACGATGTGGCGCACGAGCGAGCGCAGGTAGCGGCCGCGCACGAACACGCCGTAGCCGTCCTTCGACTCGAGCGGGCCGATGATGGCGCCGGGCTCGACGCCCGAGAGGGCCGTGAACGCTGCATGGGACTGGGGTCGATCGGTGATCATCCCGATGTACGCCTCGGGGCGGCGCTCCTGCTGCAAGGCGTAACGCTCTGCAGCCTGCGTCAGCGTCACGCGACCTCGGGCGAGATCATCACGAAGGCGCATGGCCAGCTCGCGCGCCTGCTCCTTCGTGCGCCCCTCGGGGCCGCCCCGGAGTCCCGCCCAGCGGATGAAGACCCCATGGGCCGGGACGCGGTAGCGCTGCTCGAGCTCGCGGGCCTCCTCGAAGCTGTGCCGCTTGATCACCTGGAAGCCGATGGGGGTGCGCAGGGGCGGCGAGATCTCGCCGGGACGCAGCGTCTGCACCGCACCCGCGAACGCCGTGTCGTGCCACGGCGGGACGAATCCGAGGAACCCGCCCTCCTGTGCCGTCTCCTGCTCGGAGCGCGCGCGCGCGACGTCCTCGAAGCGGGCGCCACCGGCCACGGCCTCGTAGGCGAGCCGCGCGAGCTTCAGCGTCTGGTCGGGCGAGCGGTTCTTCTCGACTCGGAACAAGATCGTGGAGACGGCGTACGCGTGCTTGTCCACCTCCTGGAGCGCAGGGCGGGCGGGCGCCGCACCGTCCTGTCCACCCAGGTAGAGCCCCGCGCCGACGCCTACGCCCAGGGCGACCAGGACGGGAACCAGGATCCCGGGTATCGACTTCGCCATGTCTACTTCGTGCTCACCTGCGACGTGCTCTCGACGACCATCTGGGGCCGGCCCCGGTACAGGGTCACCGTGCCGCGGACGGTCACGTACATGGCGTGGAACGACTGACGCTCGTCCAGCTTCCTGGCGACGTCCGCGTCGAAGATGACGAGGGGGAAGCCGCGGCGCCGCTCGTGGCTCAGCAGGAAGATCCGCTTGTCGCCGCTCTTCACCTCCAGCTCGCGGTCGAGGGCGCCGAAGACGACGGCCTCCTTGCCCACGAGCTTCTGGAGCTTCGCGTTCGCGTCGGCCTCGCCCAGCGTCACGTGGTCGGCGCTCGGCTTGTGCAGCGCCCAGCGCTCGACCTGGTCGGCCCGCTGCGCCCACCACGTCAGGCGCTCGGCGTAGTCGGGGTAGTGCCCGGGACCGCCATCACCCCAGATGCCGCGCTTCGCCTTGCGCGCCTCCGCCTGCGCCGCGCGGAAGAGCTTGTCGAAGCGTGCGCTGCGTCCGTACTTCACGAAGTACGGGGAGTGCCCCGCGCGGATCATGGCCTCCGACACGTTGATGCGCTTGCCGTCCTTCTCGAGGAACACGTACGCCAGCACGCGTCCGTAGTGGCCGCGGGCGCGCGCGCCGGCGTGCTCGCGCTCCAGTCGCATGCTCTTGCAGCCGGTCACGAGCGATCGCAGGAAGTCCGTCGCCGCCGCGCCGGCGGGCGTGCCGTACTTCACGGGCCACTTGCTCTCGCCACGCTGCTTGGCCGCATAGGCGGCGAACCCGCCGGCGTGCCAGGGCGCGCTCGGATCCTCCGGGCCGAGGATCTCGCCCGCCTTCGAGCGCGCCACTTCCTCGGTGTCGAGCGCGAGCAGACGGATCGAGCCCTTGCCGTCCGGTAGCCGGATCGTGTCGCCGTCCACCACCTGCTCGACGCTCACGCTGTGGACGCCGATCAGCAGCGGATCGGCCGGCTTCGCCGCGGGCCCGGCTTCCTCGGCGCGGGCCACCTGCGTGCCTGCCAGGAGCAGCAGCAGCCCGGTCAGGAGCAGGGCTCGTTCGCGGCTCGTTCGGTGCGGTCGCTGCGGCATGGGCGACGATGATACGAGCCGTGGCCGCCTCCCTGCGCCGCTCTTCTGGCCGTGTAGAGTGAAAGTGCGATGCACGCGACCTGGACCCGCCTGACTGCAGCCGCCCTGCTCCTCGGTGCCCTGCTGCCGTGCGTGCTGCGCCCCGGCGTGGCCGTCGCATCGAGTGAGGCGCGAACCGCCGCCGAGATCTACGAGCGCCGGCCGCACCTGAAGGACTGCATCGAGTACATCGCGAGGGAGCTCAAGGCCAGGTGGGAGGCCGACAAGCAGCAGGACTCCGCCGAGCTCGTGCTCGTCATCGATCCGACGACCACGATGAAGGACGAGATCGAGACGCTGCGTGCAGCCCTCAAGGGCATCTGGCGCGTCGGGCCGCCCGGCTTGCGCATCGGCGTCCACGGCATCCAGGCCGACGTCTGGCAGCCGCCGAATCGCGTGCCCAGCGAAGCCGACGGCAACCTGGCCAGCCTCGCCTTCCTCCCGGTCGACGGCCCCAAGAACATCCTCGCCGGTGTGCGCGCCGCGGCTGAGAACTTCGCCGAGACGGGCACGGGTCCGAAGGCGCTGGTGCTCGTCTCGCAGGAGTTCGACGGCGGCGAGGACGACGTCGAGCGCACGCGCGAGGCGATCTTCGACAGCGGTGCGGCGTTCTACTGCATCGCCGGCGAAGCGGGTTTCCAGCGGGCGTGGCTGCAGGAGTTCGAAGCCCGTGACTTCCCGAGCTTCGACCTCACGGAGCGCTACAACCCGCAGCCCCGCAAGAAGACGAGGAACGCGCTCTACTACGGCGGCGAGGTGGCGTTCGGCCTGATGCCGTACCGCTGGGAGTTCGATCTCGCCCAGTCCGACTTCGTGTGGGTGCGCCCGCCGCGGTACCCGGTCCCGTCCGGCTTCGGCTACTGGTGCCTCGCGACCCTCTGCTACACGAGCGGCGGCCGCTACTTCATCTACGACTTCACGCTGCCTGCCTCGCACCCGCAGCGTCTCGAGCCGCGCGATCCGAAGAAGCGGAAGTCGTGGCGCGAGCGCCGCCGCCGCACGACGTACGACTTCAGCCGACTCAGCATCCTTGCGCCTGACCTGCGTCCGCGTGCCCGTGTGCTGAAGTCGCTGAACAAGGACTGGCGCGCCGAGACCATCGTGCGGGTCTGGGAGCACCTGGCGAACGACGCAGTGCCCGTGGTCCAGCGGATCGGCACCCTCGAGCGGCGCGGCACGACCCTTGTGCCACGGCCCGAGCGGCCCGTGCGCAGCGAGACGACCCCCCTCACGTGGTTCGAGGACATGGACGACGTGAAGAAGGCCATGAGCTTCATCCGCGAGCGCCTGGGCGCGGTGGAGACCGCCCTCAAGTGGTGGGAGTCCGCCAACGGACGCGAGCGCACGGAGAAGCCCGGCGAAGACGCGCTGAAGGAACGCATCGAGGCCGACTTCCAGCTGCTCGGCGTGCAGCTCCGCAAGGTGCGCTTCCACCACAACGAAGCGCTCGCCGTGCTGAAGTCGATCAAGCCGCTCGACGTGACCTACCGTCGTGCGCGCATCCTGCCGCAGCCGATCTCCTACGGCACGGCGATGCCGCGCAAGAAGGTCGACCTCATGGACGACGAGCGCAACGCGCGCTGGGCGGAGGTCTTCCTCGCGCAGTCCCGCGTCGCTCGCAAGTATCCGGGTACGCCCTGGTCGCACGTGCTCCAGAAGGGCTGGATGATGACGTTCCGCAAGGACGTCCAGATCCTCGAGCAGGAACCCGAGCGACGGCGGCCGCGTCCCGACCCCAGCGCAGGCAAGGGCGGCAAGGGCAAGAAGAAGCCGACGCCGCCGCCCGCGCCCAAGCCGCCGCCCCCGCCCGGTCCGCGACCAGGTAGCGGGAGTGCCGGACCCGTGACAGGCAAGTAGCTTCCGCTACCCTGCGCGCGTCAGCAGCCAAGGTCCGGGGTGTACCTCAGTGGTAGAGGGGTAGCTTTGGGAGCTACCAGTCGAGGGTTCGAATCCCTCCACCCCGACCACCTCCGGGAAGGCGCAGCCTTCCCGGAGGTGGTCGCACTTGCACCTCCACTTGCACTTCCACTTGCACTCGAAGGGCGGGCGTTCGTCGCCCTTCGACTCGC
>JASJDY010000026.1 GCA_030065025.1 Planctomycetota bacterium
CCGAGGTGCGTCTCGGCGACGTACAGCCGCAGGACGCCGTGCGCTTCGAGGGTGACGTCCATGGACCAGCTGCCGTCATCGCGGCGCGTGACCTTCGGCGTGGCGCCTCGGCGCAGCGCGTGGAAGGGCGCCTCTACGCGGATCGCGCGTGCGATCGTCTCCGGCGACGGCTCGTCGAGCTCGCGCAGCACGACGCCGGCCAGACGGGCACGTCCTTCGGCATCGACCCTGAGGCGCGTGCCCTCGAATACGCGCTCCACCTGCGCCGTAGCCACGGCTGCGCCGGCGGCATCACGCACCTGGAGGTGGACGACCAGGCCCTCGCCGGGCTCCCCACCGTCGTGGGTGATCCACCACGCACCCGCGGCGAGGGCAGCGAGGATCAGCGCCGTGAGGAATCTGCGTCCCATGGCGGCACTCTACTCCGGGCCACCCCGCGATCAGGCGCCGAAGAACAGACCGATGTAGGCGTTGGCGACCGTGCGGGCCGTGTCGAAGATCCAGTCCGCGAAGAAGAAGACGAGCAGGAACGCGCCGAGGAAGAACGGCTGGTTGTTGGGGTCGCTCGTCAGCCGCCGGTACGGCCCGCTGAAGTCGCGGAGCACCGTGGAGCCGTCGAGCGGCGGGATCGGGAGCATGTTGAACACGCACAGGACGATGTTCAGCATGCCGAAGAGGAAGAAGAACTCCTGGAGAACGGACGGCCGCCCGTCGACGCCGGCCACGCCCCCGAGCTTGATCCACAGCGCGAAGATCGTGAGCCCGATCAGCGCCAGGACGAGGTTCACGGCGGGCCCGGCGGCGGCGACCAGTGCGTTGCCGTAGCGGCTGCGGAAGCGGTGGGGGTTCACCGGCATCTGGCCGAAGGCGATGCCGGCGAAGAAGAGCAGGAACAGCGAGAACCCGCCCATGTGCACGAGCGGGTTCCACGTCATGTGGCCGGTCACGCGCGGCGTGTCGTCGCCCTGCCAGATGGCGGCGACGCCGTGCCCCAGCTCGTGGAGCACCACGCTGATGACGACCGCGATGACGATCGAGAAGTAGAACTCGGGCGCCTTCGTGATCAGATCGATGAAGAGGCCCGGGGTCAGCATGCCCGTCTACAGCTCCTTCGCGGCCAGCAGGACGGCGTCCACGTGGTCCTTCACCTTCACGCTGCGCCACGCCTCACGCACGACGCCTTCGGCATCGACGAGGAACGTGCTGCGGTCGAGGCCCATGTACTCACGCCCGTAGTTCTTCTTCTTGATCCACGAGCCGTACGCCTTCGCCAGGTCGTTGTCCGGGTCGCTCAAGAGGCGGTACGGGAACTCGTACTTGTCCTTGAACTTCTTGTTCTTGGCCGGCTTGTCCGGGCTGACGCCCAGGATCGTGACGCCGCGCCGGCGGAACTTGGCAATCTCGTCGCGGAACCCGCAACCCTCGGTCGTTCACCCAGGCGTGTCGGCCTTCGGATAGAACCACAGGACGTACGCCTTCCCGTCGAGCTCAGCCGACGAGAGCGTCTTCTCGTCCTGATCGAGCAGCTCGAAGGCGGGGGCTTTGGAGCCTTCCTTGATCGTGGCCATGGGTATCCTCCGTGGCCCCGCATTCTGCCGGGACCGGAGGCCTGCATGAAGATGCACCAGGAGGAGATCGAGGTCGCGACCCGCGGACGCGGCCTCGTGGAGGTCACGGGCGAGGTGCGCCGCGCCGCGCGCGCGGCCGGCATCCAGACCGGCCTCTGCGTCGTCTACTGCCGCCACACGTCGTGCAGCCTGGTCATCCAGGAGAACGCCGATCCCTCCGCCCGCCGCGATCTCGAGGCCTGGCTCGAACGCCTGGCGCCCGAAGGCGACCCGCTCTACACCCACACGGCGGAGGGCCCCGACGACATGCCGTCGCACCTGCGGGCGGCTGTGACCAAGACCTCCGAGAGCGTGCCGATCGTGGAGGGCGGCCTCGCCCTGGGTACGTGGCAGGGCATCTTCCTCGCCGAGCACCGGGCGCGGCCGCACCGTCGGAGGCTGCTGGTGCACGTGAGCGGGGTGTGAGCCCGGCTCCACTTCCACGTGCACGGTCCCAGGGAGGATGGACGGGCCGGGCGGAGATTCGTCCTTCGCTTCGCTCAGGACTCCCAGCCGCCCCTACATGGCACCTGCACTTGCACTTGCACCTGCACCTGCACGGTCCCAAGGAGGATGGACGGGCCGGGCGGAGACTCGTCCTTCGCTCCGCTCAGGACTCCCAGCCGCCCCTACATGGCACCTGCACTCGACGGGCGGGCGTTCGTAGGCCCTACGGGCCTCCTCCGGCCGCCCCTACAGGTCCCATGGCCAGGCACGCCGCTGGATGATCGCGGCCCACGTTCGTTGTCCGAGCCTACAACCCCAGCGCCACCGTCGTCTGGTACGCGATGAAGCCGATGTAGATCAGCAGCATGAGCAGGCCCGCGTAGCGTCCGATCGTGCGCTTCAGCACGAGCGCGATCACGAATGGCAGGATCGCCAGCCCGAGCATGAGGGGCATCAGGACCGTCGGCACCTGCTTGTCGACCGCCTGGTCGACCAACACGCCGGCCGTGCCCAGCACCAGCAGCAGGTTGAAGATGTTCGACCCGATGATGTTGCCGAGGACGAGGTCGGTCTTGTGTACGCGCGCGGCCGCGATCGCCGTCGCCAGCTCCGGCAGGCTCGTTGCGAGCGCCACCAGCGTGCTGCCGATCACGACCTTGTCGACGCCAAGCGCCTCGGCGGTGTTGATCGCGCCCGTCTTGAAGAGCTCGGCACCGCCCAGCACGGCAGCCAGGGCCAGCGCGGCCTTGCCCAGGTCGAACCACGCGCGCTTCGGCGGCGGCTCGCCTTCGTCGATGTCGCGGTGGCGCACCGTCCCGAGTGCGAAGCCCATGTAGACGGCGAACGCGCCCAGCAGGATCAGGCCGTCCGTGCTGTCGACCGTCCCGTCCATGACCAGTACGAACCCGAGGATCGACGCGAGGATGCCCACCGGCATCTCGACCTTCAGCAGGAAGCGGTTGACGTGTACGACGCCCAGGAGCGCCGCCGTGCCGAGCACGAGCGCGACGTTCGCGATGTTGCTGCCGACGACGTTGCCGACCGCAATGCCGGCCTCGCCGTCCAGCGCGGCCAGCGCCGTGACGGCGAGCTCGGGCATGGACGTCCCGAAGCCGAGGATGAACACTCCCGCGAGCGTGGGGGGCACGCCGTGGCTGCGGGCGAAGGCGTCGGCGCCGTCCACCAGGAGGTCACCGCCCTTCCACAGAAGGACGAAGCCGACGACGAGGTAGATGACGGTGAGCGGATCCATGCGGCCCCAGGGTCTACCTCGGGCCTGCGCCGGATTGAAGGGCCTGTAGGGGCATCCCGATCCCTCGCGGAGCGAGGGTGAGTGGTTGCCCGGCCCGTTCAGACGTGGAGGCCCTGGCCTACGCACGGGTCGGGCAACCACTCGGCATGCCTGCGGCATGCCTCGGGATGCCCCTACAGCGACTCCGCGACTGAGATCACTTCGAGCCGAAGCCCGCGGCCTTGGCCTGCTCCTTGACGGCGTCGCGCAGCGCGCGGTCCAGCGAGCGCGAGTCGTCGAGCTTCTGATCGGCCATCGCCTTCTTCACGAAGGCGGCGCGCTTCGCGCTGAGCTCCTTGATCTCGGCCTGCAGCTTGGTGCGCTCCTCGGCCTTCTTCACGAGGTACGCCTTGCGCTCCTCAGGCGAGAGCTTGCGCATCGCTTCCGGCAGCTCCTCGTCCTTCAGCTCGCCGGCGTCGAACGCCGCGTCCTTGAGACGGCCGACCAGGTCGCCCGGCGCGGCATAGCCGGCGCCCGCCTTGGCCTCGGCGCGCTGCGCCGCGGCCGGCGCACCGGCCTTCTTCGCGTTCGCGTCCTGCGCCCGCTGACGGGACTCGCGAACAACGCGCTCCTTGCCGAAGAAGACGTAGGTGTTGTTGAGCTTGCCCGAGAGCTCGGCGAGGCGCTTGTCGAACGGCGTCGCGACGTTCACGGTGCCACGGTTGTGGTCGATGTTGCTGAAGCGGCCGTTGAGGCCGGCCAGGGTGCGCCAGCTCGCCGCGTCACCGTCGTCCGCGCCGCCGCAGTAGATCGCGTTCACGTGGATGCCGCGCGTCTGGGCCAGCTTCGCCATGGCGGTGTAACGCTTCTCGTGATCCTGGTCGGCCGACTCGTTGCCGGCGACGAACAGCGTCTTGAGGCCGGCGTCCTTCGACCAGGAGAGGTCGTGGAGTGCGTGGTACATCACGCGGCCGACCAGCTCCTTGCCGCCGTTCGTGCCGAGCGCGAAGAGCTTCTCGCTGACCAGGTCGAGGTCGGTCGTCAGATCCGTCTGGATCACGACGTCCCCGGGCTTCGCGCCCGGCTTCCCAGGGGAGCCGAACGTCAGCAGCGCGACGCGCAGGCGCGGCTCCGGCTTCAGCATGGCCAGCTCGTTCACCACGCTCCAGAGCTTCTGGCGTGCGGCGTGGATCAGGCCGCTCATCGATCCGCTCGTGTCGAGGCAGATCACCAGATCGATGGAGCGGGGCTGCAAGCGCTCCGGCTGAGCCGTGTCATCGGCGGCCACGGGTGCGGCGGCCAGGGCGAGGAGGAGGAAGGCGACGAATGCGGTGCGCTGGAACATGGCGAATCTCCGGTGGGGTCACCCGATCAGACCCCCTGCGCCCTTCACGGTTCGCAAGTCCTGTGCAAAGACGGGGGCAGGACGCGGTAGGCTCGCTGTATGGAGCCTCCCGTGCCCCCGACCCGCCTGGCCATCGGGCTGATGAGCGGCATGAGCATGGACGGCCTCGACATCGCGCTGGTCCAGCTCGACGGCCTCGATGAGCGTCCTGAGGTCGAGCTTCTCGCCTGCGAGACCCGGCCGTACGACGAGGCCCTGCGGCGGCGGCTCCAGGCCGCACGCGGTCCGGCCGGTCCCGAAGCCGAGGCCCTCGACGCCGATCTGGCCCGGCTCTGGGCCCGGCAGGTCGGGGAGTTCCTCGAGCACCAGGACGTTGCGGCCTCCTCCGTCGCCGTCCTGGGCTCGCACGGCCAGACCCTCTTCCACCGGCCGCGCGAGGAAGGCCAGCCGGCCGAGACGCTGCAGGTCGGCAGCGGCGACCTGCTCGCCACGGAGACGGGCATTCCGACGGTCAGCGACTTCCGCCAGGCCGACGTCGCTGCAGGCGGCGAGGGGGCTCCGCTGGTGCCGCTCGCCGACTGGATCCTGTACGCCGGAGACGAAGCGAGCGCCTGCCACAACCTCGGCAGCATCGCGAACGTCACCGTCGTGGCGCCGCATGTCGAGGACGTGATCGCGTTCGACACGGGCCCGGCGAACGCGCTCGTCGATGCGTTTGCCCGGCGGTGTCCGGGTGCGCCGCCGATGGACGCCCACGGCCGGCTCTCTTCCGAGGGAGACGTCGACGAGGACGTGCTGCTCACGCTGTACGTGAAGCGGGCTACGTGGCTCGCACAGCCGCCCCCGAAGAGCGCCGGCTACGGCACGTTCGGCCCCGAGCTCGCCGACGCGGTGCTGGCCGCGCATCCCGCAGCCAAGCCGCACGACCTCGTGCGTACCGCCGTGGAGTTCACGGCGCGCACGATCAACGAGGCGTACGAGCGCGAGGTGCTCACGCGCTTCCCGCAGCTCCAGCGCGTGCGCTTCAGCGGGGGCGGCGTGCGCAACCCCACCCTCATGGAGGCGATCCGCCATCACCTCGTGCGCAATGACCTGAAGCTGGAGATCCTCGACAGCGTCTGGGCGGACGCCAAGGAGGCCGTCGCCTTCGCGCTGCTCGCCGATCGCACGCTGCGTGGACTGCCCGGCAACGTCCCCGGCGCGACGGGGGCCTCCGAGGCCGTCGTGCTGGGCCGGCTGTCCTCCTGAGGAGCTCGGGCGTGAGCACGGAGCCCACGATCCGAGAGGCGCAGCTTCGCGATGCAGAGGCCATCGGCCGTCTCCACGCGCGTGCCTGGAAGACGGCCTACCGCGGCATCCTGCCGGACGCGATCCTCGACGGGATCACCGAGGAGGCCCGGATCGAGCAGCGGCGGAAGGCGCTGCGCGAGCCCTTCCGGCCCGACGTCGTCAACTGGGTGATCGAGGACGAGGGGACGGTGCGCGGCTGGGCGTCGACGGCCACGGCACGCGACGACGACCTGGGCTCGGAGACCTTCGAGCTGCTGGCGATCTACCTCGTGCCGGACGACGTCGGCCGGGGCTACGGCCGGCGCCTCATGGAGCACTGCGTGGCCGAAGGCCGCCGCCTGGGCTTCGCCGAGATGACCATGTGGGTGCTCGCGGGCAACGAGCGCGCCCAGCGCTTCTATGCGAAGGCCGGCTTCGTTCCCGACGAGAGGGTTTCCCAGGAAGAATTCGGGGAGACCGGGGCTCTAAAGCTCCGGATGTGGAGGACGCTGTGATGCGCATCATCGGCTTGCTGTTGCTTGCGGGGGTGTTCGCGGGCTGCTGCTGCAACGAACCCGAGACGGGCCCGCGCACGCTCGCCCGCGCCACCGCGCCCTACGAGCGGCAGTTCGTCGTCCTGCGCGCGACGCCGCTCGACGGAGAGGCTGAAGGCAAACGCCAGATCCTGGTCGAGTCGAGCGTCGTGTCCGTGCGGCGGCGCGGACCCATCGAGGCGCTCGAGCGCGCCGAGCCGCTCGGCACGCTGCGGGCCCGGGCGTGGCTCGCCGGCACGCAGGTGCCCGACGCGACGTTCGGGGCCGATGCGACCGTGCTCGCCAAGCCGAGTGTCATATCGGCGTCCACGGAGACCGCTGCCATCGAGCTTCACGAAGAGACCGGAGACGGGGCGCCGCGGACGGGCACGAGTGTGCAGGTCACGCCGGAGTTGGATGCGAGCGGCGCCCTGTCCATCGTGCTGTCCTTCAGGCGACACGTGGACGGCCGGATCGTGCGGGAGATCCCGGCCGTGGCCTTGGAGGGCCCGGCTGGGCGGGTGTTCATCGTGGAGGCCATGCGGCCCTGACGGCGGGCTGAGGCACCGGCAGAGGCACCGGCACGGCGCTGCTGGGGGTGCTGCGCGCTACCTTCCGCGCATGAAAGCAACCGAGCACGTCCGCATCCCCGTCGAGGTCCTCGAGAGCGCGCGGGGGCTCGCGCTGCCGGCGTACGAGACACGCGGCTCCGCGGGCATGGACGTGATGGCGGCCATCGAGCATCCGGTCGAGCTGGCGCCCGGTGAGCGCGCCGCCGTGCCCACGGGCCTGAAGATGGCGGTCCCCGAGGGGTACGAGGCCCAGATCCGCCCCCGCAGCGGCTGGGTGCTGCGCAGCGGCATCACCTGCCTCAACAGCCCGGGCACGATCGACAGCGACTACCGCGGCGAGATCAAGATCATCCTCGCCAACATGGGCCAGGAGCCCGTGACGATCCTGCGCGGCATGCGCATGGCCCAGATCGTGATCGCGCCGATCGCGCGCGCCGTCTGGGCGCCGGACGTGGCCCTGAGCGAGACGGGGCGCGGTGAGGGCGGCTTCGGGCACACCGGTCGGGCCTAGACCGCCGTAGGCGCCCTCGCTCGGATACGGAGACGGAGGGGCGGGGCGGGCCCAGACACGTGTTCGGAGCACGTCGGAAACGGAAACGGTTACGGAAACGGATACGGATCTGGTCCGCGCCCCGACCCGTTTGACAGCCCGGCGCAGCACCCCGACAATCCGCCGCCATGACCGACGCCACGCTCGAGCCCCTCGTCCACATCAAGGACCTCAAGACCTGGTTCCACACCGAGGACAAGGTCGTCCGCGCGGTGGACCTCGCGCCCGGCACCGAGATCACGATCGGCCGCGGCGAGACGCTCGGCGTGGTGGGGGAGTCGGGCTCTGGCAAATCCGTGACCGCCCTGTCCCTGATGCGCCTGCTGCCGCCCGAGACGGCCGTCATCGAGGCGGGCTCCATCTCCTTCCTCGGCCGCGATGTCGTGCACGTACCGCAGAACGACATGCGCTCCATCCGGGGCAAGGACATCGGCATGATCTTCCAGGAGCCGATGACGTCGCTGAACCCCGTGTTCACGGTCGGCGACCAGGTCATGGAACCGATCATGATCCACGAGGGCGTCACGAAGGAGCAGGCACGCGAGCGGGTGCTGCAGCTCTTCCGCGAGGTCGACATCCCGGATCCCGAGCGGCGCATCGACAGCTACCCGCACGAGATGTCCGGCGGTCAGAAGCAGCGCGTCATGATCGCGATGGCGCTCTCCTGCAACCCGAAGCTCCTCATCGCGGACGAGCCGACGACGGCGCTCGACGTCACGATCCAGGCACAGATCCTCGACCTCATGCGCAAGCTGCGCGACGAGCGCGGCATGTCGATCATGTTCATCACGCACGACCTAGGCGTCATCGCCGAGATCAGCGACCACGTCGCCGTGATGTTCCAGGGTCACCTGGTCGAGTACGGCGACGTGCTCGACATCTTCTCGAACCCCAAGCACCCGTACACGCGCAGTCTGCTGGCGTGCCGGCCCAGTCTCGACACGAAGTTCCGGCGCCTGCCGACGACCTCGACCTTCATGGACTGGCACATCGACGACGAGCACCGCCTCGTCATCGAGGAGAAGCGGGTCGACGAGGGCGAGCTGAAGAAGCTGGAGAGCGTCGGGCGACCCAAGATGCTCGAGCCCGAGGGTGAACCCCTGCTCGAGGTCGAGGACCTCAAGGTCCACTTCCCGATCCGCAAGGGCGTCTTCGGTCGCATCCACGACTACGTGAGGGCGGTCGATGGCGTGTCCTTCAAGGTCTGGCCCGGTCAGACGCTGGGGCTCGTCGGCGAGTCCGGCTGCGGCAAGACGACGGCCGGCCGCGCGATCCTGCGCCTCATCGAGAACAAGGGCGGCATCAGGGTGACGGGCCGCGTCAAGTTCGAGGGGCGCTGGCTGGACGAGGTGCCGCCGAACGAGTTCCGCGCGATGCGCCGGCGGATGCAGATCATCTTCCAGGATCCGTACTCGTCGCTGAACCCGCGCATGACGGTGCGCGACATGATCGCCGAGCCCATGGAGGTCCACCGCCTCTACCAGACCAAGCAGGAGCGCACGGATCGTGTCGCGCACCTGCTCGAAGAGGTGGGCCTCGAGGCGAACCACATGAACCGCTACCCGCACGAGTTCTCGGGCGGCCAGCGCCAGCGCATCTCGGTCGCGCGCGCCCTCGCGCTCGACCCGAAGTTCATCGTGTGCGACGAGTCGGTCTCGGCGCTGGACGTGTCCGTGCAGGCGCAGGTGCTCAACCTGCTCAAGGACCTGCAGGAGGCGCACGAGCTCACCTACATCTTCATCAGCCACGACCTGTCGGTGGTGAAGTTCCAGTCCGACACGATGGCGGTCATGAAGGACGGCGTGATCGTCGAGTCCGGGCCGGCCGACGACATCTACGCCAATCCGCACGAGGCCTACACCAAGCGCTTGATCGACGCCGTCCCGCGTGACGACCTCGACCACATCAAGGTGCGCATCGAGCAGCGCGAGGCCGCGCGCGAGCAGCGCGACGGATGAGCGCGCCCTCCGGCGACATCCTCGCCGTCGACCTCCTGCGCTACGAGCGCGGCACGGCCAAGGAGCGTGAGGCCGTCGTCGACGGCGTGATCCGCAGCCTCGAGACGGGCTTCGTCTACTGCGCGCACGACATCCCCGCGGAGATCATCGACCGCGCCTACGAGCTGCTCGCGGCGTTCTTCCACCTCTCGCGCGAGGAGAAGGAACGCTACGTCGTCGAGGGCTCGATGGGGCAGACCGGCTACACGGGGCTTCTCGTCGAGACGGCCGCGGTCAACGACACGCCCGACTGGAAGGAGATGCTCAACTGGGGGCCCGAGGTCCCCGAGGGGCATCCGCTGAGGCGGCGCTTCCCGCATCGCTACATGGACCGCATGCTGCCGGAGGCCTCGGTGCCCGGTATCGAGGCGGCGCTCCTCACGCTCTACGAGCGGCTCTTCGATCTGCAGCGTCGCTTCCTGCGCATCGTCGCGGACGGCATCGGCGCCGATCCCGGCTTCTTCGACGGCATGCTGACCGACGGTCCGACGCTGGCGAGGGCGATCCGCTATCCGCCGATGACCGAGGCGCCCGACGAGGACCACATCTGGGCCGGCGAGCACGGCGACATCAACCTGATCACGGCGCTTCCCCGTGCGACCAGGCGAGGCCTGCAGGTGCTGGTGGACGGCGCGTGGGTCGACGCGATCCCGCCGGACGGGCTCGCGATCATCAACACGGGGCTGATGCTCGAGCGTCTGACGAACGGGCGCATCCCGACCGGCATCCACCGCGTGATCGCCGCGGCCGGCGAGACCGAGGAGCGCTACTCGGTGGTGCAGTTCTGCCATCCGACCCCGTGGACCCTGCTTACGCCGCTGGCCTGCTGCATCGACGCGGAGCATCCGCAGCGGGAGGGAGCGATCCAGGCGGGGGACTGGCTGGACCAGGTGCTGTACGACATCAACCTGGTGGAGGACGCGCGGCGGGTGTAGGGGCCCACTTGCACTTGCACTTGCACTTGCACTTGCACCCGGACGGTCCCAGGGAGCATGGACGGGCCGGGCGGAGATTCGCCCTGCGCGGAGCGCAGTGCTCCCAGCCGCCCCTACAGCACCATTCCCGACGAGCACCGCTGGATGATCGGCGTCTTCTGATCACGGCCACGGCCACGGCCACGGCCACGGCCACGGCCACGGCCACGGCCACGGCCACGGCCACGGCCACGGCCGATCCCTGGCGCCCTCCCGCAATTCGAGCGCGAGCGCGAGCGAGAGCGGGACACGAGGCCGCCCGAAACGTGCCCCGCCCCCCCGCATCCGTACAATGCTGGGCCAGCCCCTGCCACGGAGCCACACGATGTCGATCACCCTCACGCCCGCCGCTGCCCAGAAGGTCAAGGACCTCATGTCCCAGCCCGACCAGGCCGAGGCCCAGGGCCTGCGCCTGCAGGTCGTCGGCGGCGGCTGCTCGGGTCTGAGCTACAAGATCGCGCTCGAGCGCGCGCCCGACGAGCACGACAACGTCTTCGAGTCCGAGGGCGTGACCGTCTACATCGACCCCAAGTCGGCCCTCTTCATCGACGGCATGCAGGTCGACTACCACGAGTCGCTCATGGGCTCCGGCTTCGCCTTCAGCAACCCGAACGCGACCGGCACCTGCGGCTGCGGAACCTCCTTCACCGCCTAGCGATGACCACCTCCGCCCTGCAGAACTTCCTCGAGCACGCGCTCGAGGTCCACGCGCCCGCCATGGAACACTCGTTCCCGGGCTGCTTCGACTGGGCCCGGCTCTGCCGCGACGTGCCCGCGCTCGTCGAGCGTGCGAGCGACGGACGCTTCGACGCGCTCGACAGCGTGCGCTCGCACCGGCTCCAGGACCAGGCCGACGCCGTCTTCCGCACGGCGCACACCGTGGCGCTCGGTGTGATCTGCGCCGCCGACGACGAGACCGCCGATCCTGAGGGCGTCCTCGACCGCTTCGACGAGGCCCCCGAGGACGAGGTCGAGGAGCAGTTCGAGACGCTCGTCGCCGAGGTGCTCGGGCCGGCCGAGGCCTTCCTCAGCGACCCCGAGGTCGTGCTCGACGCGCGCGGCGTCGAGGTGCAGCGCCTGCACGGTCTCGCCTGGCCGCACGTCTCCGAGTACGTCGCCCGCCTCGGCATCCTGCTCGGCACCGACGACGAGCCCGCCGCCGAGGAGGAGGCGCACGGCGTGCTCATGGCGCTCGCGCGCGTGGCCACGCTCCTGGCCGCACTTCGCTGGATGGCCTCCGAGGCGCCGCGTTCCTGAACGGTAGCTCATGCGCCGGCGGGTAGAATCGGCCCCGGATGGCGAAGCGCCGCGTCCTCGCCTGCGCCGCCGCGTGCGGCCTGCTCCTGCTCGCCATGTCGGGCTGCGGCGGCCCCGAGGGGCCGGACACCTCGTTCCGCGAGCTCGTCATCGACTACCCGCGTCCCGGCACCGTCTTCCCGCCGGACTTCACGGCACCCACGTTCCTGTGGCACGACGATCATCCGCACAGCGTGCGCTGGGAGATCTCGATCGAGTACGTGAGCGGCGATCGGGGCGGCCTCCTCGTCGTCGTGCCCGGCGATCCGCCGCCACCCGGTGAGATCGACCCCGACTGCCTCGGCCCGACCAACGAGGTCCATGAGCCCACGCCCTACCAGGCCAGCGCACGCAGCTGGACGCCGAGCGCGGAGACATGGGCGGACATCAAGCAGCACACCGTCGGCGGCATGGCCAAGGTCCGGATTCGCGGCTTGGATGCGGACGAGCAGGTCTACACCTACGGTTCCGAGGGCACGACGACCTTCACCACCTCCGAGGATCCCGTCGGCGCGCCGATCTTCTACCGCGACGTGCCGCTCATGCCGTCCAAGGGCGAGGCCGGACGCATCAAGCCGCTCAGCCGCAATGCGATCCCCCTCATCGCCTGGCGCCTGCGCGACGTCGGCCGCCCCCAGAGCAAGGTGCTGCTGCGCAGCATGCCCTCGTGCGCGAACTGTCACTCCTTCTCGAATGACGGCAAGACGCTCGGCATGGACGTCGACGGTCCCGACGGCGACAAGGGGGCGTACGCGCTCGTCGACCTCGAGGAACGTACGACGATCCGCAGCGAGGACGTCATCACCTGGAGCTCATTCGAGAAGAAGCCGAAGGGTCACAAGACGCTCGGCTTCCTCTCGCAGGTCTCGCCCGACGGCCGCTACGCGATCACCACGCTCAACGAGGAGCTGTACGTCGCGAACTTCCTCGACTACCGCTTCCTGCAGGTCTTCTACCCGACGCGCGGCATCCTCGCGTTCCACGACCGGAAGACCGGGCGCATGGAGGCCTTGCCCGGCGCCGACGATCCGGCGTACGTGCACTGCGACGCCGTATGGACCCCCGACGGCAAGCACCTCGTGTATGCCCGCGCCAGGGCGCGCGATGCGTACATCCCCGGTCGTCCCCTCGCAACGCGCCCCAACGATCCCAACGAGACGCCGATCCAGTACGACCTCGTGCGCATCCCCTTCAATGACGGGAAGGGGGGCAAGGCGGTGCCCATCGCCGGCGCCTCCGTCAACGGCATGAGCAACACGTTTCCCAAGGTGTCGCCCGACGGAAAGTGGATCGTCTTCGTGAAGTGCCGCAACGGCCAGCTCATGCGGCCGGACGGCCGCCTCTGGATCTTGCCGCTGGAGGGCGGCGAAGCGCGCGAGATGACGTGCAACACGGAGCGCATGAACTCCTGGCACACCTTCTCGCCGAACGGCCGCTGGATGGCGTTCTCCTCGAAGGCCAACACGCCCTACACGCAGCTGTTCCTGACGCACATCGACGAGAACGGGAACGACAGCCCGGCCATCCTGGTGCCGAACTCCACGGCCGCGAACCGCGCGGTGAACATCCCGGAGTTCCTCAACGCGCCGTACGACTCGCTCCAGAGCATCGAGGTGCCGGCCGCCAGCCACTACCTCGACCTCGAGAACGGCATCGAGAAGCTGGAGGCGGGGGACTACGACGCGGCGCTGGGTTTCTTCCAGCGCGCGCTCGAGAAGGACCCGGAGTTCTCACGCGCCCACGTGAACCTCGGCATGATCCTCGCCGAGCGCGGCAAGGTCGACGAGGCGATCCGCCACTACCGGCGGGCGCTGGCCGTGAATCCGCGGCTGCCGATGGCCCACGTGAACCTGGGCTTCGCGCTCTCGCTCAAGGGCAAGCAGGACGAGGCGATCGCGCGCTACCGCGAGGCCCTGCGCATCGATCCCGATCACGTGCTCGCGCACAACAACCTGGGCTACGCGCTGCTGCAGGAGAAGGACTTCAAGGCGGCCCTTGGCCATCTGGAGCGGGCCGTCGAGCTCGATCCGCAGCACCGGCGTGCACGCCACAACCTCGCGCTCGCGCTGACCCGTACGGGCTCGACCGCCGAGGCCGAGCGGCAACTGCTCGAGATCGTGAAGCAGGCGCCCGACGACATCGCCGCCCACGCGCAGCTCAGCCGGATCCTCCTGGCCCACGGCAACCGAGCCGGCTCGGTGAAGCACCTGCAGCGTGTCGTCGAGCTGAACGCCAAGGACCACGAGGCCGCGAAGTCGCTGGCGTGGCAGCTCGCGACCGCGCCCGAGGACGACGTGCGGGACGGCAAGCGCGCCCTGGCGCTCGTCAGGGCGGCGATGCAGACGGCGGGCAAGCGGACGCCGGCGTTGCTCGACGTGCTGGCGGCGGCGCACGCCGCGGCGGGTGAGTTCGACGAGGCCATGAGGGTCGCGCAGGAGGCGCTAGGGCTGCTGGGCGACGGGCAGCGCGAGTTTGCGGGGCGTGTGCGGGCGCGGTTGAAGCTGTATGAGCGGGGGAAGGCGTATCGGGTGCGGTAGTTGATCGCGCTCGCGATCGCGCTCTCGCTCGAATTTCGCGCATCAGCTCGTGGGCGGCCGACTGGCGAGCGCGCACGCGAGCGAGAGCGCGAGGCCTCTTGACAGACCTACCGCGAGATCACATACGGCACCGCCGGCAGCACGCCTAGCGAACGGTTGCGGTTCGGCGCCTTGCGCTTCTTGTTCTTCTTCTTGCTCTTGGCCGTCGCGCGCTGCGGGGTCACGCCGTAGGCCTCGAGGATCAGGTTGTCGACCAGCTTGTCGCGCTCCGCCTCCTTGGACGTGCGCAGCACGACCACGAAGCCGTTGTGGCGGTGCTCGACGCGCTCGACCGTCACCCCGGTCGGCCCGCCGATCACCTCGAAGACGACACTGCCCGTCGGCACCGGCCGTGAGGACTGGAAGCGCACCTTCGTCGTGCCGCCGCGCCGCAGCCTCACGGGCTTCTTCTCGGCGAGCGTCACCACCGGAACCCACCGGCCGTTGCCGCGCACGTGCGCCGAGAACTGCTCGGCCGGCACGAGGTGCCGCCAGAGGAACGCCTGCATGACGTTGTCCGCCGGCAGCACGGTCCGTCGCACGGTCTCGCCCCCGACCTCGAACACGCCGAGCAGGTTCATCGTGACGGGCGCGTCCGGGCTGAACCGCGGCGCGGTGAGCGTCATGTCGACACGGTCGCGGCCCTTCGGGATGCGCGCCCCGCCCAGGGCGAACTTCTCAGAGCCCTTCGCGAACTCGAACGTGATGTCGCCGTCGAAGCCGTCACGCCGGACGGCGTACACGGTGACGACCTCCGTTCGACCCGCCGTCAGGTTGAGCGCCGACGGCGTCACGTAGAGCTGCGCGTCCGGCCGCGGCTTGCTGATGCGCAGCCGGTAGGCGTGGTCGGCGCTGCCGTGCCAGCGCACGTCGCCGAGCTCCACGAAGTAGACGCCCTTCTTCGGCAGCTTCACGCGCAGATAGGAGTCGGCGTGATGCGTCTGCAGTCCGAGCCCGCGAACGCCGAGACCCTCGTGCGCGTGGTCGTCGTTCCAGGCCAGGACATCACCGCTCTCGTCGTAGACACGGAGCAGGCTCTCCAGGGGCGAGCCCAGTGCGCGCGCGCGGACTTCCGCGACGATCTCCATCGACCGCTTCGCCTCGATCCGGAACACGTCCTTGTCGTCGGGCTTGCCGATGCGACCGTTCACGATGACGGGCAGCGCGAGGGCCTGCGCCTCGCGGCGGTTGTCGTTGCCTTCGGCCTCGAGAATCTCGGGCAGGTCGTCGACGGCGTACGCGATCTCGTTCGTCATCGCGTCCTGCTGGCGCCAGGCCGCCTGGCGGCGTCCGGCCGTGCACGAGCGCGTGTCGAGCGGGAGGTTGGTCTGGCGCAGGTTCCAGCCTTCGACCTCGATCCGCGTCAGCTCGCCGCAGCGGCCGCCGAGAGGGAAGACCCGCGTGATGAACGGCAGCTCACCCATGGCGACGCGGTAGACGAAGTCCTCGCGCCCGCGCGCGATGGCGTCGCCGACCTCGAGCTCGTACTCGCCGTCGGCGGGTACCTCGTAGAAGAGGACGGGGTCGGGATCGAAGCGGTACTCGTCCGCGTACGCGACCTCCTTGCCGGCGGCGTCGTAGAGCGTGAGCGTCGCCTGCATCCAGCCGGGCACGGAGTCCGCCTGGTAGGGGATGAGCGTGCGCGCCTCCGCGCGGATCACCAGCTTCTGGCCCTTCTTCGCGCGGAACCGGTGGCGATCCACGTCGTTCGGCAGGATCTGGCCGTTCACGATGACCGGGAGGTCGTGCACGACGCCGGCCTCGAACTCCGGCCCATTCGGCTCGCGCTCCTTCATCTCCCGCAGGAGGTCGACGCGGAAGCGCAGCGGGTTCGACAGGCCCGCCTTCGTCACGAGGCGCAGGTCGCGCATGCCCGGCTCGGCGTCGGGGGCGACGGTCAGGTCGACCATCACCGTCTCCTCGATCGCCCGCTTGCGCTGCAGTGGATTGCGTCGCTGGAAGAAGTAGCGCTGGGCCCAGTCCAGCTCGTCGTGCGTCAGCTCCTCGAGCCGATCCATCAGCGGATGCTTCGGCAGCTCGACCACCTTGCCGTTGCGGGGCGGCGGGATCGGCTCGCGGGCCGCGCCGCCCGTCGTCGTCGGGGCCTTGCGCGAGCGCAGGATCCGCAGCCGCCGCATGAGCTCACGGCGGTACATCGCGTCGACCGGGCGCGGCGGCGGCACCCAGTACGCGATCTTGGCTTCCACACCGCCGCCGGTGACCTGGATGTCCTGGATCTGACGGAGGTACTGCCCGCCGATCATGATGCGCACGGTCGTGCCGACGCGTGCCCCTGCGGGGTACGCGTAGCCCGCGTGCGGCAGGCCGGGGCGGGCGCGGCGTTCGGCGGCCGGCACGCTCTGCGACCAGAGCAGCGCCGAGGCTGCGAATGCCACGAGCAGCGAGGTGCGAAGCAGCCGGGCGCTCATCCCATGATCTCCGTCAGCCGTCCGACGTCGCGGCCCTTCTTCGACTTCGGCTGCACCGTCACGTCGAGGTTGCGGTCGTTCGGCATGCGGGCGTCGGGGTCGATGCCGAGCTGGAGCAGGATGCTGCTGATGAGGTCGTGCGGCTCCACCGGTCGCTCGGCGACCGTCTCGGCCCGGGCGTCGGACTTGCCGATCACGTGGCCGCCCTCGAACCCACCGCCGGCCACGACGGCGGAGAAGCAGCGGCCGTAGTGGCTGCGCCCGCCGTTCCAGGGCTCCTCCCACTGCACGCGGGGGCCGCGGCCGAACTCGCCTGACCACCACACCACGGTGCTCTCCAGCAGGCCGCGCTGCTGCAGGTCCTCGAGCAGCGCCGACATGCCGCGATCGAGGTCGGGCAGCTTCTGGCGCATGGACTCGAAGTGCCGCTTGTGGGTGTCCCAGCCGCCCGAGTTGACGGTCACGTAGGGCACGCCGGCCTCGACCAGGCGTCGTGCGGCGAGGCACGACTGGCCGAACGTCGTGCGGCCGTACCGGTCGCGGACGGCGGCCTTCTCTTGCTTGAGGTTGAACACGCGGCCGGCGTCGCCCAGGATGAGGTCGTAGGCCTTCTGCTCGCAGCGGTCCATCTTCTCCAGCGCCGGGTGTGCGCCCATCGCGCGTCCCAGCGAGTCGAGCTTCTTGAGCAGCTCACGGCGCGAGCGCTGGCGCTCGTCCGAGACGCCCTGCAGCACGATGCCCTCGACCTCGAAGCGGTCGCGGCGCGGGTCGCCGCCCGTGACGAACGGCTTGTGCGTGAGGCCGAGGAAGCCCTCGACGGCGAAGCGGCCCTGCGGGCGCGTGAGCACGACGTACGGCGGGATCATGCCCTCGTAGCCGTTGCGGTAGCCCTTGAAGGCCGACACGATCGCGCCGAGTGACGGGTAGACCAGCCGCTGTTCACCCGTGCCGGGTCGCCGGCCGGTCTGCGTGATGTACGCGGCCGTCTCGTGCCCGTTGATGCCGTGCGTCATGCTGCGGATGACGGAGTACTTGTCCGCGTGCTTGGCGAGCATGGGCAGGCTCTCGCCGAGGCGGATGCCGCTGACGTTCGTCTCGACGGTGCCGGTCAGCGGGCCGGTGTAGTCGCGTCCGGCGCCGGGCTTGGGGTCCCACGTGTCGATGTGCGTGGGCCCGCCGGCCATCCAGAGCTCGATGACGGCCTTCGCCTTCGGCTCCTTGCCGCGTTTGCGCTTCGGCGCGGCCCAGACGCTGCGGGGATGTCGCCCAAGCAGGGCGAGTCCGGCTGCGCCGAGCGCGATGCCGCCGAGCGCTGCGCGACGTGTGAGGTACGGGTGGTTGCGGTTGGTCACGGGTCGTCTCCGTGCGGAGCCCCCGGCTGGCGTCCCTCGGGACGCGGGCTCATCAGTGCCGGTAGAGGAACTCCTTCGTGTTGATCAGCGCCCAGGCCACGTCCACCGCGGGCTCGTGCGGGTTCCGGGGCTTGGCCCGGATGTGCTGGACGGCGATGCCCAGCTCGAGCGGCATGGGCTGCCGCGAGAGCAGGGTGAGGTAGATGTAGCGCGCGAGCGTCGTCGGCTTCTGCCGGTAGCGCTGCACCAGGCGGCGTAGCCAGCGGCTGCCCACCAGTCGGCGGTGCACGTCCGTGGAGTTGAGCAGGTAGAGCCGCTGGGCGTCCGTCGGCTCGTTGTTGCGCTCGCTCTCCATGCCGGTGTCGCGGGACGGCCGCCCGAACATCTCGAGGAAGGGGCTCGTGATGCTGCCGTCGGCCAGCCGCACGGTGCGGGTCAGCCCGCGCAGGATCGTGAACGGCTCGGGCACCTGGCTGAGGTAGTTCTCGCCGCGCCCGTCGAGGCGGCACAGCGCGTCGATGAGCACCTCGGCGTCGAGCCGCCTGAGGGCGTAGTGCGCGAACAGCGCCTCCGCCTGGGGGTCCTTGCTCTGCGCGATGGGGGAGCCCTGGTACGTGCGCGAGTTGAGGATCAGGCGGAAGAGGGCCTTCACGTCGAAGTCCGAGGCGATGAACGCACGCTCCAGGGCGGCCAGCAGCGCCGCGTTCACCGGCGGGTTGTCCTCGCGCAGGTCATCCGGCTCGTGCACGACGCCGCGGCCCATGAGCCACGACCACGCCCGGTTCGCGAGGTTGCGGGCGAACCACGGGTTCTTCTCGTTCACCAGCCAGCTCGCGAACGCGCGTCGAGGATCCTCGTCCGGCGCCACGACGGTCTTCGTGCCGTCGGGGAAGCTCGCTGCCAGAGGCCCACGCGGTGCCGGATCCGGGATGACGATCTCCTCCTTCCACTCCGCCGTCTTCTTGAAGGCGACGTGCGAGAAGAAGGCGGCCATGCCCTGCTGCTTGGGCTTGGGCCAACGCTCGAAGCGCGTGCCCATGAAGGTGAGCGCCACGGCCGCGGCGAGCCCCTCGCCGCTGCGGTCCTGGGTGGCCCGGTAGAAGTTCACCGGCGCCACGCGGAAGTTGCTGCCGCTGGACGTGAGCAGCGTCCGGACGAACTCGTCGTAGGGCAGGTTGGCCTTGATCTGCTCGAAGATCCACCGTCGGTACGCCTGGACGCCGTTGGGCCAGAGGTTGATCGGGAACTCCGCCTTCACCCGGAGCAGGTCGCACCACTTCAGGGTCCAGAGGTCGGCGTACTCCTCCCGTGCGAGCACCTCGTCCACGAGGCGGGCTCGCTTGTCCTCGCTCTCGTCGCCCAGGAAGGCGGCCACCCGCCGCGGATCGGGCAGCGTCCCGATCACGTCGATGTGGACGCGGCGGATGAAGACCTCGTCCGAGCAGCGGTGGGACGGCTGGATCCCGCGGCGCCGGAGCTCCGCGAGCACGGCCACGTCGATCGCGTTCACGGGCTCGAAGCCGGCCCGCCCCTCGTACGGCGGGATCAGCGCGGCGGCGTCTTCCGCGCTGGCGCCTCCCGGTGCGAGCGCCGCCAGCGCGGCGAAGAGGAGAAGGACACCGAGCGTGCGTCTGGGCGCGGCCATGGAGTTCAGTCCCCGCGGACTCCGGCCCGGGCTCGGGCGGCAGGCCCGCGTCTCCTCATTGGAACCCCGTCCGGCAGCGGGCGGTAGCGGGGATTCGACCTCGGTAAGCCCGGAAGCGACGGTCGGCGCGTCGCCTTCAGGCCCGGTTGGCCTCCGAGCCTGATTCCTCGGCTTCGGGGGTCCTTCGCCCTAGGCTGCACAGGCGCCGCCATGCCCCGCACCTCCGTGTTCCCCGTCCTGTACGCCCTCGCCGCCCGCGCTCCGAAGCTGGCAGCCGAGCAGTTCCAGCCGCGGCTCATGACGGGGCTCGCTAACCACTACGGCGCCCTCTGGTGCGCGCTGCACACGGACGCGACGGGCTGGGCCTCGGCGACGGCCGATCCGGCTCCGGCCGTCGCGGCCCTCTCGCGCCTCGACCGGGCGCGACTCGAGACGATCGAGGCGCGGCTCGTGAAGGACACGGTCGACCAGCAGCGCATGCGCAGCGCCCTGGACCTCGACGGGAGAGGCGACGTCGACGAGTTCCTCTCCTCCCGGCTGGGGGTCTTCGACATCTTCGCGTTCCCGCTGCACCGGGGCGAGACGCCGTTCGCCGTGATGGTGCTCTACCTGGGCGAGGACTCGCAGCACCTGGGCGAGGAGGACATCCAGGCCCTGTCCTCGCTGGGCTACCTCTTCCCCCTCGTCGGTACGGAGCACGAGCCCGCCTCCGAGCAACCAATCTCCGAACAACCAGTCTCCGAAGAGGGCGCGAACTGACGCGTTCTCGCGGAGCGGGGCAGGATTCGGCCCGATCCGGCCGATAGCGGGGTGTATGCGAGGTCTCCTCGGTCCCCTGGTCCGCCGCCTGAAGCGCAGCAAGTACGTGAACCTCTCGTCCCACGTGCTGTCGATGCTGCGCAATGACGTCGCGATCTGGCCCGAGAAGCTCGAGGATGATGATCTCCGCGCGCTCGAGCGTGTGCTCGTTCTCACGCCGCACCCCGACGACGAGGTCTTCGGCATGGGCGGCACGATGGTGCGCCTCCGGGACCTCGGCGTGCCGTTGAGCATCACGTGGCTGACCAACGCCGACGAGCCCGTGCGCAAGCCCGAGGCCCGGGCCGTGCTCGACCGGCTCGCGCCCGAGGTGACCGACGAGGAGGCGTTCCCGCTTCCCGGCGAGCACATCCTGGTGGGGGAGGCGACCGGCGTGATCCGCGATCGCATCGCCGCCTACGAGCCCCGGGTGATCGCGCTGCCGTCCGTGTTCGACGTGCACATCGATCACGTGAGGCTGGTCCTCGCGCTGCGTGCTGCCATCACCGCCCAAGGCTGGGAGGGGCGGGTGCTGCAGTACGAGGTGTGGAACACCCTCGTGCCCAACGCGATCGTCGACATCTCCGCCGCGATGGAGGAGAAGCGCGAGCTCATGCACCTCTACCCGTCGCAGCTGCGGACGGACATCCTCAACTACGTCGACCGCATCGAGGCGCTCAACCGCTACCGCGGTCTCGGCGGCGGGGAAGACTGGGCCGAGGCCTTCACGCTCACGAGCGCAGAGGACTTCGTGCGCATGAGCGGCGCCGTGCGGGATCGCGAGCCGGGCAGCGCCGATTCCTGAGCGCAGGCGGGCGTCTGCATAGCTTCCGGCCTGCAGCCCGGTCCGCGTAGCCTGTCCCCGCGTCGGCGCGGAGCCGGCCGGAGGAGAGCGCGATGACCCGCCTCATCGAGTGTGTGCCCAACTTCAGCGAGGGACGCGACCTCGACGTGATCCGCCAGATCACGGATGCGATCGAGGCGGTCGACGGCGTCACGCTGCTCGACGTCGATCCCGGCGCCGCCACGAACCGCACCGTGGTCACGTTCGTCGGCGAGCCCGACGACGTCATCGAGGCTGCCGTCCAGGCGGGCCACAAGGCCGCCGAGCTCATCGACATGAGCGTGCACGAGGGCGAGCACCCGCGCTTCGGCTGCATGGACGTCTGCCCGCTGGTGCCCGTCGCCGGCATCACGATGGAAGAGACGGTCGAGCACGCGCGCGCCCTCGCCAAGCGACTCGGCGAGGAGGTCGGTCTCACGATCTACTGCTACGAGAACGCCGCGACGCGCCCCGAGCGCCGCAACCTCGCGACGGTCCGCGCAGGGGAGTACGAGGGCCTCGCCGACAAGCTGGCCGATCCGGACTGGCAGCCCGACTTCGGCCCCGCCGCGTTCAACGCGCGCTCCGGGGCGACGGCCGTCAGCGCACGCGACTTCCTCGTGGCCTACAACGTCAACCTCAACACGACGTCGACGCGCCGCGCGAACGCCATCGCCTTCGACGTACGCGAGCGAGGCCGCGTCAAGCGCGAGCCCCCGCTGACCGGCGAGATCGTCCGCGACGAGAACGGCGAGGCCGTCAACATCCCCGGCAGCCTGACGTGCGTGAAGGGCATCGGCTGGTTCATCGAGGAGTACGGGATTGCGCAGATCTCCCTGAACCTCACGAACATCAGGGTCACCCCTGTGCACGTCGCGTTCGACGAGGTCTGCGACAAGGCGCGCGCGCGGGGCGTGCGCGTCACCGGGTCCGAGCTCGTCGGGCTGATCCCCTTGGGCGCGATGCTCGACGCCGGCCGCCACTACCTGCGCAAGCAGAAGCGCTCGACGGGCGTCGCCGACGCGGAGCTGATCAAGATCGCCGTGCGCTCGATGGGGCTCGACGAGCTGACGCCGTTCGACCCCGACGAGAAGATCATCGAGTACGCCATCCGCGACAAGACGCAGAAGCGCCTGATCGACCGCTCGCTGCAGGGCTTCACCGAAGAGACCGCGTCGGAGTCGCCCGCGCCGGGCGGCGGCTCCGTCAGCGCCGCGGTAGGTGCCTTCGGCGCCGCCCTGGGCACGATGGTGGCCAACCTCTCCAGCCACAAGCGCGGCTGGGATGAGCGCTGGGAGGAGTTCGGGACGCACGCCGAGAAGGGCAAGGCAGCCCACGATGAGCTCCTCGCGCTCGTCGACAAGGACACCGACGCTTTCAACGCCATCATGGCCGCCTGGCGGGCGGACCCCGAGGTACGCGACGAGGCCATCCAGAGCGCGACGCGGCAGGCCATCGACGTGCCGCTGCGGGTCATGGAGGTCGCGCTGGAGTCCATGGACGTGATGCGAGCCATGGCCGAGACGGGACTTTCCGCCTCTGCCTCCGACGCCGGCGTTGGCGCCCTCTGCGCGCGCACCGCCGTATTGGGTGCCGGCCTGAACGTGCGCATCAACGTGGGGGACCTGGCCGACGAGGCGGAGCGCGTCCGCTACCTCGAGCAGGCCGCCGCACTCGAAGAGGCGGCGACGAAGGCCGAGTCCGAGATCCTCGCCATTGTCGGGGGCAAGCTCAGCAGCTAGCGTTGCGCGCTCGATGCGCGCCGTTGTCTTGCTGCTGTGCCTCCTCACGCTTGCCGCGCCTGCGGCGGGCGAGGAGAAGAAGCCTGTCCCGCAGACGCCCGCCACGGCAATGCGTGCCGCGTTCGAGGCGGGGGACGAGAAGGCACGCGCGCAGATCCTCGCGGGGCCCTTCACCGACTCCTGGGTCGTGGCCGCCGAGCTCCGGAAGGCCGGCGCAATCGATGCTGCCCTGTGGATGGCCGCGGCGCTCGCAGATGCGGATCGCAAGCCGCTGGTCGCGTACCTCGAGCGCGTCCGCGAGACGCCCGTCGACGAGAAGGCGTGGCAGGCGCTCACGCAAGCGAAGCGACTGGCCAAGGCGCGCAAGCACGAGCAGGCCCTCGAGCTCCTCATGCAGTTCAAGCCGGATCCCTCGACCGTGATCGGCGTCGAGATCCTCTCCGGGCGAGGCGAGATCCTCGTGATCCTGCGTCGCCTGCGGGAGTGCGCGGAGCGGCTGGCGATCTCGGGGCGCGCGGCCGAGAAGCTCGGCTGGCTGCGCCGCGCGCAGCGCAACCTGCACAAGGCCGGGCGCGCCTACTGGGGCGTCGGCGCGTATGCAGAGTGCGTCCCGCTGTTCGACGCCGCCATGCGCCACGCGCGCACCCGCGGCCAGAAGGCCGAGGAGGGCGTCGCCTGCTACATGCAGGGGCTCGTCTTCGACGTGCTCGGCCGATCGGAGGCAGGGCTCGAGCTGCTGGAGCGCGCCGTGCAGCTCGGCCGAGAGGCCAAGAGCCCGGACGTCGAAGGCATGGGGCTCGACGGCCTCGGCGCGGTCTACGAGCGCCGGGGCGACTCGTACACGGCGCTCGAGTACCGCCGCAAGGCTCTCGCAATGGCCGAGCAGGGCAAGGACGCCTACGCGCTCATGGTCGCGCGCAGCAACATCAGCGTCACGCTCATCGCGCTCGGGGAGGGCGCCGAGGCGAAGCAGCATCTCGAGCAGGCTGTTGCGCAAGCGCGCAAGACGAACGACCGCCACTTCGAGGCTGCGGCACAGCTCAACCTCGGCATGGCCTGCAGCCTGCTCGGAGAGATGGTCGATGCGTTCCGACACTTCGACCTGGCCCAGCGGCTCGCCGAGCAGACCGGCAACACCGTGGCCCGTGCCAAGGCGCTGTCCTCGAAGGGCTCGGCGTACTTCCACCTGCACGACTACGCACCGGCCAAGCGCAACTACGAGGCAGCGCTCGAGCTCGCCGAGGGGCTGAAGGATCCCGCGATGATCTCGGAGCAGCTGCAAAACCTCGGCAACATCGCCGAGGCGCAGGGCGACCTTGATACGTCTCGGGACCTCTTCCTGCGCGCCATGAAGCTCCGCGAGCAGATCGGCGATCTGCGCCAGGTGCTGCGGCTGAAGCAGTCTCTGGCTTCGGGGGATGCCCAGGCCGGACGCGACGCCGAGGCCGTGCCGCAGTTCCGCGAGATCCTCGCGAGCCAGACGAGCATGGGCGATCGCCTCGGCGCCGTGTTCACGCGCGTCAACCTCGCCGACTCACTGGCGGCCATCGGGGAGGTGGACGAAGGCATCCAGATCGCGCGCAAGGCCCGCGATGAAGCCGACGCGCTGTCCGAGCGCTACGCCTTGATGCACGCGTACCTCACGCTCGCGCGCGTCTGCCTCACGGGCACGCGGCTCGAGGAGGCGATCCAGGCTGCGCGCGACGGCATCGCCACGCTGTCTTCGTACGCCTCGCGCCAGGCGGAGGAGCAAGCCGCCTCCGTGCGTGATCGCTTCCTGACCCTGTTCGAGGTCGGCGCGCTGGCTGCGTGGTATCGCGCCGACATGCAGGTCATGCTCGAGTTCCTCGAGGCCGGCCGCGCCGGCTCGCTCGTCGAGGTGCTCGGGGGACGCAGCCAACTCGTTCAGGCCGTGGTGCCGGAGGCCCTCGCGGCGCGCGAGCGGCAAGCCAGGGCACGCGAGGGACGGGCGTGGGAGGCGCTGCGACTCGCCAAGACACGCCGGCGCTTCAAGGCGCAGCGCGCCGCGCGCAAGGAGCTGGCGGCTGCCCGTGAGGAGCTGCAGCAGGTGATGGAGGCCATCCAGCGCGAAGCCAACGCGGCGGCGGGACTCGTTGCGCCCGCGGCGGTGACTCTCGAGGAGATCCGCGGCGGGCTCGGCGAGGGCGAAGCGCTGGTGCTCTACGCCCTCTTCGACGGGCCGGCGTGCGCGCTCGTCATCACGCGGGACGGTGCGCGCCCCAAGGCCCTCGGCCTGACCAAGACCTTGCGTGAGGCCGTTCGCGCCGCTGCCTGGGACGTCAACACGGAAGACACCACGAAGAGCCGCGCGCAGCTGCGCTCGATGCTGATCGAGTCCCTCGAGCTGCCGACCGGCATCCGGCGCGTCCTCATCTGCCCGGCGGGCGAGCTGGCGTACGTCCCGTTCGCCGCGCTGGATCCGGCTCGCACGTACACGTTGGTGCCGTCCGCGACCACGCGTCGCTATCTGACGGTGGACGATGCCGGCTCCGCCGCGAAGGTGCTCGCCCTCGGGGATCCGGACTACGGCACGCG
>JASJDY010000119.1 GCA_030065025.1 Planctomycetota bacterium
CTTCTTCAGCTCGAAGGTCAGGAGCTCCTTCTCCTTCTCCTCGGCTTCCTTCTGGCGCTCTTCCAGCTCGGCGAGCTCCTTCTCGATCTTCTTCGCCTCGCCCTTGGAGATGTCGGCGCCTTCGCGCTCCTTCTTCTGCTTCAGGACCTTGACGGCGTTGTTGATCTTGTCGTACTCGAGGAGGAGCTTGAGGACGGCCTTCACGTTCTTGTCGAACTTGGTCTTGTACTCCTTCGACGCGAACTTCTTCATCATGTTGTAGACCTGCTTGGTCTTCATCTTCGAGCCTTCGATGACCTTGACCTTGCTGTAGTCACGGCTCACGAAGAGGAAGTAGCGGCTCTCCTTGGCACGGCCGGAGAGAAGCGGATCGTCCTGGACGTTGTCGGGCGACATCTTCACGCAGGTGAAGGCGCGCATGCCGACGAGGATCTTGTTGTCGTCGAGGATGACCTTCTCGATCTTGTCGAAGGCGCCGTCTTCGCTGCCGTCCGTCACGTAGATGAACATCGGCTTGTCGGCCATGGGCTTCTCGGAAGCCTCGGCCTTCTCGTCGCTCTTCTCGCCGGTGACCGTCGCGCCGTCGCTCGGCGAGATCTTGGTGGCGTTACCCCACTTGGCGGTCAGGACCCTGACCGTGCTCGGTGAGGCGCCTCAGCAGGGGCCGGCTACGGCCGGCTGGCCACCGATAAGAAGGACGACCCCGAAGATCAGGCCGAGAATGATCGTATTGCGCATCGTCTGTCTGCCTCTCGTTCCGGCCCGAGCCCCCGCTGGGGTCACGCGGCGCAAAGCTGAGAAAATGGACTCTTGGAGGATTCTAGGGTTCGCAGGGGACCACCGCCACCCTCCGTAGCAGTGGGCCCAACCATACGACGAAGATCGTCGCGTTCGGGTTCCGCGCCACGGGCGGCAGGGCGGGGCCTCCGTCACGGTTCGGGTTTCCGTCGTAAGTCGTTTTCATCACGTGACTTGCGATGACGGTGGGGGTTCCGTGGGCCGTTTGGGCTAGCCTCAGGGGCGAGGAGGTGTCGAGTGCGGAGTACCTCACCGTGGCTGGCGGCGCTGCTGGGGGCGGCCGTCGTGGGCGTCGCCTGGTTCGTGACGGCCGGCGCGGGCGACGACGCGCCGCTGCGCGACCTGCCATCCGGCGAACTCGTGCCGGCCGAGGCGTCAGGACCTCCCGGCGGCGGCTCGAACGAGGTGCTGGCCCGCCTCGACGGGATCGAGCGAAGGCTGGACGCGCTGGCCGAGGCGGTGCGCGCGCGGCCGGTGCGCGAGCCCGCAGGGCCGACCCTGGCGGGCCGGGTGCCGGAACCGGAGGGCGAACCCTCGGCGCCGCCGACCGACCAGCCGCTGGCCGTCTCGGACGACGCCCTCGAGCGCGTCGTCGAGCGCATCGAGCGAAAGAAGCGTGAGCAGCGCTTCGGCAAGATGAGCAACGAGCAGATGCTGGCCGAGGCACGCCGGCTACGCGATCGCGAGCGCGACATGAATGGCTCCCGGGAGGTCTTGGAGCACCTGCTCACGCGCGACCTCGAGAGCGAGGACCGCGCCAAGGCGCTGCTCGATCTCGGTGCCGTGCATCGCGGCACGCAGGAGTTCGAGGCGAGCGAGCGCCGCTTGCGTGAGGCCATGCGCGTGGCGGGGGAGGACAGCGACGTGTCCGTCCACGCCGGATACCAACTGATCTGGACGTACAGCCAGGCGAAGAAGCCCGCGCGCGGGCTGGAGATGGCCGACTACCTGTTGCGGTCCCGGAACCGCGCTCCGCAGCTGCGACCGTGGATCCGCTGGGCCGCAGCGAAGATGGCGCTGGACAGCGGGGACCAGACGCGGGCGCGCACCGACTACCGCGCCCTGCTCGAGGACTTCCGCGGCAAGAAGGGGTTCGAGCACATCGTCAAGGACGCCACGCGCGCGCTCAAACAGATGCAGTAGGGGCATCCCGAGGCCGACCGGAGGTCGGTCGAGTGGTTGCCCGGCCCGTCCATGCTCCCTGGGACCGTTCGGGTGCAGGTGTAGGGGCGGCCGGAGGAGGTCCGCAGGGCCGACGAACGCCCGCCCGTCGAGTGCAAGTGCAGGTGCAAGTGCAAGTGCAGGTGCCTTGTAGGGGCGCCTGGGAGTCCTTCGCGAAGCGAAGGAGCCCGAGGGCCCTGAGCGAGGCGCGACGCGCCGAGTCGAAGGGGAATCTGCGCCCGGCCCGTCCATGCTCCCTGGGACCGTTCGGGTGCCGGTGCCGCCGCACCGGCCCGTCCCCCGCTCGCGTCCGGTGCTACGTTGGCGCGTGAAGGGGGCCTGTCATGCGCACTGCCCTGCCCTGGATCCTGCTCTCGCTCGTGACGGGCGGATGGATCGGCGCCACGTTCCTCGAGCGCGACGAGGTGGCGCCTACCCCGGAGGTCGCGCCGGCGTCCGCGACCGACGACATCGCCACGTTGCGCGCCGCCGTCCAGAGCCTCCGCGCCGAGGTCCGCGCCCTGCGCGAAGAGCGCCGGTCTGCGGGGCCCGTGCTCGAGGCCAAGGGCACGAAGCCGAGTACACGACCTCGCGCGGTCAAGCCGCGCAGCGAGGAGTTCAAGCAGCGCGAGGAGAACCGCCGACGCCAGGAGACGCTGCGCGCCAAGCGCAAGGCCTGGTGGGACGCCATCCGCTCCCTCAAGGACAACGAGGCCCGTGCCACGGCCATCGCGGAGGTACGCGCTGCGTTCGACGGCGACGACGACATGTTGCGCCTCAACGCCCTGCAGCTCGCACGTTGGCTGGGCAAACTCGACTACGACCGCGACGACTGGCGTGCCGCGATCCTGCCGCATGTGCAGAGCGAAGACCGCATGACGCGCACGGCAGCGCTCATCGCGCTCGCCTACGTGAAGCCCGAGGCGTCGGACATCAACCACTGGCCCGACGTGGCGAAGGACAGCGATCGCAACAACGCGGAGGAGATGGCACACGCCATCACGCGCACGGCGGACGGCATCCTGCGCGACGAGGCCGCGACGGCCGTGCTCCATCTCCTACGACCCGGTACGAACATCAAGAAGGCTTTCGTGATCCGCGGGCTGCAGAGCGTCAAGGAGTGGGATCCCGCCGTCGAAGCCCGGCTCGTCGAGATCGTCGGCAAGGCGCCCGCGCACGACTACGACTCGGGCTACTTCTTCCACTTCGTCACGCCGCGTATGGATCCGAAGTCGGATGCCATCCTCGAGTTGATGCTGAAGAAGATCGAGGCCGGCAGGAGCTCGATCCAGACCCTCTCGCGGGGCTTCCGCAAAGGACTCGACGAGCGCCAGAAGAGCCACGCCGCCGACAAGCTGCTCGACTACGCAGAGAACGCCGACAACGCGTACACGGTGCGTTGGCTTGCTGAAGCGCTCCAGTTTGTCGCGAGCATGCGCCACGTGGACAGGATGGCGGCCCTCGTGTCGGGCGACGACGTCGACCAGCACGCGAAGTCGGCCATGGAGCGGGCGATGCAGGCCGCGCGCACGCGCCGCTGACGCGGGACCTGCGCACCGTTCCACCGAAGCTGCGGAAGACCGCGCACCCGGGCCCGGCGCGATCGGGCTCCAGGGGTGGCACGTCGCTTGCCCCTCCCCTGGGCGAATCCATGCCAGGAGAAGTGTCATGACTACCGAGAGTGTTCCGTTCGGCGTGGTGGACCGCGATCGTGGCTACAGCGTGGACTTCGCGCGCATCACCGGTCCGGCGGTCGTCCATCTCAATCCCGATGACGCGCGCCGCGTGACGCGGGTGACCGTGCGGGAGAAGAGCAACCGGGGACCGGGGTGGTTCGAGGTCTTCGACTGCAAGCGCAGCGAGCACGAGATCCCCGCGAACATCCCCGTCGCGTTCAAGGGCACGCCCTTGATGCTCGAGCTCGAGTGGGACGGCGAGCTGCCGAGCGGCCGCGGCCGGATCGAGTGGACGTCGGACGTCTAGTTCGTTCCCTTGCCGTTTTCGTGAGCGTCAGGACGCTCGCCTGACCAGGCGTCTGCACACGGCCGAGACGACATCGCCGACCAGGACAAGCACGACGCCGAGCAGGATGAAGAACACCATCTCGTCGTACTTGAAGCCGCGCGCCTTGGCCTCGTCGATGAGCCAGCCCAGGGAAGCGAGGTGCAGGATGCCCAGGACCGTCGCCTCGCGCACACACGTCTCCCAGCGGTAGAAGAAGTACAGCAGGAAGCGCGGCATGATCGCCGGCCAGATGCCTACCGCTGCGATCTTCGCACGTCCGGCGCCGAGCGCGCGTAGAGCCACGAGCGGGCGCCGCTGCACGTTCTCGATCGTCTCGGCGTTGAGCCGTCCGAGGATGCCGGTGTTGTGGATCGCGAGTGCGAGCACGGCCGGCCACGCCGGCGAGCCGAGCATGCTCATGATCAGGTACGCGAGGATGTACTCGGGCATCGAGCGCAGCAGGATGAGCACGACGCGCGTGCTGCCCACCACGCCGCGCCACGCCCACCGACGCAGCGGACCGGGTGGAGACGCGGATGGGGCGAAGGGCTGCGGCGTCGCGACGTTGCGCGCGGCGAACCAGCAGAAGACGAGACTGCCGAGCGCCGCGAGCACGACGGCCAGGATCGCGATGGCGAGCGTGCCGATCGCGGCTTCCACGCCGCCTTCCGTCTCCGCGCGCGAGACACCCGTGGTCAGGCGTTCGCCGGCCCAGTCGGCCGCGACGTCCCAGTCCCACGGCTTGGCGACCCAGCCTTCGTCGGTCCTCTCGCGGAGCGGCTTGGGCCGCACCGTCATCATGAAGCGCTCGAGGTTCTCGCCGCGCTGCGCGGAGAAGGTGTCCGCGAAGTCGAAGTCGCCGCGCACCCAACTCGCCACCATGAGCAGCAGGAAGCAGCCCAGGCTGAACCGGAGGAAGCGGCTGCGCGGTCGCTCGCGCTTGAGCGCGGCGATGCGGGCTTCGACGTCGTGGGCCGCCACGCTCATGCCACGAACCTCTTGCGCAGGTGCCCGCTCCAGACGTCGAAGACCACGATCACGGCCATCAGCACGTAGATGTACGTCCACACCTCGCCATAGCGATTCGTCAGGAAGGCGAGCTCGATGTCGCGCCCGATCGTGGCGACGCCGAAGAAGCCCAGGACCGCCGACGAGCGCAGCGCGCACTCGAAGCGATAGAACGCATAGGCCAGCATGTCCGGTAGCGCGCGCGGGACGAGGCCGAAGAAGTACACCTGCAGCCCGGATGCGCCGGCGGCTCGCAGCGCTCGCGCCGGTCCCCGGTCCGACTCGTCGATCATCTCCGAGAAGATCTTCGCGAGCGTGCCGCCGTAGGGAATCGCGATCGCGATCACTGCAGAGATGGGCGTGATGCCGAACGCCGCGAGGAACAGCATCGCCCAGAGCACCTCGTGCACCGAGCGCATGAAGCCGATGACGAAGCGCGTCACGCCGTAGAGCACGGGTGCGACCGTGCGTCCGAACAGCGTGCGGCCGCCCACGGGGTCGCCGGACCACCACGCCGTCGAGGCGAGGAAGCCCAGCAGCAGACCCAGGAGCAGCGAGACGCTCATGGCCGCCGCGGCGTAGATGACCGTCGCCTCGAGACTGCGCACGGCTGTGCCCAGCACCTCGGACGAGGGCGCGACAGCGCTGCTGAAGAAGCCCTGCGCGATCTCGAGCCCGCCCTCGTTCGGCACGAGCTGCGCGAAGCTCATGTCGAGGTACAGGAACGCCCACACGGCCGCTCCCAGGAGGACCAGGAGCACGGCACCACGGGTACGCAGGGGAAAGGGCCGCCTGGGTGCTCGGTCAGGCCCCATCGGCCAGCATCTCTGCTTCCTGCAGGTCGTAGAGCGCGTGGAACTCGTCCTCGCCGACCTCGCCCGCGGACTCGTCGAACACGAGTCGCCCCGCCCGCAGACCCACGAGCCTCGGGAAGCACTCCCGCGCCAGCTCGAGGTTGTGGATGCTCATCACGAGCGTGAGGCCCTCTTCGCGCGAGATCCGCGTGAGCAGCTCGACGGTGTCACGCGCACGGGCCGGGTCGACGCTCGACACGGGCTCGTCGGCCAGCAGCGCGACCGGCTGCTGGTACAGCGCGCGCGCCACGGCGACCCGCTGTTGCTGGCCGCCGGAGAGCGTGTCCGTGCGCGCGTAGAGCTTCTCGGGAATGCCCACGCGCTCGAGCAGCTCGTAGGCCCGCCGGGCCTCCGCCTGGCGTGGCAGGAGCATGGAGCGGGCGGACGAGAGGAAGCCCTGCCGGCCGAGCCTGCCGGCCATCACGTTCTGCACGACGCGCAGGTTCGGCACCAGGCTCAGGTCCTGGTGCACGAACCCGATGGCTGCGCGGGTGCGCTTCAGCCCAGCCCGGGAGAGGCTCGCGAGCGCGTCTCCGTCGACGTACACACGGCCCGACGTCGGGCGCACGGTTCCGTTCAGGAGACGAAGGAGCGTGCTCTTCCCGGCGCCGGACGGGCCGACGAGGGCGACTGCCTCGCCGGCCTCGATGTGCAGGTTCACGTCGCTCAGGGCCGCCGTCGTCCCGAAGCGCACGGAGACGCCGTCGAGACGGAAGCCGCTGGCCTGGCCCGGTGCGATCATCGGTCTGCTGCGCTACTCGAGCATCCCCAGCTTCATGGCGAGCTCGCGGATCCCGTCGAAGTCGGCGTTCGTGGCGGGGATCATGCCGCTGCGCTCGAAGCCGGCGAGCAACTTCTCGTCCTTCATCGCGAGCAGCACCTTCTGCAGCTTGTCCGTGAAGCCCTCGCCGTAGACCTCATCGAGCTTCGGATGCGCGGTGAAGTTGTAGTCGGCGTAGTACGGCGTCTTCCAGATGATGCGGCACACGTTCGGATCGGTCTGGCCTTCGCGCACGCGGCGCTCGTAGGTCTTGTAGCTGACCGCGCCGGCCATCACGGAGCCCTTCTCGACCAGCTCGCACGTCTTGTCGTGGCTGCCGGAGAACTGGGGCTCGCTGCCGATGAAGTCCTTCGGGGACTTGCCCGTGTTCTCGCGGATGAAGTGCTCGGGCATCATGCGGCCCGACGTCGACGACTTGCTGCCGAACGTGAAGGACTTGCCGGCGATCGCGGTCGGGAAGTCATCACCCGGCTCGATGCCGCTGTCCTTGTTCGCGATGAAGTACGACATGTACTTCGGATCCTCGACGCCCTGCGCGATCGCGCGCGCGCCCTTGACGCGCTCGCGCGCCTGGACGCCGGTCAGACCGCCGAACCACGCCAGCATCACCTCGCCGTTCACGAACAACTCGACGGACGCCGAGTACTTGGCGGCGGGCACGTACTCGACGGGGACACCGAGCTCCTTCGAGAGGTACTCGGCGACGGGGCCGAACTTCTCGATGAGTCGCGTCTGGTCCTTGTCGGGGATCGCGCTGAACTTGAACGTGGGCTTGGCCCCGTCGTTGTTGGAGGCGTCGTCACCACCGCACGCGGCGAGGCCGAACGTGAGGAGGGCGACGAGGCCGAAAGTGAAGATGCTGCGCATGGGAAAAGTCGTTCCTTTGGGGCTTGATCTATCGGTTTCGCCTATGTAGACCATTGGCGTTGAGGATCTCGTATACGGGCCCGGCGGGGGCGCGCACAAGGAAAGCGCGCGGATTCCGCCGGCCCGACAGGAGGAGCTCGGACCATGGCCCACACCGACCCGCTTTCGATCCGCCAGCTCGAGGTGTTCGTCGCGCTCGTCGATCAAGGCTCGTTCACGCAGGCCGCCCGCCACATGGGGCTCAGCCAGTCCACGGTGAGCGGTCACATCGCGGACCTCGAGAAGCGACTGGGCGTCCGCTTGGTCGGTCGCGAGCGCTCCGGCGTCACGCCCACGGGTGCGGGCGAGATCCTCCTGCGACCTGCGCGCGACGCCCTACGCGCCGAGCGCAACGCGCGCATGGCCGCTGCGGAGCTCACGGGTCTGCTGCGCGGGACCCTCGCGCTCGGCGGCTCCACGATCCCCGCCGTCTACATCCTCCCGTCGCTGCTGCGCTCGTTCCGCGAGCAGCACGCCGGCATCACCGTCAACCTGCTCACGGGCGACTCCACCGAGGTCGTCGAGATGGTGCGGCAGGGCGACGTGGACGCCGCCATCACCGGCTTCAAGCCGCGTGCGCGCGGCCTGCGGGTCGAGCGCGCCGACGGCGACGAGCTCGTCCTCATCGCGCCGCCCGAGCATCCGTTCGCCAGCAGCAAGGCCGTCGATGTCGCCGACGTGCTGACGCAGGCGATGGTGCTACGCGAGGAGGGGAGCGGCACGCGGCTCGCGATGCTGGAGGCCCTCGGCATGAAGCACAACGAACGCGAGCTCAACGTCGTGTGCCACGTGGGTAGCACGGAGGCCGTCAAGGCATGCGTCCGCGCCGGCCTGGGCATCTCCTTCGTGAGCAACCTCGCGATCGAAGACGAGGTCAAGGCGGGCACGCTGGCGGTCGTGCCGGTCAAGGGCGTCAGCACGCGACGCGACTTCTGGATCGTGGCGCGCGAGGAGGACGACATCTCCCCCGCGGGCCGCGCGTTCTGGGAGGTCACGCTCGGCGCGTGATCGCTCCAGCCCGCTAGCAGCCCGATTTCCCGCGCGCCGCCCGGGGCGATCGGTTTCCCTAGGTCGCCTATGGCCGAGACGCGAGCCCCGCTTCTGCGACTGATGACCTACATGCGCCGCCACCGCGGCCGTGTGTGGCTCGCCACGTCCTGCTCGATCCTGAACAAGCTCTTCGATCTCGCGCCGCCGTTCCTGATCGGCATGGCGATCGACGTCGTCGTGAAGCGGGAGGACTCCCTGCTCGCCGGCTTCGGCGTCGAGGACCCCACGGCGCAGCTCTGGGTGCTCGCCGTCCTCACGCTGCTCGTCTGGGGGCTCGAGTCGCTGTTCCAGTTCTGGTACGGGATCCTATGGCGCAACCTCGCGCAAACGGTCCAGCACGAGATCCGCCTCGACGCGTTCGGGCACCTGCAGCGCCTCGAGATGGCGTACTTCGAGGATCAGAGCACGGGCACGCTCATGTCGATCCTCAACGACGACGTGAATCAGCTCGAGCGCTTCCTCGACAACGGCGCCACACAGCTGCTGCACGTGGCTACGACGTCCGTGGTCATCACGACGGTGTTCTTCCTGCTGGCGCCCGAGGTCGCGTGGCTCGCCATGCTGCCGGTGCCGTTCATCCTCTGGGGCTCGTTCAAGTTCCAGAAGCGCATCGCACCGCGCTACGAGAGCGTGCGCGAGCAGGTCGGCATCCTCAACCACCAGCTGGCGAACGACCTCGGCGGCATCGCCACGATCAAGAGCTTCACGACCGAGGACCACGAGGTCGAGCGCCTGCGCGTGCAGAGCGACATCTACCGCGACCGCAACCGCCTGGCGATCCGGCTCAGCGCTGCGTTCTCGCCGTTGATCCGCATGGTGATCGTCATCGGGTTCACCGCGACACTCGTGTACGGCGGCATCCGCGTGCTCGAGGGCGGTCTCAGCGAGGCCGCGTTCGCCCTGATGGCCTTCCTCACGCAGCGCCTCCTGTGGCCGCTCACGCGCCTCGGTGAGACGTTCGACCTCTACCAGCGCGCGATGGCGTCCACGACACGCATCCTCGATCTGCTCGACATCGAGCCCACCATCGCGTCCGGCCCGGTGGCGCTCGATGAGCCCGTGCGCGGTGAGCTGGTGTTCGACCGCGTGGAGTTCCACTACCGCGACGGCTTCCCCATCCTGAGCGACCTGTCGCTGCGCATGGAGGCCGGCAAGACGACCGCCGTCGTCGGGCCGACGGGCTCGGGCAAGACGACGCTGGTGAAGCTGCTGCTGCGCTTCTACGACGCGACGGGTGGCGCGATACGGCTCGACGGCACGGATCTGCGCGAGCTCGACCTCCGTGCGCTTCGGCGCCAGATCGGCCTGGTCAGCCAGGACGTCTTCCTCTTCCACGGCACCGTGCGCGAGAACATCGCGTACGGACGTCTCGACGCGCCGCTCGAGGACGTCGTCGCCGCAGCGAAGGTCGCCGAGGCGCACGAGTTCATCGAGGGGCTTCCGGACGGCTACGACACGATCGTGGGGGAGCGCGGGCAGAAGCTGTCCGGTGGACAGCGTCAGCGCATCTCGATCGCCCGCGCGGTGCTCAAGGACCCGCCTATCCTCGTCCTCGACGAGGCAACTTCCTCCGTGGACAACGAGACCGAGGCAGCGATCCAGCGTTCCATGGAGCGCATCGCCGTCGGCCGCACGACGATCGTGATCGCACATCGACTCTCGACCGTGCGCAACGCGGACACGATCTACGTGCTCGACCGCGGCCGTCTCGTCGAGGAGGGCCACCACGACGATCTGCTCGAGGCGCGCGGCGTCTACGACGCGCTGTGGCGCGTGCAGACGGGGCTCGTCACGCCCGTCGGGTAGCCCCCACGCATTCGGCGAGCTCAGCGCCGAGGCGCGCCTCGGCGTGGGCGCGCCAGAGTGCGTCACGCTCTTCTTGTGCCTTTGCGATGTCGTGGACGAGCGTCTGGTGCTCGTCCGCCACCGTCTCGACGAGCCCCTTCCACAATGCGTCCGCGCGCTCGAGGTCGAACTGCTGCGGAGGCCGGAGTCCATCCGCGTGCGCCGGCAGAGCCGAGGCGCGTTCACAGGCGTCGAGCGCGCGGCGGTAGCTCGTCACGCGCTCCGGAAGGCGATCGAGCGTCGGTCGCAGCTCGCCGCGCGCGCGTTCCACGTTGGCTCGCAGGCTCTCGGCGCGCTCGCCGAGTGTCCCCAGTGCACTCTCGGCCTCCAGCAACTGCGCAGCGAGCTCGTCGGCCTGTTCGCGGGCCTCCTCGGCCGCGACCTTGAGGTCCTGATAAGGCCCGCGGCGCCGGCGCGTCTCGGCGTGCACGCGTTCGAGTGCCTGCTGGGCGTGCTTCAGGCGTTCGTCGGGAGAAGGCGCGCTCTCCGATGAGGGGATCCCCTCCAGGTCGAACTGGCCCGTGCGCTCGAAGTAGGCCTCGAGCTCGTCCTGCGCCTCGCGCACGGCCGTCCGCGCTTGCGCCTCGTCGGCCAGCGCCTCCTGGTACCGGGCCGTCGGCTCGGCCAGCGCGTCCTCCGCGCGTGCATGCTTCGCTCGTGCGTCGCGGCATGCGGCGGTGAGGCGCTCCGCTTCGTCCGCGAGGCCCTGCTGCTTCTCAGGCAGTCCGACGAGCCGGCGCTCGAGCTCGATCAGCATCGCCGCGCCCTCGCGTAGTTCGGCGAGGCAGTCCTCCACGGCGTGCGCCTCGGCGCGTGCCTTCTCGAGGCGCGGCACGGCTTGCGTGATGTGGGCGTAGGCGCCGCCCTCGGCCTGCAGCTCCTCCGTCAGGGTGGTGGTGAGGTGCTGCAGCGCTTCGCCACGCAGTGCGTCGTTCGCGCGCAGGCGTGCTTCGATCTCTGCGAGCTCACTCCGTGCGGCGGCGATGCCTTGCTGCTGGCGGCGGCGGTCCTCCTCGGCGGCGAAGTCGGCATCCTCGAAGGCCTCGATGTCCGTGCGGATGCCCTGGACGAAGGCCTCGGCGCGCTCGAGCTGCGTGCCGAGAGCGGCGGTGGTGTCCGCGTAGGCCCGTAGGCCATCCGGCGCCTGGTCCCCTGCGAGCCGTTCACGCCAGGCGTCGGCGTCGGGGCCGGACTCGCGCTCTTCCGCGGGCAGGAGCTGCTCGCGCAGCATCGCGGCGCGTGCGAGTACGAGGACGTCGCCCAGGATCTCCGCGCGTTGGTCAGCGAGCGTCTCCTGGTGTGCCTTCTCCCTGCGACGCGTGGCCGTGAAGGGCACGTGGCGCCGGAGCCAGCCGAGGACGCCGCGCTGGTCGGACTGGAAGGCGGCGTACTCGTCCTCGAAGGCGTGCAGCTCCTCTTCGTCGCGCTCCCGCTCGCGCTCGATGCGGACGACGGCCTCGTTGAGTGCAGCGGCGATCGCGCGCGGATCGTCGGCCGTGCGGGCCTCCCCGGCGATGGACTCGAAGAGGGTCTGCAGCTCGGCGTAGGTGGTGGAGGACGACAGACGTTCCAGCCAGGCTGCGGACATGTCGTGAGCGTACCCCACGCGACCATGCACCTGCACTTGCACATGCACGTGCACTTGCACTTGCACTTGCAGTCGATGGGCGGGCATCCGGTCCTCACGGCCACGGCCACGGCCACGGCCACGGCCACGGCCACGGCCACGGCCACGGGATCAGCCACGGTGCGGCGGGGCGGGACGAGGCCCCGGGACCGTTCCACGCCGGAAACGGAAACGGTTACGGAGACGGAAACGGTGAAGTAGCCGCTCCGCGGCTACTTCATCACATCCATCCCCTTCAGCAGCTTGGTCACGATCCCGCCCTGCACCTCGATGTGAACCGGCGGCACCACGTCCCAGATCACCGTGTCCGGCAGCAGCACCTCCTGCACGTAGCCCCCGAACGGCTTGCGCTCGACGACGTCCTTCTCGTCGTCGAACTCCTTGGGCAGCTCGAGCAGCACCAGGTCCCGCTCGCCCTGCTCCGTGTCGGCGAGCATGCGCAGATGGTCGGCGCACACCTCACACGATCGGCGCCAGATCACGATCAGGCCGTCCTCCAGGCGCTGGTCGTCCTCCAACCAGCCCCACAGCTTCGACGCCGACAGCTTGGCCCCCTGCTCCACGTCGATCGCCGCCCAGGGCTTCAGACCGCCGGGCCCGTTCGTCTCGCCGGGCTTCGCCTCGCGGTCGATCAGGATCGGCAGCGCCACCAGACACAG
>JASJDY010000120.1 GCA_030065025.1 Planctomycetota bacterium
CGTGCGCGGGAAGACGGGCCGCAGGAGTACGATGCGGCCGGCGTGCAGCTGTTGTCGTCCCCCCCGGCGGTCGTGCTTCCTGAGGCCCTGCCGGTGTTGTGCGTAGGCGCGGGCCTGCTCGTGTTCGCCCTTGTATCGGTACGCCTGGGCTGGCTGGGAGCGCGCGGCGCAGCGGCCGCCTGGGGCCTCGGCGTCGCAGCGTTCCTCGCCTTCCGCGCGGCGGGCATCGCGGCGCTGGTGGCGCCGTTCCTCGTGGCCACGCTGCTCGGCAAGCTCCCGGGTGCCGAACGTTCGGCGGCCCGCGACCTGCGCCAGGTGCTCTGCAACGGGCTGCCGGCCTTCCTCGGCTGCCTGTTCGCACTCTCCGATCGACCGGACCTCGGTCTGCCGTTCTTCCTCGGCTCCCTGGCGTGTCTGGGTAGCGACTCCTGCGCGACGGAGGTCGGGGTGCGCTTCGGGGGTCCGCCGATGCGACTGCTCGGCGGCGGTCCGGTCGCGATCGGCGAGAGTGGCGGCGTGACCAAGCTGGGCACGTTGGCCGCGGTGCTCGGAGCGGCCCTCGCGCCGGCGGGGTTCCTGCTGTTCTCCGAGCTGGGACTGCGTGGACTGCTGCTGATGACGGCTGCGGGCCTCGCCGGCTCTCTGCTGGACAGCGCCCTCGGGGGCTGGCTTCAGTTCCGAGGTCGCGCGCCGGGCTCCGAGCGGCAAACGGAGGCCCCGTGGATCGACGGCGCGCCGACCGAGCACGTGAGCGGCTGGCGCTGGCTGGACAACGACGCCGTGAACCTCGTGACCGGACTGGCTGCAGGCGCGATCGCCGTGGCCCTCGCCTACCTCGCATAGGCGTAGCCACCAGACGAACCGCCGTCACGCGAACAAGCGCAGCTGACCGCCATCGCGGAGCGCGTCCGGGACGCGGAAGGCCTCGGTGCTGAGCTCGGGGCCCTGCTCCGGCAGGCCGGCCCGCCGCCGGCCGAGCTCGAACAGGTCGGCGATCTGATGGGCGTACGCGCCCTCGCCGCGCATGCGGGAGCCGAAGCGGGTGTCGTTGAGCCTGCCGCCGCGCAGGGAACGGAGCCGGGAGAGCACCTTGGCCTTGCGGTCGGGCATGTGGGTCTCGAGCCAGGCGACGAAGAGGTCCTCGACGGCGTGCGGGAGACGCAGCACGACGTGGCTGGCGAAGCGCGCCCCGGCCTCGGCCGCCGCCTCCAGGATCGCGGGCACCTCGTCGTCGGTCAGGCCGGGGATGACGGGCGCGACCATGACGCCCACGGGGATGCCCGCTTCGGCCAGCGCATGGATGGCGTGTAGGCGGTGCGCTGGACCTGCCGCGCGCGGCTCGAGGATGCGCGCGAGACCGGCACTCAGCGTCGTCACGGAGACGGCGACGCTGACGCACTGATTCCGGGCAAGCTCGGCGAGCACGTCGATGTCGCGCGTGACGAGCGCGCTCTTCGTGATGACGCCGACCGGGTTGCGGAACTCCGCGAAGACCTCGAGGACGCGGCGCGTGAGTCCGAGCCGGCGCTCGACGGGCTGGTACGGATCGGTCACGCCACTGAGCGCGACGACCTGCGGCCGCCAGCTCGGGCGCGCGAGCTCGGCGCGCAGGAGCGCCGGCGCCTCGAGCTTGACGAAGATGCGGCTCTCGAAGTCCACCCCCGCCGACAGGCCGAGGTACTCGTGCGTCGGCCTGGCGTAGCAGTAGACGCAGCCGTGCTCGCAGCCGCGGTACGGGTTGACGGACGTGTCGAAGGGGATGTCCGGGCTGTCGTTGTGAGCCAGGATGCCGCGGGTGGCGTCGGGCTGGTACGTGGTGCGCAGCGGTGCAGCGGACGGGTCGCTCGTCTCCTCGTTCAGCGCACGCGCGAACGCCTCGAGGTCCTCCGGACAGGCCTCGAAGTGCTTCCGCTCAAACCGGTTGTGGGGGTTGAAGGTGGAGCCGCGCCCCGGGGTCGCGCTCCGGGCGGGCCGGGAGAGAGCACCGGCCGCGGCTTCGGACACGTGGGGAATCGGGGCGCGGCTCCGGGTCACCGCAAGCGACGAGAGAGGCGACGGAACAGGGGTCGGGAAGGAGGGCAGAACAGAGGACATGGCTACAGGTGGAACACTCACGACAGGTGCGATCTCGGCCGCGATGCGGGACAAACAAAACACTAACTCGTGTAGGCCCGAGGTCAAGCACCGAATCCGGAGAGCCCATGCTCTGGGCCCTGCGACCGCCGGCGTCGCGACCGTGCGCGGTACCATTCGCGCGGAGGGCCCACCCGTGCGAACGATCGTCCTCACCTGTCTCGCCCTGCTGCTCGCGCCGAGCGCCCTGGCCAAGGACGCGCCGCGGCTCGAGCCGGGCAAGGTGCATCACCTCAAGACGAAGAAGCACGACCGCGCGTGGTCGCTCTTCGTGCCCTCGAAGTACTCGAAGAAGAAGTCGTGGCCGCTCGTGATCTCGAGTCACGGACGCGGCGGCAGCGGCAAGGGTGAGATGGGGCCGTGGCGCGGCCTCGCCGGCAAGCACGGCTTCATCGTCGCGTGCCCCGACATGTGCACGGCGACGCACAACCGCCCCACCAAGAGCAACCTCCCCCCCAGCCAGGAGGATGACGAGGTGCTCCTGGAGATCTACGAGACGATCTGCTCGCAGTTCCGCGTGAATCGGCGCGCCGTGATGATCACGGGGTTCTCCGGCGGCGGCAATCCGTCGTACCACTCGGGGCTGCGCCATCCCGACGTGTTCACGCACATCTGCACGCGCGGCGGCAACTGGGCACCGCAGCATCTACCGCACGACGACAAGGTGCTCGCCGCGGGCCGCGACCACCTCCAGATCTACGTGTTCTGGGGCGAGAAGGACCACGTCCTGATCATCGGCAACCCGCACGGCACCGGGCAGGCCTACAAGGCGCTCGAGGCGCTCAAGCAGGCCGGCTACAAGCACATCAAGGAAGAGCAGGTGCCGGCCATGGGCCACAAGAGTCGGCCCGACCTCGCCGCGACCTGGTTCGGCGAGTACGTCTCGGCGAACGCGAAGAAGTTCAAGGCCGGCGACAAGGTCGATGACCTGCTCGCCAAGGCGCGCAAGGACATCGGGAAGAAGCGCTTCTCGACGGCCGTGAAGCACGTCGTCAAGGCGGCCAAGGAAGAGCAGAAGCACGAGCTGCGTCCGCTCTCCCCCACCGTGAAGGCGGAGCTGGAAGAGCACGGCACGACCATGCTGGACGAGGCGAAGCAGCTGAAGGAGGGCGGCGACCTCAAAGGTGCGTCGCGTCTCGCGAGCAAGGTGGCGCGGGAGTTCAAGGGCCTCGACGTAGCCGCAGAGGCGAAGGCGTTCCAGGCGACCTGCAAGCCCTGACCTGGAACGACGGGCTAGCGCAGCGAGTCGGGGAACGAACCCCAGTCGGCGCCGAACACGAACTCGTCGATGCCCTTGCGTGCACGCGGCGCGGCGTCGCGCTTCGCGAGGCCTTGGTCGGCTGCGGCCGCGTCACCCAGATGTCCGATGGCCATGGCCGCGATGGGCTCGTGATCGTCAGGGATAGCGAATCGCTCGCGCGCCTTGTCCGGATCGAAGCCGCCCATCTGGTGCACGTACAGGCCCATCGAAGCGGCCTGCAGTGCCAGGCTCGCCGACGCCTGGCCGACGTCGTACCAAGCATGCTTGTTGGGCTTGTCGTTGCGGGCGTAGCGCGTCGAAGCGACGGCTAGCGCCAGCACGGGTGCGTGCTGGGCCCACGCCTGGTTGGCCTCCATGAGGCAGTCCAGCAGGCCGCGCCACGCGCCGTCCGTGCCCTTCACGCCAACGATGTAGACCCAGGGCTGCTCGTTGTAGCTGCTCGCGGCCCAGCGGGCGCCCTCGAAGAGCGTGCGGATCTGCTGGGGTGTGAGCGGCTCCTCGGAGAACACCACGGGGCTCCAGCGCTCGGCCACGAGGTCGTGGATCGGATGCTCGGCGGGGGCTCGCTTGGACACGGTGGGACTCCTCGGGCGAGTGGCCGGCAGGGCCTCGGAGGCCTGCCAACGACCGCTGCTCGGGTAGACGGGGTTATGGAGTGGATTCTGCTGCGGCCACGAGTACGGATTTGAGCGCATCGTAGTTGGCCTGCTCCAGAAGACTGTTCGTGTTGAGGTTGAAGACGTCGAGGACGCGGTTCTGGTCGTCCAGAATCACGACGTCGCGAAGGGTGGCGCCCCAGGCGGTCCAGGCATCGACGGCGACCACGTCCTGCAGCCAGGGGATGTCGCGTCCGTTGCAGATGGACGCGTTGCCGGACTCGAGCCCGGCGCGGTTGAGGCCGAGGATCTTGATGTCCCGCGGATGGGTCTCGCCGGCCAGCTCCGTCTGCAGCTCGTCGAGGCGTCCAAACTGGACGCTGCAGCTCGTTCATGTGGCCTGGCCGAAGTACCAGGCCGAAACGCGTCCGAGGTAGGCGCGCGGGGAGACGAGGTCGCCGTAGCTGGCGGACGTCGCGTTGACGTCCTCGAGGAGGAAGGCCGGCGCCTGTTCGACGGGGTCGCCGCCGGTCGTGCCGGGGCCGCAGCAGCCGCCGCCTCCACAACCAGGCGCGAGCACGAGCATGAAACCCAGGACGCCTGCGACGAGGAAGGCAGGCGCGTGCATGCGGAACATGGCCTCTCCGAACGGTCGAGCCGGGACGGCGGCATTGTACGCCCGCCTCCCCGAATCCCATGTCCCGACCACCCGGGCGAATCCGTAAGATGGCGCCGCGATGACGACGGACGGCGACACGCGCGCGCTCCACGCGGCCCTCAACCGCCTGGGCGAAGCCCTGCGCTGGCCGGAGGACCGCCTGTACGCCGTCGCGCCGGGCGTGTCGCAGTGGTCGCCCGCGCAACACGTGCAGCACGCGCTGATCGCACTGCGTCGCATCTTCGCGGCGGTGACCCAGCTGCAGGGCGGCGAGGGTGAGGCCATCCAGCCTCGCGGTGCGCCGACGCTCCAGGGCCGTGCCCTCCTTCTCGGCGGGTGGATCCCGCGAGGGAAGGCCGACGCTCCCGACTTCGCCGTGCCGGATGACATCCCGAGCAGGGCGGCGATGCTCGACGTCCACGAGCGGGCCTGCGCGCGCTACGCGGAGATCGCCCCCGTGGCCGGTGCCCTCCGCAGCGTGCCCGGGGTGATCGAGCATCAGGTACTGAAGGGCCTGAGCGCGTCCCAGTGGTGGCGCTTCGCGCGCATCCACACCGAGCACCACCTCGCGATCATCGACGATGTCGACCGCCACCGCGTGGTGACGGACCCGATCGCCGACCCGGCCGATCCCATCGGCGAGGTGCCCTGAGGCGCCGGCGAGAGTGACTCACGGCGAGACACCGCGCCGCCCTGTCTCGTATTGAGACTCATGCCCCCCTCCGGAGGCCGCCGATAGGCCGCTGGATTGCTCTCTGTTGGGTCCTATCGAGGGGGTGCCGTGCGCCGTTCCACTGTCCTGTCCCTGCTCACGCTAACTCTGTCCCTCGCCCTCGCGACCCCGGCCTGGGCCGGCGAGGTCGTCGACGGCGACGGCTATGAGTTCAAACTCCCGCCGGGCTTCACCGAGCTCATGAGCATGGAGAACAGGAGCACGTTCAACTTCAACGTGAAGAAGCAGTGCATGCCCATCGACGGCGTCCCCGAGGTGAAGGCCTACGTGGCGGGCGGACAGATGGAGGGCTTGCTCGTGGCGGCCCGCATGGACCTGACCCGCAAGGTGGAGAAGCTCGCCGATCTGGGCATGGACCAGAGCGACAAGTGGCAGGAGGACCTGCCCGAGGGCGTCACGGCAGACGTACGGCCGACGACCGTCGGAGGCCGCGATGCCGTCGAGGTGACTGTGCACCTCGAGGACTTCACCGGCGCGAAGACCATGCGCGTGATCTGCGTCACGGGCGGCGATTACATGGTCATGCTCATGCTGATGACGTCGGACGAGGCCTTCCCGAACGCAGCCACCAAGTGGGCCTCCATGATCTCCTCGCTGAAGGTCGAGCCGGGCATCAACAAGATGCTGCTCTTCGGCCTCGTGGGCGCCGCGGGCCTCTTCGGCCTGATGTTCCTCGGCCGCTTCAAGTCGCGGCCGACGCACGACATCCCGGACTACACGGGCCGCTTCAAGAAGGACGGTGACGCGCCCACCGGGCCGGGCTTCCCGCCGCGCGACTCGCTCGAGGTAGGCAAGCGGCCGAAGGTGCTCGCCAGCCGCCCGCCGATGGGCATGGCCGAGCAGGGCGGCATGGACGCCCCCCCGCCGCAGCGCGCGCCTCTCTCCTCCGCGCCCGGTGGCGGCTTCGCCAACGACGGCGCGGCCGCACCGGTACGTACGCCCACGTCGCCCGCGGTGACCCGCCCTGCGCCCCAGGCGCAGAACAGCCGACCCGGTCTGCGTCGCACGCGGCCCGAGGGCGGCCGCTGGGGCAACTAGGTCCGTGCGGGGCCAGGCCGAACGTCCGGGACGCGGTACGCCCGCGTCCACGCTCACGCTGGGTCTCGTCGTTCTCGCGGCGGGGCACTTGCTTCTCTACGTCGTGTTGACGGCCGACGCGCGAAGCGCGCTGGCGGACACGACGTCGCGACACGAACCGGCGCAGCTCGAAGCCGCCAAGGACCCGGGGCACCCCCCGCAGCCGGGTACCGAGGCGTACTCGACGTGGTTGCGTTCCTACGAGCTGTGGTTCGCCGCCAAGGACTACGCGGTCCACGGCCGGCACGAGGGGCTGGTGAAGGGCGGCATGCTGCTCTCCTTCCTCGTCGGCCTCGGGCTGCTGGGCCAGGGGTGGATGCGCGCGACCCGGCGTCGTCCCGTCCAGGCTCGTGGGCGCCGTAGCCAGGAACGTGCTCGCCCCGCGCGCGTGATCCCGATGCGTCCGGCGGCGAAGCCCGTGGCAGTTCGCCCGCGGGCCGTACGGCCCGTGGCGGTGCGTCCGAGGGTGGTCCGGCCGGTCCCGGTGGCTCGCCGTAAGTCAGCCTGAGCGCGATTTCGCGAGAAGTCTCAGCGCAGACTCAGGAAGGCGCAATTCGCGATGGCGAGCGCTCGGATGCGCCCCTACGGTTCGATTTGCCCGGGTACCGGGACGAGGGGAGTCCGACGGCCTGTTGCCATGCGCGGGCGACATCAACTTGCTGAGTCCCTACTCAGTGAGTCTTGCTGAGTCCCTACTCAGTGAGGAGCCACCCCCGTCGGTGTGGACCTGAGACCGGTACCCGGGTGGTTCTCTTCGAACCGCCCTGCGCCGCCGCCAGACGCGGCGCTCCTCACGGATCAGAGGGAGGCAGCAGCTGCCGGAGCGCTTCGACCTGCTCCGCGGAGTAGTAGCGCTCCCAGAGCTCCCAGACCGCAGCCGCGATCCGGGCCGGAATGCGCCTCATGATCAACTTCCGAAGGTGCCAGCCTGGTCCATGGAACAGGTCCTCGTAGAACGAGACGCCGGCCGCGTTCCATAGGTCCTTGGCCTTCTGGTCGAAGCACCACTCGGCGAATCCGTAGATGGCGTCGAGCCGGCTCTCGTCCCGTTGATCATGGGCGTCGTGCGCCCGAGCTACGAGCTCGCGGAAGAGGTCGTACGTCGTGAAGTCCTGGGTGTTCAGCTGCGTTCGCAGATCGGGAAAGGACTCGAGAGCGCGCCGTCTCCATGCAGCCACGTCGCCTCCTCTTCGGTGCAGCGCATCGTCGTGCAAGATAGCGGCATCATGAAGCGTGTCGCTGTCGCCCTTCTGCTGTTCGCGCTGGTCGGCATGAGCGCGTGCGGCGATAACCAACCCGCGCCCGCCCCCATCGCGGGTGCGGTCTACGAGGACCTCGCGCGCGGCTTTCGCCTGACCGTGCCCGCTGGCTGGACCGTGAACCCATCCAGCTCGGTCACGCAGCACTACCTCGACCTGTGCTTCTCCGTGAGCAACACGGACCGCTCGGACCTGCGCGTGGGCGACGAGCTGCGCCCGGACGGCGCGGACTACAACGAAGACACGGTGGCGCGTCAGCTGGAGCCGGGCACGGCGTACCTGGACATCGGTCGCTGGGGTGGTCCTCCGGGCGTGGGCACGAGGATTCGTACGGACTTCGAGGGCACCCGCCCGTGCGCGCTCATCGAGGCCGGCGTGCCGCAACGCGAGGATGCGGCCGCTCTGACATCGGCGGGCGTCACCTGCCGGAAGTGGGGCCGTTTCTGGACCGTCCAGCTGTACCTGCGCGAGCCGGTCAGCGCGCAGACGAGACGCGAGGCCGAGTTCGTGCTTCGCAGCATCGAGTTCGTACGGCCGGATGATCCGGTCTGGGCAGCGGACGTGGCTTGGAGCCACCTTCCTACCGAAGCCAAGGCGCTGGGCGACTGGCCGCTGCGGTCGCGCGCGAACCATGGCGGCTGCCGTACCGACGTGGAGCGCGTGCCCGACGGATTCCGCGTGACCTTCACCGACACGAGCGGCGAGATCGGCGGTCAGGTGAGGAACGCATGGAGCTTCATCGTGCGCCCGGATGGCTCCGTGGAGCCCGAAGAGTGACGCCCGGTTCCGCGCGAGAGCGCGGAACGACGGTCAGAGGGGCGAAGAGAGTGGTACCCGCTCTAGGACTCGAACCTAGGACCTGCGGATTAAGAATCCGATGCTCTACCGACTGAGCTAAGCGGGCACGTTCGCTGACCGGCCGCAGAGATTACCCCCACGCCGCGCAGACGGAAATGTTCGGCGGGAGCGCCCGGGCGGACGAGCGGGCGGGCCTCGTCGCCTCCGGCTCCTCGGGCCGCCCCTACAGCCACGCCGCGTGCGATGGCCCCAAGGACCTGTAGGGGCGGCCGGAGGCGGCGCCGGAAGGCGCCGGCGAACGCCCGCCCGCAAGACCCTGCCTACTTCGGCAGCGCCGAGGGCTTGCCGGCGTGCTCGGGGCAGCCTGCGTCGATCCAGTCGGCGAGCTTCTGAAGGTCGGACGCCGGCATCGGGTCCGCGTCCTTCGGCATCGGGGCGAAGTCCTTCGCCACCACCCGGCCGTCCGGATAGCGGACCGTCAGGCCCTTGCCGTCCTTCATGGCCTTGATCATGTTGCTCGCCGCACTGTCCCACGGCACGAGCAGGCGGATCATGCCGTCCTTGCCCGGGCCCTCCGGGAACTCGAACGCTACGAACTCCTCGTAGGACAGGTAGCGCCAGAAGTCCTCGTGCGGCGCGTTCGGCGCCTTCTGCCTGAGGCTCTTGAAGATCTTGATGACGTCGGCGAAGCCGATCGCGGACGTCTTGGGCGCGGGCGGAGGAGGCGGCGGCGGAGGAGGCGGATCGTCCGCGGGCGGCGGCGCCCTCTTCGCCTCGTCCTTCTTCGGCTCATCCTTCGCGGGATCGCCCTTCTTCGGCTCGTCCTTCGGCGGCTGCTCGTCGGCCGCGGCACCCGGCTTGGGCCACGGCGACGGTCCGCCCGGCTCCTTGGGACAGCCGGCGTCGATCCACTCGGCGATGCGCTGGATGTCCTCGGCGGGCATCGGCGAAGCGCCCTTCGGCATGCGCGCGATGTTCTTGCGCACGAGACGTCCGTCCGGCATGCGCACCTCGATGGACTTGCCGTCCTTCAAGGCCTTCACAAGGTTCGAGGCCGCGCTGCTCCACGGCACGACCATCGTGACGGTCATCTCGGGCTCGTCCCAGCTGTACGGGAACGCGGCCGTGATGAACTCCTCGTAGTCGAGCTCCCAGAAACGCTCGTGCGGCGCGTCGCCCGGATCGCGATTGAGCGACGCGAACATGTTCTGCACGTCGCTGTAGCCGATCGGGCCGGTGCCCGCCGACTTCTTGGCCTTCGTGTCGTCCTTGCCAGGGTCCTTCGCGTCGCCGTCAGCCTTCCCGCCTGCCGTACGCGGGCAGCCGGCGTCGATCCAAGCCGCGACCTTGTCGACCTGCTCCTTGGGCATGCGACTGCCCTTCGGCATCACCGCGATGTTCATGCGTATGACGGTCCCGTCTTCACGCTTGACCGTCAGGCCCTTGCCGTCGGTCAGCGCCTTGATCAGGTTGGACTCGGCGCTGTTGCCGACCTCGAGCAGCTTCATCGAGCTCTCGCCGGCCTCGTCCCACGTCGGCGGGAACTCGAACTCGATGAACTCGTCGTAGTCGAGCTCCCAGAAGCGCTCGTGCGGCGCGTCGCCGGGGTCCTTGTTCAGAGCCGCGAACATCGCCTGGATCTCGGGATACCCGATGTCGTTGGCAGCGAGGTCGACGGCCACGGGATCCGTGCGCTGGATCGGCACCGTGCCGGGCGGGCAGTCGACGACCTCGCCGTCCACCTCGCAGCCGACGCGCATGCGGATCGAAGCGAAGTCGAAGATCAGCGCCCAGCTCGAAGCGGGCTCACCGCCGCCGGGCGGTGGCTTGGCGCCGGGCTGCTTGATGCGCCGGTACACGCGGATGAAGCGGCCCGTGTCGGACTCGTCCTTGCCGTTCTCGGCGCGGGTGCTGAGGAAGATACGCCCCATCGCGAACACGTAGGAGCCGATGTTGTCCACCGCCTCCGGCTCGTACGCGTAGCGCACGTCCGTGAGCTGGAAGTCGATGATCTCGCCCTGGCCCAGCGCCTCGAAGTAACCGCGCCACTCGTCGATGACGTCTTCGCGGCCGACCGCCCAGCGCGGGCCGTCGACGCGGTAGAGCTGCGGTCGGACGCCCTGGGGCCAGCAGCACATCTCGAGGCGGTCGGCGTCCTTGCCGATCATCGCGTCGAGGATGTTCTGCTCGAGCTCGTCGATGCCGGGCGGCGGCTGGCGGTACGTCGGCTTGATCTGGGAAGCGTCGTGGCCCCAGCTCGAGCGAACGTAGTTGACGACGGCGACGATCTCCTCGTTCGTGAAGCGCGGCCCCCACGCGGGCATGAGGACGTCGCCCGTCGAGCGCACGCCGGTCACGACCTTGAAGAGCAGCTTGTAGGGCGACTCGTCGACGGCGAGGTTGGGCGTGTCGCGCAGCTTCTTGACGAGGAACTCGTCCGGGTTCAGCGCGCTGCGGCGGCCGGTGCCGTTCTCGTCGTGGCAGCGGGCGCAGGCATCCATGTAGAGCCGCTCGCCCAGCGTACGGTCGACGGTGAAGGTCTTGGCGGCGGCGTCCCGCGGCGGACGCGCGGGGTTGAAGATGTAGAAGAGCGTCCACGCGAGGACGCCGAGCGAGAGCACCCAGGCCCATGTCGGGATGGGCTGCGGCGTCTCGGCGCGGCGGGGCTCGAAGTCGACCTCGGTGTTGCCCGCGTATGCGTTGACGATGAGCTCGACCTGGCCGCCGATCGTCTGGCCGGGCTCGAGGCCGGAGACCGTCACCGCAACGCCGTTGCGCACGCGGAACGGGATCTCCTTGATCGTGGGCGGCGCCAGGCCGTTCGACGCCTCCACGCGCAGCGTGTGCGGGCCGTCGGCCATGGGGATCGTGCTCAGCGAGAATCGGAGCGGGGGATGCGCGACCTTGAACGGCTCCTCGTTGTCGTCGAGGTAGATCCGGATCGGCTCCTTGGCTTCCTGCTCCCTCATCAGTGCAACACCTCATCGTCGGCGCCGGATGCAGGGGAGGGCGCCTGGGGCCCGGATGATACCGCGACATCGAGACCTGACGGCTCCAACAGGATCTGGCGCTTGATGTGGTCGGGCTCCGTCTCGCCGGGCCGCAGCGTGTACATCACGGCCTTCCAGACGGTCCAGATCGCGATGGCACCGGCCACGACGACGGCGACCCACACGGTGGCCCCGAAGTCCGCCCACGTGGGGTGCGTGTGTCCGGCCAGGAGCGGGACGAACGTCATCGCGCCAGCCGCTCCTGCTCGACGAACTCGCGCTTGAGCGAGATCAGGTACTCGACGAGCGCGCGCGCATCGGGCGTCGCCCAGAGACGCGGCGCCGGCACGCCCAGCCCCTCGATGTTCAGGACCTCCTCGTAGTCGACGGCCACGTCCTCGGCCGGCTCCTCGGTCGTGAACAGGAAGCGGTGCGGCGGCATGAGGGAGTCCGGGGACACCGACTGCGGGTTGTAGAGATGCCAGTAGTGCCACTGGACGTCGGGCAGGCGCTTGCCGACCGCCGACAGGTCGGGACCCGTGCGCTGCGTGCCCATGAAGGGCGGCTCCTGGTGGGCGTACTCCTCGGCGCGGCTGGCGACCTCGCGATCGAAGCGTGCGTCGGCGGCGAGCACGGGGACGATGCGCTCGCCGTCCACCTCGGCAGCCATGCGCTCGTCGCCGCGGATCTGCTGCGTGTGACACGTGACGCAGTTGAGCGAGCCGTAGAGCTTGCGGCCGCGCTCGACCAGGGGGGTCTCGACGGTCTTCTCGACCTTCGCCTCGGCCTGCTGCTCGAGCACGGCGGGCCAGACGGCGCACACGCCGACGAGCACGACGTACAGCAGGGCCGGGAGCAGGAACAGCAAGCGGTGATTGGTGTGGATGCTGATCATCGCTAGTCGTCCTTCGCAGGCGTGAACGCCATGGTGAAGGCGCCCGGGCGCATCTTCCACAGAGCGATGAAGAAGAAGACGTGGGAGACGAGCATCAGGAGGCCGCCCACGCTGCGCCAGACCATGTACGGCAGCGTCTTGCGCACGGACTCCATGAAAGGCTCACCGTCCACCCAGGATTCGCCCTGCACGTGACCGCCCCAGCACAGGCCCACGACGTAGACCGCGATGCCGGCGAGCGCGAGCCAGAAGTGGATGCTCACGAGCAGGAT
>JASJDY010000115.1 GCA_030065025.1 Planctomycetota bacterium
GAGAACTTCTACGAGCTGAAGCGCTGGCGCTGGTTCTTCCGGCTGGTCGCGGCAGTCTCGATCGGTCGCGGCCGTCAGGGCCGCAAGGGCCTCCGCCGGGCCATGGCGCTCGTGCGACGGGGCCACGCGATCGTCGTGTTCCCGGAGGGTCGCCTCACCACGGACGGCCGCCTCAACCGTGCGCAGCGCGGCATCGGACGTCTTGCTCGGAAGCTGCAGGCTCCCGTGATCCCCGTGGGCATCGCCGGCGCGCGGGATGCGTGGGGCAAGGGGCAAGCACGCCCCGGTCGCGCCCGTGTTCGCGTTGCGTTCGGCCGCCCGCTCGAATGGCGCGACGCACACCCTGACAACCCGCGAAAGTCCGAGCAGGCATTCGCCGATGAGGTACTGGTCGCGATCGCCCAGACGAAGACCTGGGTCGAAACGCATGCGCCCGACGCGCGGGATGTCCGGACCTTCCCCAGCGACCTACAGGAGGCGCGCGCAACCGGCCGATAGGGCCCCGGAACCGCCCTGCTTGCAGGGCAACGGGTTGCTGGGCCTCTCATGCCGACCGACGCGAATCTTGGCCGGATCATCGCCGGGCGCTACCGGGTGCGCCGTCTCCTTGGCGCCGGTGCGCACGGACGCGTGTACCTCGCCGAGGATCTCGGCCGGGGCGGCGGACACGTCGCGCTGAAGCTGGTCGAGGGCTTGATCGGCGGCGCGCCGGAGGATGCGGCCGACGACCTGCTGCGCCGCTTCCGGCATCCGCGCTGGGCCGCGGTGCTCGACCAGGGCGAACGCGGCGGGGACTCCTGGTTCCAGGCGGTCCACTTCGTACGCGGGACCAGCCTCGATCAGCTGACCGAAGCACAGCCGGTGGAGCTGGTCTGGCGTCTCCTCGAGGACGGCGCACGTGTGCTCGGCGCGCTGCATCGAATCGGTCTCATCCACTACGACGTCACGCCCGGCAACGTGATGCTGAGCGACGACGGCGGCGATCCGCACTTCGTCCTCACGGATGGTGGCCTCGCCCACCTCGGTCCGGTACGCGGCGTGGCCCGCGGCACGCCCATGTACATGGCGCCCGAGGTGACGGACGAGAGCGGTCACGACCACCGCGCCGACCTCTACGCGCTCGGCCTCGTGGCGTACCGCCTTGCGACCGGCCGTGACCCCTTCCAGGGCGGTGCCGGCGAGGTGCTGGGCAAGCGGCGGCGACAGGCCGCACCGCGCGCGAGCACATTCCGACCGGATCTGCCCGAGAAGCTCGACGACCTGCTGGCCGAGATCCTCGAGCGCGACCCGAACGCACGTCCGCACGATGCGCTCGCCCTGCTGCAGCGCATCGACGAGCTACGACCGAGCGCCGTGCCGGCCTTCCTCCATGCGGAAGGCGTGGCCGCAGCGGAAGGCGGTCGCCTGGTCGGACGCAACGCGCTGATCGAACGCTTCGGCTCGGGTCTCGGCGTCCTCGAGCAGCGTGTCCAGGCCGGCGCGGGCCGTCTGGCGCGCGCACGACTCCCGCTCCTCGAGGATCCGGTGTTGATCCTGGCCGGAGCGCCCGGAAGCGGATGCACGCGCATGGCGGACGAGTGCTTCACACGCGCGCGCGATCGTGGGGTACCCGCCATCCTGATGTCGGGCCGCGAGACGACCGGTGATCGCCGTGGCCCGCTGCGCCATCTCGTCGACGGCATGGCGGGCCTCGGGCTCGGTCCGGACGACGAGTACCGCGAGATCCGCCTCGACCTGGGTACGCGTCGCGGCCTGGGCCGTGAGGAGCGTGCGCATGCGCTGACGCGGGCCGTTGAGGCCTTCGTCCGCGGCGTCGAGACGACGGCGGAACGCACGCCGTTCGTGCTCGTCATCGAAGACTTCCCGGACCTGCCTCAGCGAGCCCAAGAGGCGACGCGCGTCCTGGCCCGTCATCTGCTCGCGCGCCGTGAGAGCGGAGGCGCAACGTTGGCGCCGCCCGTGCTGCTGCTCGTGGACATGGGCGACGAGTCGCCGGACAGCCTGCTCGTGGCGGACGCAAACGAGCCGCAGCGTCCGGTCGAGCGTCTCGAGCCCCTGTCGGCGGACGAGGTGGCAAGGATCTGCCTCGAGCGCTTCCCCGGCCTTGAGCCGGTGCGCGCGGACGTGGAACGCATCCACGAGGCCTCGGAAGGCCTGCCGGGCGTGCTCGTCGCGCTGATGGCGGAAGGCTGTCACCGAGGGGATCTGCGGCACGAGTCGGGCCGCTGGAACTGGAACGTCGACGCGCTCAGCGAGTACGACATCGAGCGCGGCCTCGGGCCCGTCCATGCGGACGCACTACGCGCGGCGAGCGAGCCTCTGGTCCAGCTGCTCGGTTACCTGAGCCTGGTCGAGTCTCCGATCGAGGACGGCATCGTCCAGCATCTGTGGGCAAAGCACGCGATCACCCCGATCCCGGCGACGCCGTTGATGCGCACGGTGGCGCGCGGCGACCACACCTACTTCACGACGACCAACCTCGCGATCCGCAAGGCGGTGCTGGCCCGCCTCCCGGACGACGTACGCAACGACCTGGCAACGCATCTCCTCGAGGCCCTCGACCAACAGGACAACCCCGAGACCGCGCTGGATCGGGCGAGGCTCGCCGCACGACTGGAGGACCACGCCAGGGCTATTCGCTGCGTGCATGCTCGCTGGCACTCAATGTCCCAATCAGCGCGACTCGCGACACAGGACCTGCTTGCACAAGTCGTCAAGGAGAAGCCGAGCCTGCTTCAGAAAGCCGAACCACTTGAGCACATGTCCTCCATGCTTGAGCATGGCTCAAGTGCTATCAGCGTAGCCAAGGCACTGGCGGGCGCCATACGGTCTGGAGCGTCGCCTAGCCACAAGACCGCAACGTCAGTGTGCCGCGCCCTATGGGCTGCGCGCTTGTATGAGGACGCCCTTGGGGTCCTCCGCGCTCGCAAGCAGGATGAGAGCGAAGCCACATCACAGGTCGTTGAACGTCACATCTGGGAAGGCGAACTGCTGTTCTGGCTCCATCGTGAAGCTGACGCCAGGCAGGCACTTGAGGCGGCATCGAACGCTCTACGCGCCACAAGGGGTCAACGCCGACCCGAACTAGTCGCCAGACATCTAACTCTCCTCTCTCAATCCGAGTTCCTTCGCGGCAACGGTGTTCGAGCGTTGAGGGCGCTGAAAGCGGCCCAGGGATTCGCGCGGGGAACTCGGCGCCCGTCCTTGCGAGCTCGCCTGATGAACAGCATGGGCATCGTCCTGCAGCAGCTGGGTGACCCTGACCGCTCCCGACAGCAGTTCTACAGAGCGCTGAAGCTCCGTTCCCTTCTCGGTGACACCGAGGGGGTCATCGGAACCACACTGAATCTCGGCCGCGCCTACCAGTTCGAGGGGGCTCTCGTAAAGGGCGCTTCCAAGTTCCAGGCTGCCGCCTCCGTGGCGCAACGATTCGCCCACCACGGCGCCTTGGCGATGGCCCTTAGGTTCCTTGCACAGACATACGACCAACAGCACAACGGAAGACTTGCCACGGCCACCTTCGTTCGTGTTGCCCAGTTGGCAGAGCGCGTCGGCAACCGCGTTGAGTTGATGCAAGCTGCCTGGGAGCTGGCGCCACTTGCCGCGGCGATGGGCGATCATGAGTTGGCCTCGGCCATGCTTCGTAAGAGCGCTCTGCTTGCCCGGGGACGCGCCACTGGGTACGCACGCGCCACCCATCATCTAGTCGTATCGCTAACTGCGCTCCATCTAGGTAACGCAGAGCGCGCCTTCCAGAGCATCCTCAGGGCGCAGCGGCTACGACAGGATCTCTTCACAGAGAATGCCAGCCTTGCATCTCTCCTACACAGGCACCTGGCACACAGACTGGGCAAGACAAGTGGAGTTCGAGACGTCCACACCCACCGACCCGAGTTCGGAAGCCGAGCACGTCCCGTGTATCGCACGCAAGTCTGGGTCGAAGCGCTTGGCACAGCCAGCACGCCCCTCCAGCAGAAGCGCACCAGTCGACGCCCCCCGGTCCGAGCTGCCACCCAAGCTCTTGGCGGAAGAGAGCGTCGAGTTGTGGCAGAGCTTCTCATGTACGCCGCACGAACATCGCACAGCGCGGGTGAGGCTGTACTCTCCGACATGGAGCGGCACCTCGTACACACAGGGGAGCGCTACATGCTCGGGCGGGCCCTGGCTGCTCACTCATGCCTAGCTGGCGCATCCTCCGATGCGGTTCGGGCGCAGCAGTTCTCCCGCGCCGTCGAGCTCGCAGACACAGATCGAACAGGGACCGGGCGGCTCGGCGCTTGCCTCCCAGACGAGCATCTTGCGGCTCATGATTGCCACAGCAGGGAACTTGGCCAATCAGCAGAGACCAGGCCGACGCGCGCAGTTGAACAGCACGCCCTGGCTCACAGACTTCTCGTTCATCATGGGTGCACATCAGCCCCGGACGGCCGAGTGGCTTCCGCTCTTCGCCGAGTGCTCGCCGCTACTGGGCGCATGAACGCTGGCGCAGGCCTGGATGACCTGCTGGCAGGAATGACCCAGGACACGATCGAAATCACCGGAGCGGAGCGCGCCTGCGTAGTCCTTGTCGACGCGAACTCTGACACGGAAATGCGCGTCGCCACGAGCGCCTCGGCTGAGCAACTCGATGTCGACGTGGAGGATCTCTCCAAGACTGTGATCCAACGCGTCATTGACTCGCAGACGCCCCTGCTCATGCACGACGTGTTCGATGATGAGGAGCTCATGGGGCGCCCGAGTATCACGAGCCTGTCTCTGCGCTCCATCCTTTGCGTTCCGATGATAAGAAGCGAAACGCTGTACGGCGTTCTCTATGCGGACAGCACCTCCGCTGCCGGATCATTCGACGGTGTCGATCAGGAGGTTCTCTCCCTCTTTGCCGAGCAGGCCGCCGCCGCACTTGAGACTCATCGTCTGGTAGCAGACGTTCAGAACTCCATGCATGAGCTGAAGGCCATGCAGGAGCGCTTGGTTAAGGGAGAGCGTCTTCGGACCATGGGCGAACTCAGCAGCGGCGTTGCTCATGAGTTCAACAACCTTCTAACGTCCATCCTTGCGCGCGTACAACTCATTAGCCTCAACAACATCGGGCGCGAGCTCAAACAGGAGCTCGACCTGATCGAGAAGGCCTGCATGGACGCTGCAGAGGTCGTACGGCGCCTGCAGAGCTACACGCGAAGACAGCGCCAAGAGCACTTTGATACGGTGAATCTCGGCGACATCTGTGGAGACGCTGTTGAGTTCCTGCGTCCGCTGTGGAGCACAAGACGGCGGCATGGGCGCACCCCTATCCATGTGAAGCTGCGGGCCCATGAGAACCTGTACGTGAATGGGAACGCCACGGAGTTGCGCGAAGTCATTACGAACCTCCTCAAGAACGCGCTAGATGCGCTCGTTGATGGAGGAGACATCGACATACGCGCCACGCGCGACCAGGAACTGATCCGCCTGGTGGTGGAAGACAACGGACCTGGGATCCCGGAAGACATCAGGTCTCGGATCTTCGATCCGTTCTTCACAACCAAGGGGGAGCGAGGCACTGGCCTTGGTCTATGCCTGAGTCAGCAGATTGTCGACCGCCACGGCGGCGAGATCGTGTGCGCGTCTCGCGAGCATGAGGGGACCAAGTTCACGATCGAGCTCCCGAGCGCGGAATCGGCATCTAAGGCTGACGTCTCTCAGGAGCAGGAGCTGGCGGGCATCCAGCCGTCTATGCGCATTCTCGTAGTCGACGATGACGAGAACGTTCGAAAGCCTCTCGCGCGCTTCCTCGAGCGCTCCGGATACGACGTGCTGGCTGCGCAGGATGGAGAAGAGGCCGAGAGTCTTGTCCTCAGTCAACGCCCGGACATTGTGATCACTGACGTGGCCATGCCAGGTGTGAACGGCCTTGAACTGTGCCGGCGTCTGAAGCGCGAGAGTCCGGACATGCCCATCGTACTGATGAGCGGCTGGACCTCGGGAGTGGATCCGGCCAGGGCGCGCCGTGCGGGTGCGACAGCCTTGCTAGCGAAGCCGTTTGCGCTACAGCAAGTCTCGGAGCTGCTGAACTCAATTGAAGAAGCCGCGCAGCGCGCTTAGACGCGCTCGCGCGGCTCCTATGTACTGCCGCGGCTAGCCGCAGACTTCAGGTGCGGTCTACCAACTCCAGTCGGGATCAGTGACCGCTACGACGTCGTCCTCGACCACCACGAAGACGATGACGCCATCGGGGCCAACACCGCTGTTCCCAGCGACGAACGACACGAGCTTCTGGTCCAACTCGCCACCCGCCACCGGCGTGCCGAGGCTGTCGTACACGACATACCTGCTGCCAGGAGCGCCAACGATCGAGAGCTCACCCTCGTTGCCGAACCACTCGTACTTGACGCCGCTCGGTGTTGCGGACGCAGTGTCGACGTCGGCAACGCCGCTCGCGCCAGCAACGCCACCTGCGAGCGCCGCTACGCCAATCATCAGAGTCAGTGCGATGACCTTGCGCATCTCATTTCTCCGCTCGAGCGCCGCATTCGGACGCCCTAGACCCGCCTCAGAACGTTGAGAATCCTAAACATATGCTCAAGAAAATCAACGCGGAGCGTCCACGAACATAAACAAACGTCATGCTTACGAAGAGCTACGCCGGGCCTATTGACCAACTAACAGGCGTCAATCAATGATGAATGCATGGGGAGAGTTAGGCCGATGCTCGTCGTGCGGGTGGCGCAGTCACGCCCGCCCCGGGCAATCGCTGTTAATCGGCCCTCGTTTCTGCGGAAGCAGACAGCCGTTGTCGTTCGCGCGGGCGAAATGCAACGCCGCGGCCCAGAGCTGTTGCTCGAAACTGCAAGAGCTACTGAGACCCGCAGAGCATCTGCACGGCTCATTGCAGTTGAAGTTGACCCACGCCTGCCGAGTCACCGCGTACTCGTAGCGGGGCTGCTGACGCTGTGTGACCCCACTCCGGCCGCACGGAGAGCGTGCTGGACCCTTGCCCAGACAGGGGCCTCTGCGCAGCACTGCCCACGAGGAACCCTTGCCGAGGCGGCCCGACAGGGAAAGCGCGGCGAACTTCTGAGGCAGTTCACACAACGCCTGCAGAACCGCCCAAGTCCAGAGCGGGCACTCGCGGCGCTTGAGCTCCTGCTGCTGAATCCCCCCTCGCCTCGGGAGCCAGACGCGGTGGGAGCGAAGCTAGCGCGCACCGCGAGCAGACTGGCGCTGGCCAACAACATGGAGGCGCAGGCCTCATGCCAGCGCCTTTACCAAGCGTTTGTTGCTGGCGCGCCTGGCGAGTTGGGAGACTGGCGGCTACTGCGACAAGCGATGCCGCGAAGCAGTCGGTCGCTACAGACACTCGCGAGGTGCGTTCTCAGAGCACGGCACCGCCTCCAGCACCAGTATCCGGATCAGTCACGCATCCGGAGTCTCCTGCGTCTTGAGGCGCTCGCTCGCAGAACCAATCGACGGAACCTAAGAGACCGAGCTCGGATCCTAAGGCTCTGCATGCTGTGGGGCACCGGCGGTGAACCCACAGCCCAACTGCCTTTGCGCGCGCTTCGTCGTGCAGTCCTTGCACGGCGGCTTGGCCGCCTCTGGAACCTCAGCAGCGTACTGATATGGGCACGCGTGGAAGCTGGTCGTCTATCCCGCAGAGACGGCAAGCTGGCAGCACGGGTTCTAATGAGTGCTTCGCCCAGCAAGGGGATGCCCACAGACATCGCGGTCACGCTGTTTCCGAGGGAGGCGAAACGAAGACTGGGCACATCGAGGAGCAAGAGGCAGTACTTTCGCGCTCTAGCAGATATCGAAGCCAATCGATTCGAAGCAGTACGGCCTCACATGGCCACGCTTGGGCCACGCACAAAGGAGGTGCTCTTCTTCGCCTCCGCAGAGGCTCTCGGTGAGGAAGCTGCGTCATCCTGCTATGTCGCCAACGTGCCGGGCTCACCGACTTTCCTGATGAAGCTCATGACTGGACGAGCGGTGCCTCCTGCGGCTCCTCCTCATCGCGTGAACGAACGCTCATCCGTAGACTGGGCTTCTGCACAAGTTGAATCGGGCCTGCCAATCAGCCGGAGCGCGCTATCTCGACTGTGGAGTGCCTGCCGACGAGAGATCCAATGGGGCCGCAGGATCTCCATCGCTGTCGCTCTAAGCGCGGCAGAACTTGCGAGGGGCAAGCCGCGTCTTGCTGTTCGAGCATGCGCACTAGGTGAGCCCGCCTATAAGAAGCTTGAGAGGATCAGCAGGCAAGAGGGTATCGAATCCCCCTCGCCACTCCTGCATCGCTACCGCAGGGCCTGCAGTTTCGCGCTCGCCTCTCTTGAGCCACCGGTTGAAGCCCTCAAGCAGCCCGTGCGAGCCCTCATGAGGACCTTCCGCGGTATGCCGTGCAAGCGGAGAAGCCGCCCCAAGCTCGCCATCGATGCGCTGGATGCGGTGATCACAGCCGGGCAGAACGCGGCAGGGCCGCACCTGGAGAGGCGCGTCGTGAAGCAGCTGGCGCGCATGCTGCATGCACGGGTGTTGTTCCACCGACGCGATGGTGAGTACCTCTACCGCGAAGCACAGTCCGTGCACACGCTGTCGTCGTGGTCCATGCTGCAACTCGCACGCGAGACACAGATTCGCGCACGCAAGGTGCGGCGTCGCCGCGAGTTCTGGCGCCCTGAGCAACGCCGGCCGCGCGGCGTGCTCTGCTTCCCCATCGGTCCCGGCGTGGCCTGCATCGCGCGCGGTACCCCCTTCGGCGGCAGGGACGTCCGCGCCGTGCGCACGGTCCTGCGCTTCCTCAAGAGGCACCAGGCCGTCCCCGAGACCGCCGACGTCGCAACCCAGCGCACGCCGCCTCGCGAGAAGCGACCCGCCTTCCGTGGGCTGATCGGATCGTCCAAGCCGTGGCTCCGCGTCCTCGACTCCGTATGGAAGGTCGCACCGGCTTCGTGCTCGGTTCTCCTGGAGGGTGAGACGGGTACCGGCAAGGAGCTGCTCGCCCGCGCCATCCACCTGGCGTCGAAGCGCGCGCGCGGGCCCTTCATCGCTGTCAACTGTGCCGCCGTGAACGCCGAGACGATGCACTCGGAACTCTTCGGTCACATCCGTGGCTCGTTCACGGGCGCCGACCGCAATCGTCGCGGACTCGTGCGGCAAGCTCATCGAGGCACACTCTTCCTCGACGAAATCGGCGACATGCCCGGAACCATGCAGGTCGCACTCCTACGCGCGCTCGAGCAACGAGCCGTGCGCCCCATCGGGAGTGCACGCGAGCGGCCGGCCGATGTGCGCATCGTCGGCGCCACGAACCGCGACCTCGAAGCGCTCGTCGAGTCCGGCGAGTTCCGCGAAGACCTCTATCACCGCGTCAACGTCATGACGCTGCGCCTGCCGCCGCTACGCGAACGCATGGACGACCTCCCCGAGCTCGCACAGCACGTGCTCGGGCGCATCAAGCCTCCGCGTCAGATCCACGTCGACGCGCTCGCGGTGCTCGCCCGCTACGACTGGCCGGGCAACGTACGCGAACTCGACAACGTGCTGCAGGCCGCCGCCCTCCTCTCCCAGGACGACGTGCTCGGCCCCGAGATCATGGACCAGGTGCTCGCGAGCCGACGCCGCATCACCACCGCACCGACCACGCGCCTGGCACCCCGCGCAGAGTCCATCCTGCGGCTGCTGCGGCGCGGCTGGCGCTCCGCGCCGCATGTGGCCGATCGCCTCGGCGTCTCCACCCGGACCGTCAACCGCGAGATCCGGCGCCTCGCCCAGAACGGCCTCGTGGAGAGCTCCGGCGAGGCGCGCGCACGCCGCTACCGGGCTCGCTAGAAGCCCGTCGGGATTCGTCGCGACTGCCCCACCCCGCTCTCGCTTCTCACCGGTTTTCCACAATCCTCCGCTCTCTGTGGAATCGGAAGTCCCATCCTGCGCCGCAGTTAGGCGCTTTCCTCCACATGCCCGCTCTTGGCACGCCTTCTGCCAAGGGAGCCCTCGGAGCGTCCTCGGCACCCTCGTCCGGCTCGTCCACTGCCCGTAGGGCTTGTCGGAACGCCGGGACCTCCGGGGCGGGCGCGTTGCCGGTCTTGCAGCCTGGTCTCCGCACTTCCCTCCGGCGCGCGCCCCGCCCCACCTACCGCCCGATCAGGGCTGTCAGAAGGGCAGCGGGTGGTCGGGTAGCGCCGCGATCTCGCGCTTGCGCTTGCGCCGGATGAAGAAGAACGCCACCAAGGCGATCAGCGCGATCGCGAAGAAGACCGCGCCCATGAAGTCCCGCAGGAGCAGCTTGAACCAGGGGTCCGCCTCCTCCTCAGTGCGTACACGCCAAAGTCCCGTCCAGTGGCTCAGCGGTAGGCCAGAGACCTCCTGGACGACCTCCTCGAAGGGCGTACCCGCGGCCAGGCTGTCGCTCACGCCCCCGCCGTCCGCAAGCGACGCGAGGATCCGCTGGAGGTGGTCCCAGCCGCTCCGGTCGCGGAAGAACTGCACGAAGCTCCGTCCCTGTCGATAGGCCAGCGCCGCGCGGCCGGCTTCGACCGGCCAGGTCTTGGCGATGTCGTCGAAGGGAATGAGTCGGCCGAAGGTCGCTGCGAAGTCCAGCTGCGCTCCGCCGTCGACCGTGATCCCGCCGCCGATCTCCTCGGCTAGCCCTTCCTCGACCCACAGAGGCAATCGACGTCGCTGCTCACCCGCACGGCGCGACCACGCCAGATGCACCCACTCGTGCCGCAGCGTCGTCACCATCGAGCGAAGCAGGCCGAAGCCCTCCACGCGGTCCGCCCGCACGACGATCAAGGAGCGCGATGTGAGGAACACGCCGCCGGCCCACTCCGGCACCGGCACGCCCGCTTCCGCCTGCATGCGCGCGTGGCCGCGCACGATCGCCACCTCGGCAGGCCCCCCGCGAAGCGGAAAGCCGAGCGCCGCCTCGACCTGCTTGTCGATCACCGGGATCTGCCGCACAGCGCGCCGGCCCATCTCCTCCAGGCCGGTGTCCCATCTGACGAGGTGCCCGTTCGCGCTACGCGCACTACCGGCCCACACGCTGGACGCACTGCTCACCAGGGCGAACAAGAGCACAGCAAGCAAGAGCAGGGGACGCGCCACGGCGGCGCATCGTAGGACCGCATCGACGCTCCGGGAGCGGATGTGCAACCGGTTGGACGTCCTGGCTCTGCGCCCCTGCAGCACGATTACCCCTAACCCCTTGCTCAACAGCGGCTTGGGTACGGATCCCGGGTTCACGGCACACGCGGCACGGAGCGTGTACTACACCGAGCCTCTCCTGTTGTTGAAGAGCGGAGGCGACGGTCTCCGCTGCGAAGGACGCGCTGATCGCGGCACCCGCAAGGGAGCCGGATCGCGCGGCCGGAGCGAGTCCGAGGTGGACGAGAGCTGGGATGGAGCCGAGGCCCGCGTGGCCTCGGCTCTACTTCTTTTTGCCGCTCTCGCTAGAACCGCACCGTGAGCACCGCGCACGGTGCATGGCGGATCACGCGCTCGGCCACGCTGCCGATGAGCAGGTGGTCGAGCTTGCTCCGGCCATGCGTGCCCATCACGACGAGATCGGGCTCGCGCTCCCCGATCGTCTGCAGGATGACGTGCGCCGCCTTGCCCTCGCGCACGACGGCCTCGAGGTTCTCCTCGGGATGCCTACGCACCATCTCGCCGAGCTTGGCGCGCGAGAGCTCCTTGATCTTCTCGATGTCCTTGCGGTGCGGGTAGATGCCGAACGTGCCTTCGGTCACCGCCGGAAGCCACTCGACGACGTGCAGCAAGGTGACGGTGCCGCCCTCACCGACCACGCGCAGCGCACTACCGAGGATCTGCTCCGCGTTGTCGGAGAAGTCGAGCGGTACGAGGATCTTCTGGAAGCCCTTCACGGCGTGCCCCCTACGCCGGTCGAGGATACTACCGGCGTGCCGTCGCCGCCTCCGGCTTCGGAGCGACGAAGCGATCGCCGACGACCACGCGGCGTGCATTGAGGAAGTCCTTCACGGCCATCGCACGGCCGCCGGCAGGCTGCACGCGCACGACGCGCAGCACGCCATCGCCACACGCCACGTCGATGCCTTCCGGACCCACGGCGAGCACCGTGCCCGGCGCGAGCTCTTCGGACGGCGTCGGCTCGGCCGGCGCGGACTCCGGCTGCGGCGCCTCGACGGGCGCCACACTCGCCGGCGCCTCGGCCTCAGGCGCTGCCCCGGCTTCCGCGGCAACCTCCCCGGTGGGGATCTCGCACCGCAGCACGACGAGCGGCAGCGGCGCGTGCTTCACCTTCGGCTGCCAGGCCGTCTGGGCGCCCGGCCAGCTGGTCATGGCCCGCACGTGGTTGCGAACGGCCGCTGCAGGCTGCGTCCAGTCGATGACGCCGTCCGCCTTGCTGAGCTTGGGGGCGTACGTGGCCTGCTCGTGGTCCTGCTCCACGGGCTCGATCTCGCCCGCGAGGTAACGCGGCAAGGTGCGCACGAGGAGATCCGCAGCCGCCTCGGCCAGACGCGCCGTCACCGTGTCGGTCGTGTCGTCCGGCTCGATCGGCACCTTGCGCGACGCGAGGATCGGACCGTGATCCATCTTCGGATCGAGGCGGAAGATGGTGATGCCGGTCTCGGTCGCGCCGTCGCGAAGCGCGGCCGCCACGGGACTCGCACCGCGGTACTTCGGCAACAGGCTCGTGTGCAGGTTCAGGCAACCGTGCTCCGGCAGGTCGAGGATGCCCGACCCCAGGATCTGCCCGAAGCCCGCGGTGATGATCACGTCCGCGCCGACGTGCTCGATCTCGTCGCGCGACGCGCGGCCGTTCACGTCGTTCGTGCGGTGCAGCGGGATCTGCTGCGCGTTCGCCTCCTTCGCGAGCGGCACGGGCTTGGTCCGCCGACCGCGGCCGGCGCGCTGCGGCGGCGGCGTGACGATCAAACGCGGCTCGTACCCCGCACCGACGAGCGACCGGAGCGCCGGCACGGCGAACTCCGGCGAGCCCATGTAGACGATGCTCGGTCCGGTGCGAGCCTCCTCCTCGACCTCGATGTCGTCGATGAGGTGCGCTGC
>JASJDY010000116.1 GCA_030065025.1 Planctomycetota bacterium
GCGACGGCGCTCGTCGCGCGCTTGCCGCGCCACATCGCCGAACGCGAGCTGGCAGTCGTGGGCAAGCGCCTGGGCTGGTCCGGCAAGGACCTGCACATCGAGGAGCGGGAGGACAGCGCCGGCCCGGGCAACGCGCTCCTGCTCAAGGTCGCGCACGAGCACGTGACCGAGGTCTTCGCGGCCTTCGGCGCTGTCGGCGTGCCGGCCGAGCGTGTGGCGCGGCACGCATGCAACCAGGCGCGAGACTGGATGCGGAGCGACGTGCCCGTGGGCGAGCACCTCGCCGACCAGCTCATGCTGCCGCTGGCACTCGGCGCGGGCGGCGTCTACCGCACATCGAGGCTCACGCAGCACAGCCGTACGAACCGCGACGTGATCCACGCCTTCCTGGGCGAGGTGATCGACGTGCAGGAGCTCGCCGGCGACACGGTGGCGGTGCATGTGACGGGGCGCGAACGCGCGTCTAGGGGTCCGTAGGGGCCATGGGAGCCTGAGCGCAGCGAAGGCGAGTCTTGGCCCGACCTGCACGATGCAGAGGGCCCTCGCCTGATCACGGGTCGGGCCAAGACTCGCCCGGCGACGCGGCGCTCCGCGCCTCGTCGACGGGCTCCCGTGGCCCCTACGGCCTCCCTGTGGCCGCACGCGCTCGCGCGGCACGCCGCTACTTGCCCGCCGACCAGGTCTGCCGGCGCAGGTCGTCGAGGAAGACGAGTTGCGGGGACGCGTCCTCCTTGACCATGCCGCGGATGCGGAGCTTGCCGTCCTTCGAGAGCGCGAAGACGCTGCGACCGTCGCCCAGGACGGAGCAGACGTACCCGCCCTTGCCGTTCTTGTCGTTGAGCTGGAAGCTGGCCTGGCCGCGCCCGGCGAACGTCGTGACCATCTGCTTGGTCTTCGGGTCCTTGAGGATCAACGTGCTCGCGTGCCGCGGTCCAGCCAGGAGCGTGACGTACTTCTCGTCGCCAGCACCGGTGAAGGCGAGGACCGTGTCGTTCTCGCGCGTCAGTGAGGCGATCCAGCGCTGCTCGCCGCCCGCGTCGCGGAAATCGAGCGTCGTGCGATCGTTCGCCGCCTCGTGGATGTACTCCGACCGCTTCGTGCCCTTCGCATCCAGGAACCGCAACGCCACGTCTCCGTTGGCGTCGACGGCGAGCCGCGCGCGCACCTTCCCGCTCGCGTCGACGACCTCGAGCGCTCTGGTCTGGAGGGCATCGGGTGCCGCCTGCACGGGGGAGGGATCCAGGAGGACCGCGATCGCGGCGAAACCGCCTGCTGCCGCCATGAGGGCCATGACCGCCAACGCGATCGCGTACTGCTTGCCGTTCATCGGGATGCTCCTCCGGGCCTCGGGCCGCGGAGGAGTCTACGCGTCCCGGATCCGATTCACGATCCCCGTGGTGCTGCGCCCCTCGTGCAGGTCGACGAGCACGACCTTGCCGCCGCGGCCCTCCACGATGTCACGGCCCTCGACGCCCTTGTCCTTCCAGTCCATGCCCTTGACGAGGACGTCGGGCTGCACCTGGTCGATCAACGGCGTCGGCACGTCCTCTTCGAACACGACGACGTGATCGACGGCGGCCAACGCGGCGAGCACCTCGATGCGGTCGGCCTCGCTATTGACGGGGCGCCCCTCCCCCTTCAGGCGGCGCACACTGTCATCGGAGTTCAGCCCGACGACGAGCACGTCGCCCTGCGCCTTGGCCTCCGCCAGGTAGCGCACGTGGCCGGCGTGGAGGATGTCGAAACACCCGTTCGTGAACACCACACGCTTCTGCGCGGCGCGGTGGCGCTCTACGACGGTTGCGATCTCGCTGCGTAGCACGTGCTTCGCGGCCAGGCCCTCGACGCCGAGCGCCAGCCGTGCCGCGATCTCGTCGCGCGTAACGGGCACGACGCCGACGCGCTCGACTTCGAGGCCGGCCGCGACATTGGCAAGCGACGCGGCCTCGGTCGGCGTCGCCCCGGCGGCGAGCGCGAGGCCGAGCACCGCGACGACCATGTCGCCCGCGCCCGTCACGTCGAACACCTCGCGCGGCGTCGTCGCGAGCTGCACGCCGTCCTGGCCTGCCTCCTTGAGGTACATCCCCTCACGGTCGAGCGTGATGAGCGCGAAGGCGAGGTCGAGGTCGGCCAGCAGCTTCGTTGCCGCGGCCTCGGCCGTGTCCAGATCGGTCACCGTCACACCCGTCGCCCCGCGCGTCTCGGGGCGGTTGGGCGTCACGCAGCTGACGCCGCGGTAGCGGCTGAAGTCGGTGCCTTTCGGATCGGCGACGACGGGCACGCCGCGCTCGCGCGCCTCGGCGACGATGCGCTGGAGCAGTTCCTTGCTCAGCGCGCCCTTGCCGTAGTCGCTCACGATGATCGCGTTCGCCGACGCGACGTGCGGCTTCAACGTGGCCGCGAGCGCGTCCTCCGTGGCGCCCGACACGGGTGCCGTCGTCTCCTCGTCGACGCGCAGCACCTGCTGATCGGTCGAGTGGCTCCGCGCGAGGTGGCGTGTCTTCACGCTGGTTCGGCGTCCGGCCTCCACGACGGGATCCAGCCGGATGCCGGCCGCCGTCGTGAGCTCGCGTATGCGCGCCGCGCCCTTGTCGTCACCGACGACACCCACGAGCGTCGTCCGGGCGCCGAGCACCGCGGCCATCTGGGCCACCGATCCGGCGCAGCCGAGCCGTTCCTCCTCGTTCTCGACGCGCAGCACCTGGATGGGTGCCTCGGGGCTGATGCGCTCCACCGCACCCGTGAGGTAGCGGTCGAGCACGAGGTCGCCGACGACGAGCACCTCGGGCGCGTCGAGCGTCGCGAGCACCTCGGGCAGCGAGCGACTCATGCGTCTTCCCTCGCAGCGGCCTCGAGGATCGCGAGGCGCAGCAGCGGCAGCACGTACTCGTGCTGCCCGGCGATGTCGTAGCCTTGCTGGGCGGGACGCTCGAGGACGTTCACCCGCGGCCGGTAGTGCCGCAGCATGTCGAGGTTGCCCGTCGTGATGCGCAGCTTGGCGGCGTCCGGCTCCTCGTGGGCGCGCGCGTTGTGCACCATGGCCACGGCCTTGAGGAAGACCTCGGGCAGGAGCACGGCGCTGCCGACGTTGACGTACACGCCTTCGTCCAGCCCTTCGACCAGCCCGGCGAGACGCAGGAAGTCGCCGTGCGTCGCCGCGCCGACGGCGGCGCCATCGCAGGCGGGGTGCATGTGGACCGTGTCCGTGCCGATGGCGACGTGCACCGTGACGGGCAGCTCGTGGCGCGCCGCGTGGCAGAGCACGGACAGCTCCTCGTTGGGCGGATCCAGCTGCAGCAGCTCGCGCCCGAGGGCCGTCCCGAAGCCGAGCCCGGTCTGCGCGGCCTCCGCCGCGGCCTGGGCGAACAGCACGCCGGTCTCGTCGGCCGTGCCGTACGTGCCCTCGAACAGGCCGCCGCCCACGTCCTCCGACGTGCTGCCCTGCAACGCAACCTCGACGTCGTGGATCGCCGCGGCGCCGTTCAGCACGAAGCCGTGGACGAAGCCGCGACTTGCGAGGTCGTTCAGGAGCGGGCCGAGGCCGACCTTGATCACGTGGCCGCCCAGCCCCCACAGCGTGCGCTTCGAGCCGGCGATCGCCGCCGCGAGCCCGCGCAGGTTGCGGACGCCCAGGAAGTCGGGCAGCGCGTCGAGGAAGACGGAGGTGGGCTGCGTGAGCTCGACCGGGCGCGCAAAGCGCTCGGTCTCCACCAGGTGGCCGCGCCCGCCCAGCGGCGCGGGGCGGAAGCGCTCCCGCTCGAAGGGCGGCTGCGGGTCGGGTCGGTCGGCCGTCATGAGCCAGGGATGCTACTTCACTGCGGTCTTGGGGTGGCCCGGGGGCCAGAGCCTTGCGTAGGAGGGCTGCCCCGGCTCGGTGCGGTCGCGGCCCGGCGGCCGCGTCTTCCAGCGGCGGTGCGCCCAGTTGTACTGCTCCGGCGCCTTGCGGATCCACGCCTCGACCCGCCGGTTGAGGTCGGCCGTGGCGGCCTTGACGTCCTCCGGCTCGGGCAGGCGCTCGAGGTGCACGTCGAAGCCCCGTCCCTTCGGCCGGCGCAGGCAGACCCCCAGGTAGAGCGGTACGCCGAGGCGGCCGGCGAGCAGGGCGGGCGTGGGGTACGTGGAAGCCGTGAGCCCGAAGAACGGCACGAACAGGCCGTGGCGGCCGGCGTTCTGGTCGGCGAGCAGGGCTACCCAGCCTCCGCCGCGGAGCTGGCGGATCGCGTCCCGGAGGCCCCCGGTCTTGCGGATCAGGGCCTCCGCGCCCCCCCGGCGCCGCTCCAGCCAGCGCTCGAAGGCCGGATTGCGCAGCGGGCGGGCCAGCGCGCGCAGCGGGATGCCGCGTCGGCGTACGGAGAGGGCCCCGACCTCCCAGTTGCCGAGGTGCGCCGTGACGACGATCCCGCCGCGGCCGGCCGCATGCTCGGCCTCGAGGTCCTCCCAGTCGCCGTGATAGCCGAGCCGCTCGGGGTCGAGCGTGCGATCGGCCACCGCGACCTCAGCCACGACCCGGGCGAGTCCGCGGCAGGCGGCGCGCCCGATCTTCCGGCGCTGGCCGGCACTGAGCTCGTCGCCGAAGGCGATGCCCAGGTTCTCGTCCACGACGCGGCGGCGGCCCGGCGTGAGCCACCAGATCAGCGTGCCGGCCCCGTCGGCCAGCCGGAGCAGCCAGGAGGCAGGCAGCAGGCGGGCCAGCAGGTCGAGCAGGCCGACGGCGAGGCGGGAGAGGAGGGAGGAGAGCACGCCCCAGATGGTAGGGGTTAACGGCTCATGCCGTGACCGTGCCCTTGACCGTGACCGGATCCGGGTCAGGGGCGGGCAGGGTCACGGTCAGGGGCACGGGGCTAGACTGCCCCCATGCCCCCCAAGGACGATCGCCTCGGCGACTACAAGCGCCCCGAGATGGACTTCGAGAAGAAGGCCTCGCTCGGGCGCGGAGCGGGCTCCTGGGCCGCCGTAGGCATCGAATTCGCCATCTACGTGGTGCTGTTCTTCCTTGGCGGCAAGTGGCTGGATGGGAAGTTCGGCTGGCACCCCTGGGGGACCGCCATGGGCGGGCTGGCCGGGGCGTGTGTGGGCATGTACATGCTCATCCGCCGCGTGATGCGGGCCAACGCCTCCGAGGATTGAGGCGGCCGGGCCCGCCGGAGCCGCCGTGGCCGCCTCGATCCGCCGCTACCTGCTGCTGGCCCTCCTCGTCACCGTCCTCGTGACGGCCGCCCTGGCGTGGCCGGCCTACGCCTGGCAGGGCTCGGACGGGCTCCTCGGGCTCGGCCTGGCCGCGGCCATCTGCCTTCTGGGGGCGATGGGCGGACGCGGGGTCGGCGGCTTCGTACGCGTGACCCAGCCGGGCGAGGACCAGGCCCCGCTGGCCACGCAGGCCGCCATCGCGGGGCGGCTGGTCCTGACGCTCATCCTGAGCACCCCGGTCTTCATCCTCAAGCCGGTGGAGATGATGCCCTTCGGGATCTGGCTGGGCGTCCACTATCTCGCGCAAATGGTCTTGGAAGTGTTCGTGTCTCTGCGCGAGTTGGGCCAGAATCGCCGCCCGACTGAGACGCCCGCGCGCACGCCGCAGCCGGAAGCGACGCTTCCGACGGGCTCCGAAGTGGCAGCAGAGCGCGTCGACGACGCCAAGGGAGCCGCAGACAGATGATTGCCGAGGTCGCTGCCCACACGCAGACCCTGCTCGCATCCGTGTTCGTGGCCGGCGCCGATCCCCTCAGCCACGTCATTCCGCACGAGCTGAGCGCCGACAAGGCCAGCTTCTGGCACTACGTCTACAACCACATGCTCATGCTGGTGCTGGCGGCGCTGCTGCTGGTCATCTTCGTGCCGATCGCCGCGCGCAAGAAGGCGCTCGTCCCCACGGGCTTCCGCAACTTCCTGGAGGCCATCCTCCAGTACATCCGCAACGAGGTTGCCCGCCCGGTGCTGGGCAAGGACACGGACACGTTCATCCCGTTCCTGTGGACCCTGTTCTGCCTCATCCTCACGGCCAATCTGCTCGGCATGCTGCCCCTGACCTACGTCGGCCAGCTCGCCTTCCAGGACCCGCACCTCCACATCGGCGGCACCGCGACCGGCAACGTCGGCATCACCGCCGGGCTCGCGATCTGCGCGTTTCTGCTCTTCCACCTCTCGGGCATCAAGCGCCTGGGTGGAGGCCACTACGCGAAGCACATCCTGCTCGGCCACGGTCCGCTCTGGCTTGCGCCCCTGTTCGTCCCGATCGAGATCGCCGGCATGCTCGTCAAGCCGTTCGCGCTGGCCATTCGTCTCTTCGCCAACATGACGGGCGGCCACATCGTCCTGGCCGTCCTCATGGGCTTCGCCGTCACGGGCCTGCGCATGGCTCTCGACGACGGCTCCTACGGCATGCTCGGCGTCACGCTGGTCTCGGTGATCGGCGCGCTGGCCATCAACCTGCTCGAGATCTTCGTCTCGTTCCTGCAGGCCTACATCTTCACGTTCCTGAGCGTCCTGTTCCTCGGCGCGTCCATCCATCCGGAGCACTAGCCCCGTCGGAAGGTCACGCCGCTCGATTCCCTAAGACAACCAGGCGCAGCACGAGGCGCCGCACACCGGAGGAAAACCCATCATGGGCACCTTCTTGAGCCAGTACCCGATCCTCGCCGAGATCACGTCCCTCGGCCCCCTCGCCGCCATCGCCGCCGGCATCATCATCTACGGTGCTGCCAAGGGCATCGGCGCCATCGGCGAGCGCGCCTGCGACGCCATCGGCCGTCAGCCCGAGGCGAAGGGCGCGATCCAGACCGCCATGATCATCTCGGCCGCCCTGATCGAGGGTGCGACGTTCTTCGCGCTCGTCATCTGCCTGCTGGGTCTCGACAAGTAGGACCGTCTCACGCTGGGAGTCGACAAGGCCGCCGCGCGGGGCGTCGTCCCGCGCGGCAGCCGTGAGCTCCCCTTCTCTCGCCGCGACCCGATGCGGAGGCGTGCCATGCGCACCCGAATTCTCCCGAGCGTCCTCGTCGCTGTGCTCCTGATCGTCTGTGCCGCGCCGGCCTTCGCCGGCGACGAAGGCGGCGGGGGCCTCGAGTTGGGCAAGCAGCTCGACGTGAAGAACATCATCACGTCGATTGTGGTGTTCCTGCTTCTTCTGTTGCTCCTCTCCAAGACCGCGTGGAAGCCGATCCTCGAGGGTCTGCAGAAGCGCGAGGAGACGATCCAGAAGGCGCTCGACGACGCCGAGGCCGCGCACGAGAAGGCGAAGGCCCTCATCGCCGAGTACGAGGACAAGATCGACCACGCCCGCGAGGAGGCCCAGGCCATCTTCGACGAGGCGCGCAGGGACGCCGACAACATCCGTTCGGGCATCGAGTCGGAGGCGCGCAAGCGCGCCGATGAGACGGTCGAGCGGGCGCAGCGCGAGATCGACCAGCGCATCGCCAAGGCCTGGGATGAGCTCGTCCGCGACGCGGCCGGCATCGCCACCTCGGCCGCCGGCAGCATCATCGAGAAGGAGCTGAGCGAGGAAGGCCACGCGGAGATCGTGGCCGGCGTCGTCAGCAAGTTCACCGGCTCGCGCGCGGCGCCCACGGTGCCGCCCGCCGGCGATGACGGGGAGCCCGCCTGATGTCGGCCGCCCACGCCAGTCCCGGCAGCGTCGTCTACGCGGAGGCTCTCGCCGACGCCGTGGAGGCGGAGGGCGGGAAGGCCCTGCTGCAGGACGTGGGCAGCGTCGTCGCCGCTTTCACGGAGACGTGGGAGCAGGACGCCATCCTGCGCCGCTACTTCCTGGCCACGGAAGTCCGTGGCGACGACAAGCGCGCGGCGATGGACAAGCTCGTCGAGGGTCGCTTTCCCAAGCTCCTCGGCAACTTCCTCCGGCTGCTGCTGAGGCGCGGCCGGCTCTCGCTCGTTCCCGAGATCGGCGCGGCCTTCCGCGAGATCCTGGACGAGCGCCTCGGCCGCGTGCCCGTCACGATCACGACGGCCGTGGCCGTTCCGGAGGCCGACTTCCAGAGCTGGAAGAACGCCATCCGCGGCGTGGTGGACGGCGAAGCCGTCGTCGAGCACGTCGTCAAGCCCGAGATCCTCGCGGGCGCCGTCATCCGCATCGGCGACCGCATCGTGGACGGCAGCGCACGCCGCCGTCTGTCCGAGTTGCACACACGCATCATCGAGAGAGGAATGCAGCGACATGCGCTTCAATCCTGAAGAGATCACCTCGGTCATCCGCCAGGAGCTCGAGCAGTTCGAGTCCTCGGTCGACGTCTCCGAGGTCGGCACGGTCCTCGAGGTCGGCGACGGCATCGCCCGCATCTACGGGCTCGAGAACGCCGCGGCCGGTGAGATGCTCGAGTTCGAGAACGGCGTCCGCGCCCAGGTCTTCAACCTCGAGTCGGGTTCCATCGGCGCCGTCGTGCTCGGCGACGACAAGGAGCTCCACGAGGGCATGACGATCCGCCGCACCGGGCAGCTGCTCGACGTGCCGGTGGGCCACGGCCTGCTCGGCCGCGTCGTCGACGCGCTGGGCAACCCGCTGGACGGCAAGGGCCCGATCGAGGCCGAGACGCGCCGTCCGGTCGAGATGATCGCGCCCGGCATCGCCTTCCGGCAGCCCGTGAACCAGCCGCTGCAGACGGGCATCAAGGCCATCGACTCGATGACGCCGATCGGCCGCGGCCAGCGCGAGCTGATCATCGGCGACCGCAAGACCGGCAAGACGGCCATCGCGGTCGACACCATCATCAACCAGGCCCAGGAAGGTGTGCAGTGCGTGTACGTCGCCGTGGGCCAGAAGGACTCGACCGTCGCGGGCGTCGTGGACGACCTCCGCAAGGCCGGCGCGATGGACTACACGACCGTCGTCGTCGCCTCGGCTTCGGTGCCGGCGCCGCTGCAGTACATCGCGCCGTACTCCGGCTGCGCGATGGCCGAGCACCTCATGTACAACCACAACGCGCACACGCTCGTGGTGTACGACGACCTCAGCAAGCAGGCGACCGCCTATCGCCAGCTGTCGCTGCTCCTCCGCCGCCCGCCGGGCCGCGAGGCGTACCCGGGTGACGTCTTCTACCTGCACAGCCGCCTGCTCGAGCGCTCCGTGAAGCTCTCCGACGACATGGGCGCCGGCTCGCTGACGGCCCTGCCGATCATCGAGACGCAGGAAGGTGAGGTCTCGGCCTACATCCCGACGAACGTGATCTCGATCACCGACGGTCAGATCTACCTGCAGCCCGACCTGTTCCGCGCCAACATCCGTCCCGCCATCGACGTCGGCATCTCGGTGTCGCGTGTGGGCGGCGCCGCGCAGGTGAAGGCCATGAAGAGCAAGAAGGTGGCGGGCGGCCTGCGCCTGAACCTGGCCGCCTTCCGCGAGCTCGAGGCCTTCGCGCAGCTCGGCACGGAGCTCGACGCCGCGACGCAGGCCCAGCTGGACCGCGGCCGCCGCATGGTCGAGATCCTGAAGCAGCCGCAGTTCAAGCCGATGCACGTGGTCGACCAGGTCGCGATCATCTTCGCGGGTGCGGCGGGCCACCTCGACAAGGTCGACCTCGACAAGGTCGCCGACTACGAGGCGCGCCTCCTCACCTACATCGCGGACAACCACATGGCCTTCCGCGACAAGCTGATCGAGACCCCGAACCTCGACGAGGAGACCGAGGCCGAGCTCGACCGCATCTGCGCGCAGTTCACCGAGGCCTTCCTCGCCGGCAAGGCCCCTGACCCGCGTTAGCGGGTCACACCTGCACTTGCACTTGCACTTGCACTTGCACTTGCACTTGCACCAACAGACGTAACCGACCACGAGACCCTAGAGACAAGCGCCCATGGCCAAGCCCCGCGCCATCCTCGCTCGGACCCAGTCCGTCAAGAACATCGCCAAGATCACGAAGACGATGCAGATGATCGCCACGGCGAAGTTCAAGCGTGCGCACGATCGCGCGGTGGCGGCCCGTCCGTACACGGACAAGCTCACACGCCTCATCGGCAAGCTCGCCGAGGCCGCCGGGGCCGAGTTCCAGCACCCCCTGCTCGAGAAGCGTGAGCCCAAGAAGGTCGTGCTGCTGGCCGTCAGCAGCAACCGTGGTCTGTGCGGCGGCTACAACAGCAACGTGACCAAGGCGGTGCGCACGGCGCACGCCGAGCTGGGCGACCGTGGCCTCGACCTGGAGCTGATCGCCAGCGGCAAGCGCGTCGCAGCGATGCTCAAGTACAAGGACATCGTGCCGGACGTCGTCCACACGCACATCGAGGACAAGCCGACCTTCGCCGAGGTCGACGAGCTGGCCACCCCGTGGGTCGAGCGCTACGAGCGCGGTGAGATCGACGAGCTGCACGTGGCCTACACGAAGTTCGTCTCGGCAGCGCGGCAGACCGCCGTCGTCGAGCAGGTCCTGCCCCTGGAGCCGCCCGCGGCCGAGGTCGAGACCGGCGGCTTCCAGCAGAACTACGTATTCCACCCGAGCGCGGAAGAGATCCTGTCGGACCTCCTGCCCCGCTCGGTTCGTCTGCAACTCTTCCAGGCGTTCCTCGACGCCGCCGTGAGCGAGCAGACGGCCCGGATGGTGGCGATGAAGAGCGCCACCGACAACGCGCTCGAGATGATCCGCGACCTGACGATGCTCTACAACCGCAGCCGTCAGACGCAGATCACGACCGAGCTCAGCGAGATCATCGGCGGCGCGGCCGCCATCGAGTAGCCCCCTCGAGAAGGAAAGAGAGATCATGGCCTCCATCGGCAAGATCACCCAGGTCATCGGCTCCACGTTCGACGCGGAGTTCCCCGAGGACGCGCTCCCGCAGATCTACAACGCCATCGAGTGCACGATCGAGCGCGAGGACGGCAAGCAGCGCCTCGTCGGCGAGGTGCAGCAGCACCTCGGCGGCGGCGAGGTCCGCTGCGTCGCCCTCGGCTCCACGGACGGCATGGTCCGCGGCCAGGAAGCTCGCGACACGGGCGCCCCGGTCAGCGTGCCGGTCGGCGACGAGACGCTCGGCCGCGTGTTCAACCTGCTCGGCGAGACGATCGACAACCGCGGCGACTGCGCGGCTACCGAGCGTCGTCCGATCCACCAGCCGGCCCCGGCGTTCGAGAGCCTCGAGCCCAAGACCGAGATCTTCGAGACGGGCATCAAGGTCATCGACCTGCTCACGCCGTACGTGCGTGGCGGCAAGACGGGCCTCTTCGGCGGCGCGGGTGTCGGCAAGACGGTCATCATCCAGGAGCTGATCGCGCGTATCGCCCGCTTCCACAGCGGCTTCTCGGTGTTCGCCGGCGTCGGCGAGCGTACGCGTGAGGGCAACGACCTCTGGCTCGAGATGCAGGAGGCGATGATCGGCGACACGGGCAAGTCCGTGCTCGACCAGACGGTCATGGTCTTCGGCCAGATGAACGAGCCGCCCGGTGCGCGTCTGCGCGTCGGTCTCTCGGCCCTGACGATCGCCGAGCACTTCCGCGACTCGAAGGGCACGGACGTCCTGCTCTTCGTCGACAACGTCTTCCGGTTCACGCAGGCCGGCTCCGAGGTGTCCGCGCTCCTCGGCCGCATGCCGTCGGCCGTGGGCTACCAGCCGACGCTCGGCACCGAGATGGGCGAGATGCAGGAGCGCATCACCTCGACGAAGAACGGCGCCATCACGTCGATCCAGGCCATCTACGTGCCGGCCGACGACCTCACGGACCCGGCGCCCGCCACGGCCTTCTCCCACCTCGACGCGTTCACCGTGCTCGAGCGCAAGATCGCCGAGAAGGGCATCTACCCGGCCGTCGACCCGCTCGAGTCGCGCTCGCGAATCCTCGACCCGCAGTACGTGGGTGACGAGCACTACGCGGTCGCCCAGGAGGTGATCCGGATCCTGCAGCGCTACAAGGAGCTGCAGGACATCATCGCCATCCTCGGTGTCGAGGAACTCAGCGAAGAAGACAAGCTGCTCGTCGAGCGTGCGCGCCGCATCGAGCGCTTCCTCTCGCAGCCGTTCTTCGTGGCCGAGGTCTTCACGGGCTTCAGCGGCATCAACACGCCGATCGAAGAGACCGTGCGCTCCTTCAAGGAGATCTGCGAGGGCAAGTGGGACCACCTGCCCGAGAGCGCGTTCATGTACGTCGGCACCGTCGAGGACGCCGCGGCGAAGGCCGAACAGCAGGCAGCCGGCTAGCGCCGGCTGCAAGACGCAGAGAGAGCAAAGACGCAAAGTCGGAATCGCAGGGCGTAGGCGAAAGGGTCATCGTGGCTGAGCACACATCGCTGAACGTGTCCGTCGTCACGCCCGAGGGCTCGGCCTACGAGGGCGAGGCGCACCACGTGGTCGCGCCCGCGTTCGACGGCGAGATGGCCGTGTACCCGCTGCACGCCCCGATGGTGGCGGTGCTGGGCCGCGGCGAGCTGCGCGTCACGCGCACGGACGGCGCACAGCAGAACTTCTACCTCTCCGGTGGCGTGCTGCAGGTGTCGCGCGACGAGGTCTCGATCCTGGCCGAGGCGGTGACGCCCTCTCGCGAGGTGGACGTCGCTGCAGCCGAGGCGGAGCTGGCCGAGGCCATGGCGACGCCGGCAGTCGGCGAGGTCGAGATCGAGGCGCGCATGACGCGCATCGACGAAGCACGCTCGCGCATCCGCGTGGCGGGCCGCTCAGCGGATCGCAACGTGCCGACGGCGGACCAGATCCTGGAGAAGCCGGTCGAATAACCGGCCGAATCCGGGGCTTCGCGAATTGGCACGAACGGTCCTGCCGTAGGGGCGGCCGGAAGCGCCGCGGAACGCGGCGGTGAACGCCCGCCCGGACCAACTCTCGGCGTGGGTGGTGCCTCTTTCACGTGGCGTACGGCGGCAATGCGACGTCCCCCCCCCGTGCGAGGTCGTCCCGCGTGTGACGGAAGCATCGACGTCGCGGTGCATGCGAACACCGGATGACCTCGAAGACGGGCGGGCGTTCACCCTTCGACTCGCTTCGCCCCTTCGAC
>JASJDY010000117.1 GCA_030065025.1 Planctomycetota bacterium
CCCGACGGATCGAGGAGGTATGCCGTCGGCGTCGCGCCGAGCTTCTTCATCCGCGCATTCGCCTGCGCCGCCGAGAAGTGCCCCTGCTTGCCGCGCGCCGACGAGCAGATCGAGAGCCAGACGATGCCGTTGCGCGCCGCGCGCTGCTGGAGCGCCTGCATGGTCTTGTGTGAGAAGTGGTACTGCTTCTGCACGAACGGGCAGTCGTAGTTGACCCACTCGAGGATCACCCACTTGCCGCGGTAGTCGCTCAGCCGGCGCACGGCACCGGTGGTGTCCCGCAGCGTGAACTCCGGCGCCTTGGGTCCGCGAGCAGCTGTCGTCGTGGCGTAGGCGATGCGACAGCCCTTCACGGGCTTCGACGCGAAGGGGATCGGACGGCCGGTGGTTGCCGCCTCGAGCACGGTGTGGAGGTGGTCGACGCCGCCGACGTACACGACGTCGCCGCGCGGCGAGAGGACGCGCGCTTCGGGCGCAAACCGGACACGGAACTGCTTGCCGACAGCACCGGTGGTGTCGAGCAACATCGCCGTCGGCGTTGCGCCCATGCGCGTGAGCGCGGCCTGCCCCTGCTTGGGCGTGAGGTGCCCTGCCTTGCCGGCGGCCGTACTGTTGATGCACAGCCACACGACGCCGCGCGCCATGGCGGCCTTCTGCAGCGCCTGCATCGTCTGCCGAGGTGCTTGGTAGAGGTCGCGCACCGGCGCGCAGTCGAAGTTGACCCACTCCAGAACCACCCACTTGCCGCGATGGGTCGAGAGGCGGTGGGTGGCACCGTCGACGCCACGCAGCGCGAAGTCAGGCTTGGGCCTCTGGTCGTTGGCGTCGACGGAAGAGGCAATCGCGCCCAGGGCCAGGAGGCCGGCCAGGGCGAGGGGAAGCGTGCGTCGGACGGGGCGCATGGGGGCGACTCCAGGGGCTGGGGTTCCGCGTCAGGAGGCTTGGTGTACCCCACGCCAAGGAATGGACAAGTACCCACATTTTTGTAAGTAACGGACATTCGCTACCCAGGGGGACCTGAGCCATGGCCCGGAAGTACTGCTGGAAGACCGGCTGCGACGTCGAGGCGACGCTGAGCGTGATCGGCGGTCGCTGGAAGCCCGTCCTCGTCTGCCACCTGCTGGCGGGCCGCAAGCGCTTCGGCGAGCTCCGGCGTCTTGTCCCCCATGCGACCGAGCGCATGATCACACTGCAGCTCCGCGAGCTGGAGGCGGACGACGTCGTCTCCCGGACCGTCTACGCCGAGGTCCCGCCCCGCGTCGAGTACGACGTCACGGAGTTCGGGCGCACGCTCGAGCCGATCCTGACGGACATGCAGGACTGGGGCAGCGCGTTCAAGGCGCGCAAGCTCGCCGAGGAAGACGCGGCCGAGGAGGGCGCCGCGGAGTCGGCCTGATCCCAGCGCCCCTGTGTCCTCGTACTTCGATAGCGAACCGGGGCGGTGGACATCCACCGCCCCTGGACCTCCTACTGCGAGAACTGCTTCGTGTCGGTTTCCGGCTGCTGGGCCCAGGCGTTGCCCCAGCGCCACTTGGCCTGCAGGTGCGCCTCGTACACGTCCGTCGTGTTGGCCTTCTTGCGGAAGATGAGCTCAGGCGTGTACTTCTGCGAGCTCGAGGGACCCTGGAAGCAGAAGCCGGCGTACTCGTCGCCCGTGTTCCCGTCGAAGTTGGCCTTCTCCGCCGTGATCTGGACGGCCGACGGCAACTGGTTGGGGCAGCTGCCGGTCGCCATGATCCGGGAGATGCCGTATGTCTTGGGCAAGTTCACCTCGACGCTCGCGCTCATCGGCAACTTGTTCACGGACACGACGATCTGCTTGGTCGTGTCGAGCTGGCCGCGGTTCGACTCCCGGCTCGGGATGAGCGTCACCGCCACATTGGTGACATCCGCTCCAGTCTGGTTGGAGATCATGAACTTCACGAAGCTCGGAGGGGGCGGCGGCGCCGCCGAGGCCTGCTGTGCAAGAGCCAGGACAAGGACGATCAGGACGAGGACGGACGTGCGGGCAGGACGCGCGCGGAACCGGGACATGAGACAACCCCTTTCTGGCGCGGGCTAACCACCATCAGGCCCGCTGCCGAAGAATCTCGAAAGCAGCGGAGCAAAGCCGCGCGAAAGCGTCAAGCACGAACAGCCACGCACGCGAACGTGTGCCTACGGCACGTGCTGCTCAGTCGCGCGGCCCCCACACGGCCCATCCTGCCCATGACCAGGGATGTGCCGCCATGCCCTTCGCGTCAGCACGCACGTCCTGCTGCGCACGCCGGAGCGCCAGAGCCGGCGTCAGCTTGCCTTCGCGCATGTACTTGTGGAACGCGACCATGATCCGGCGACTGGTGTCGTCGGGCACCTTCCAGAAGCTCGCCACCACGTGACGCGCACCAGCGAGAAGGAACGCGCGTACGAGCCCGTCTTCGCCCTCCCCCGGCACCGGCGAGCCGAGCCCCGAGTTGCATGCAGCCAGCACGACGAGACGCGGACCGCTCGGGAACTGCCAGCGGCCGATGTCCTCCACGGTGAGTAGCCCGTCGTCGGTCGCGGTGGGATGCAGCGCGAGAGCGCTCATCCACGGAACCGGGCTGTAGAGGATCCCGTGGCAGGAGAGGTGCAGCACATCGAACGGATAGGGTGAATCGAAGAGGCAGCGACTCAGCACCGCCTTGCTCGCGTCGGCTCCAAGCAGCATGAGGTCACCCCGGTCGGGATCGACCAGCTCCTTCACCTCGAGGCCGCTCTGCTTCAGGCGCAGCAGCTTCTGCCCGAAGACGGCCATCTGCGTTCGGCGATCACGGCCGGCTGTGTAGTCGGGATCGCCGAGAGCGAGCAACGCGCCGCCCTGAAAAGGCAGATTGAATCTGCGCAGATGCTGAAGCACGCCCTGGGACGCCACGAGCGTGACGGTCGGGGCCGTGCTGCCGCTGGGCCGCGTCTTCGCGTAGGCGGCCTCTACCATCACCGGCCACGGCAGCATCGCGAATGCCCCGCTGACGGACACGTAGAGGTGCGCCACGCTCTGGTGCGGAGGCTCGCGCTTTGCCATGAGTCGCGAAAGCACCGCCTGCGGCAGAGCGACGGAGATCATGCGCGCGAGCTCAGGTGCGTGCTCCTTGACTTCGGGATCAATCCACGTCGCTCGTGCGTCGAGGAGCTCCTCGTCCACCGTGTCACATGGCCCGAGTCGTTCCACGTAGACACGCTCTGCGACCTCGAGCACGGCGATGTACTGTGCGTCCGCCCGCGCGATGTACAGCATGGCCTCGTCGCGACGCAGGGCCTTGGCGCGCCGCATGGGCAGCGGCACCAGCGGTCCTGCCCTGGGTGCATCCTCCAGCCGGGCATCACGCTCTCTCTCGAGCTCGCGGCGCCCGCGGACGTCACGCAGCTCCCGGCGTCGCTCCCAAAGCTCCTTCTTGGCTCGCAAGCTCGCTTGTCGGTCCCTCTGACTTGCGCGCCAGAACGACTGTGCCGCCTGTGCCACACCAGCGGCAAGCGAAGCAATGGAGTCCTGCTGAGACTCCAGGCGCATACGGGCGCCGCTACGCTTGCGGCGCCGAACCTCGCTGAGGAACGCCATGCCGCGGGTCGCCTCCAACGCGTCGATGACCTCGTGAGGCGAGCTCAAGGCGAGAGCGCTGGCAACGTGCTCGTCGATGAGCTCTCCGTTCCCTGAAGGGGAGAGCACGCTGAGTGCGTACTGCCCCGGCAGCGACGCAACGTCCTTGCGCAGGCCCTTGATCGCGGTGCGCGTCAGCTCGAGCGCCTCCTTGGGATTGCCGCTCGCACGAACCGCGTGGGCGAGCTCGCGTCGTAGGAACTGCTGGAAGCCCGGGATGCTGCTGGCGTAGGCGCTCTGCAGCGCCTCACGCAGGATCGGCTCCGCTTCCTTCGATCGACGCAGCAAGTTCAGGGCACGGCCGGCCAGCGCCTGGGTGTTCGCCTCGACCTCCGGGCGTGCCGTGAAGCCGGCGGGCTCGGCCTCGAGGGACTCGAGCATGTCGAACAGGTCGAGCAGGGCACGCTGGAGATCCGGTACCCGGTCGGTGTCGGCCGGATGGTTGATCCAGCGATCGGCGAGATGAAGCCGAACGACGTAGTAGGGACGACGGTCGCTCTTGTTGCTGCGGGCGGAGGTCAGGACTTCGTCATAGAGCCGATTGGCCTCCTCGCGCTTGCCGAGCCGCAGCAGCAGGTGTGCGAGATCCCCCTTCAGCAACACAGCGATCTCGGGCAGCTCGCTCGTCGCCTGCTTTACGGCCTCGCGGTAGTAGGTCTCCGCCTTCACCGGGTCCCCGAGGGCCAGGTAGGCCTTGCCGAGAGTGCGCGCCGTGAAGTAGCGAACGCGGGGCCCCGTGGCCTGGGACATGTCGTACGCGCGGAAGGCGGTGTCGATACCGGCGGCCGGATTGCCCAGCGTGAGATGGACGTCCGCCAACTGCGCGAGCCCGCGCGCACGCTGTTGATGCAGCTCCCGCGAGAGACCCGGGCTGACCGCGAGGACCTCGAGCAGGCTCTCGGCCTCGATCAGCGAGCGCCGCGCCAACTGCGGCTGCTGGCGAACAGCCTGCAGGTAGCCGAGCTCCAGACACCAGCGAGCCGATCGCTCGAGATCGCGGGCATCCTGGTCGATTGCGAGCAGACGCGACAGAATCCGGTGCTTCGAATCGGGCGAACCCTGCGGCCCCAGCCGCCCGAGCATGACGCGCAAGACGGCATCCTCGGCGCGACGCCATCCGAGGACGCCTGCACGGCGCGCGAGTCGGGCGCGCATGACGCCCGCGGCCTTGGCCGCCTCGGTCGCTTCCAGAGCCCGAGCACGTACGCGCAGGGCGCGGATCTGCGTCACGTTGAGGCCCGCACCCGTCGCCTCGGCCACGAGCTTTAGAGCGCCTTCGCCGTCGCCTTCGTCCAGGCGCTTTTCGGCTTGGACGACGCGCTGGGCCAGCGCCACGGATCCGGGCGTCGCGCGCTGGGCGTAGTCCGTCAGCGCCGAGTCGTCGACGCTCCAGCCCGCGCGGCTGACGCGCAAGGCGACGTCCTTCTTGCCGAGCAAGAGCAGCTCCTCCACGAGGATCCAGGGATCCTCATCCGCCGCATGGAGCCGATCGACGGTCTTGGCCTCACCATCCGCAGCGACGCCCGCGAGGAACGCCGTACCCCGCGGTGCGTGCTTCGCCCCGTCTGACTCAGGCTCGGACCATGCCGCTCCCGTCGGCAGCGCCATCAGGAGGGCGGCGGATCCCAGCAAGCACAACAGGGCAATCGCATGGCGGCGTACGCGCACACGCTCAGGGTACACAAATCGGGATCGCGCGCTTCACGCGCTATCTGAAGCGGTAGCCCCTCGAGCTCGGACCCGACGCCGTATCCAGCTCACCAGCGACACGATGAGCACGAGCGCGGCGGCCGCCACGCTCGCCCGGAACCAGAGGGCGCGAGCGAGCAAGACGTCCTCGCCCGCCAATCGGTTGACCGGCAGCAGGACGAGCGAGTCATCCTCGACCGGGTGCACCAGTCGCTCGCGATCAAGCACCACGGCTCGGAGGCCGGGCGGCGGCTCGACGATGCCGTAGAGCTCCGCGACCCCGTCGCGCGGATCCCAGCCCACGTCGCGCCACTCGGCGCGCTCGTCCGGCGTACGCGTGCGCGCGAGGATCGTGACCTCGACGCCAAAGAAGAGGTCCACCGCGCCGGCGACGACCAACGGCAGCAGGCCGACGGCGATCGCCCGGCGCAGCATGTAGATCAGTTCGTGATCACGCCCAGCAGGACGACGTCGATGTCCCAGCTGCTCGCGACAGCGGGCGTACCCACAGCCGGGTTGACGATCTCGAAGTCCTTCAGCGCGATCGGGAAGCTGGCCTTCACGCGAACGACCTTCGAGCCGACGCGCTGCATCTCACCGATGTAGCGCACGTTGGCGAAGAACGTCACCGGGCGCGTGACGCCCTTCATGGACCAGGTCCCTTCGACGCGCCACACGGTCGGCTTCACGCGCGTCATCGACGTGCAGTCGAGAACGAGATCGGCCTGCTTCTCGACCTCGAGCCAGTTGTGGTTCTGGAGCTTCTTGTCGCGATCGGTGTGTCCCGTACGCAGCATGTCGATCGGCACGGTGAACTTGCCGGAGGCCTTGTCGCTGTCGCTCACGTCGACATGGCCGATCTTGCCCGGCGTGCCGTCGGTGAAGTCCACGAACGCGATCTGCCGCTCGACGGAGTCACCGACGCACATGACCGACTGCTTGCCCATCCAGGGGAAGCCGATGCTGTGCTTGCCCTCGGGCAGCGGGTCGCCCCCCTCGAGCGCTGCAATCACAGCGGCCTCGCCCGTCAGCTCGGGCTTCGAAGGCTCGGCTTCGGGCTTGCCGCCGCAGGCCACGATCAGAAGACACGCAAACAAGACGGCCGGGACGGCCAGAAGACGAGCGGAACGCGACATGGACTCCTCCGGGGGCTTGCGAAGACCCCAGACCCTACCGGGCGGCGAGGGCCGGATGGGTATCCCAGGGTCTACGCCGTAGGGGCGGCCTGAGCCCTGAGACGGAGTCGAAGGGCGGTTGGCCGCCCGCGACGGAGACGGCGCGGCGGGTCGGGTCCGGTTTCCGGGATTGGGTCACGCCGGAAACGGAAACGCGTACGGAAACGGATACGGAGGGGGTGCCTAATCCGGCAACCCCCAGAGCACCCACGCAGCCCAGTAGTACGGGTGCTTCCACTTCGGCTGGGCGCGGACGTGAGCCTGGGCGCGACGCAGGGCCGCGGCGGCCGGCAGGCCCGTCCCCGTCTTGGGGGCCCACAGCTCATAGAACTTCACCATGAGCTCGCGCGTCGCTTCGTCGTCGACCTTCCACAGCGAGCATAGGACCCGCGGGGCGCCGGCGAACATGAACGCACGCGTCAGCCCGACGATGCCCTCGCCCTTCACGATCTGGCCCTTGCCCGTCTCGCACGCCGACAGCACCGCCAGATCGGCGGGGACCCGCATGCGCAGGATCTCGAGCGCCGTCAGAAAGCCGTCGTCTTCACCCCCACGTGAGAGCGCAAGCGAGGACAGCATGGGCTTGTCCACGTTCACCAGCCCATGGCAGGCGAGGTGCACCGCGCGCCAGCGCTTCGAGCCGGCGATGGCGCCCGGCAGCGCCGCTTCACTCGCGTCCTTGCCGAGCAGCACCGTCGAGCCGACGGTCTTCGCCTCGACGCGCGTGGCCGGCAGTCGCGCGAGCTCGTTGCCGCGGTAGTAGATCGCCTGCGCGCCCTCCGACACGCCGCTGTAGTCAGGATCACCCAGCGCGAGGATGCCTTCGCCCTCGTCGTCGCGTAGATCCCGCAGCAGGAGGTGCGTCGTTCCGGAAGGCGTCAACGCGACTGGACGATCGAGGAGCGCGCCGAACGGCACGTAGCAGAGCGGGCCCTCGGGCGAGATCAGCACCTGCTTCACCGTGTCGTCGAGGGCGAGGGGCGCGATGAGCAAGTCACGCAGCGCGGCGATGGCCGGTTCCGGGGACGCCTCGCCGGGCTGCGTGACGTCCAGCGCCTTGCAGGCAGCGACCACCTCGGCGACGGCGCCCAGTGCGACCGCGCGCACCGCATCCCGTCGCAGCACCACGGCAAGCGCTTCGTCCAGGCACAAGCCGTACAGCACGAGCGCCTGGTCGGCGCGGAGTCCCTCTTGGATGGCCTCGATGGTCTCGGCACGCGGGTAGTAGAGGCCGGCCTGGTGCTTGAGCTCGCGCTGGATGCGCCCCGCGACGTCGCGCACGGCCTCGGAGGCGCGATCCAGGGCGGCGCCGGTGGTGCGGACCTCCTTGAGGCGCCCACGCCGCACCGCCGCGTCGTAGGCGCGGCGCGCCGCGGCCTCCGCGACGCGTGCTTCGTCGTCGGCCTTGCGCAGCTCCGGCGAGAGGGTCTCCGCCTTCCAGCGCAGCGCCTCGCGCTTGCCGAGCGCGTCGAGCAGCGCACCGGCCCGACCGCTCTCGAGGAACGTGACGGCCGCAGCCGGATCGTCGTCGCGGATGGCGGCCAGCGTGCCTGCGGCGAAGAGCGAAGCATGCGTCTGACGCGCGGACGCGCCGCGCTCCTCTCCGAGACCGCCGAGCAGGTTCTCGACTTCCTCCAGCGCGTCCTCGGCATCACGCAGCGCTTCGCGGGCCTCGCCCGTCCGGAGATTGAGCACGGCGCGACTGCGCAGCGCCTCGACGAGCAAGGGCGTGTCCCTCAGGCGCCGCGCCTGGCGCTCGACGCGTCGCAGCAGACTGCGCGCCTCCTTGGCGTCACCGAGGTTCTGATGTGCGCGTGCAAGGCTGAGCCGTGTCCAGCCCTCACCGGCGCGGCTGCGCATCTTCTCGTACTGCCGCAGGGCCTCTTGCAGCGTGGCCAGCGCTTCCTTGCTGCGGCCAAGGCGAAGCTGCGACGTACCCATGTTCGCGAGGATGCTCGTTGCGCTGGCATCACGACCAAGCCCCGCCAGCTGGGCGCGGGCCTCCTCGTACACCTCGAGCGCACCCTCGAAGTCGCCCATCGTCGCCAGGATGACGCCCCGGTTGCCCAACACGAGCGCCGCGCCCGCGCGGTTGCCCGTCTCTGCGTGCAGTGCCTGCGCACGATCGCTGGCGGCGAGCGCCTTCCGCATGTCGCCGAGGGCCAGGTAGAGGCCCGAGAGGTTGCCGATGGTGCGAGCCGCTCCATCCCGATCGCCCAGCGCGAGCAGCTGCTGGATCGCGCTCTCGTAGTCGGTGAGCGCGCGGCCGTAGTCGCCGAGCCCGTGGCGTACGGAGCCGATGTCGCCCAGTGCCTCCGCCGCGCCGAGGCGATCCCCCATGGCGAGCCGCTGTTCGTGGACGCGCTGGTGGATGGACAGAGCACGTGTCAGGTTGCCGAGCTGGTCGTGTACCGCACCGATGTTGCCCAGGATGACGGTCGCGCCGCGGCGATCCCCCGCGGCCTCGATCTGCTTCAGTGCGCGCTCGTAGATGATCAGCGCCTGACGGTAGTCGCCACGCATGTCGTGGACGATTCCGAGGTTGCCCAAGACGCCCGCCGCGAGCTTAGCGTCCTCCGCCGCCTGGGCACCCTGCAGTGCAGCCTCGAAGAATTTCAGCGCGCCTTCGAAGTCGCCGCTCTCGCGCGCCACCGAGCCGAGGTTGCTGCGCGTGCGCGCAGCGCCGATCCCATCCCCGCGCGACGTCTGTACGTCCAGGCGCTTCGTCCACAGCACGCTGGCCCGATCCCAGGCGAAACGCCGTACCGCCGTCATGCCGGCTTCGTGCAGCAGGTGATCCGCCCGCAGCAGCCAGCCGAGCGTCCACGCGGCATCGCCGGCGGCCTCCAGCGCCTGCTCCGCGTCCACGGGGCGACGCGCTCCGCGCAGGGCGCGTGCTCGCGTGTGCAGGAGGCGGATGCGCACGACCGAGTCGAGATCCGCGCTGAGTCCTTCCGTCTTCTCGATGACGGTCTTGGCGTCTCGCGCCTTCACGGCCGCCGTGACGGTCGCCAGGAGCTCACGCTCAGCAGGGCGCGGCGCGCGCTGCGCCGCGGCCGATACGTAGGCCGCAAGTGCCTTGCCGTCCTTCTCAGGCGCAGCGCGTGCGAACGCCTCGGCCGCGGCGAACGCCTTGCGGGCGCACAGCGCATCGACCACGAGCCAGCGCTCGGGGGACTTGCGCGCAGCGAGTGACTCGAGCGCGGAGGCGTCGCTCGCCTCGAACGCGCGCGCCACCGCGTCCGCGGCCATGTCGGGGCCGGACGGCTCCTCGGCCCACGCCGGCAGCCCGGCTGCAAGGACTATGAGGAGCAGAGTCAGCGCGCGCAGCATGAAGCGCGTGATCCTACCGGAGACTGCAGCTCGGGCGTGCGGCGAACGCGATCTGCGGAACCGTCCACATTCGAGCCGGACGCCGTACCCCATCGAGGCGGCGGGTACAATCTCGGTGCGGAGTACGCAGACAGGAGAGCCTGAAGCGTTGCGCACCGATGAGACTGCTAGCGAGTGTGACTGCACGGTCCTGTTCGTCGACCTGGTCGGCAGCACGGCCCTCTATGACGCGCTCGGAGACCACGAGGCCGAGCACATCGTGGGCGCTGCTCTGGATCGCCTCTCGGACATCGCCCGCACGGCCGGCGGCACCGTCATCAAGACGATCGGTGACGCCGTGCTGTGCACCTTCGAGAGTCCCAATCACGCCGCGGGCTGCGCCCCCGAAATGCACCGTGGCCTGGAGGCGCTCAGTCGCGGCAGCGACGTGAGCGTCGAGCTGAGCGGCCGGGTTGCGTTCCAGCACGGCCACGTGATCCTCAGGCACGGCGACATCTTCGGGGACACGGTCAACGTCACCTCCCGCATCATGCACCTGGCCAACCCACGCCAGACACTCACCACACGCGCAACACTCGATCACCTCGATCTCTCATTCCGCGAGCGCTGTCGCCTCGTCGATCGCACGGGGTTCGCGGGCAAGCGCGGAGAGCATGAGGTCTTCGAGATCGTCTGGGAACGCGAGATGCTCACCACCCTGGCATCCGGAGTCCACATGCGCGCCGCGCTCGATGCCCGCCTCGTCCTGAGGCATGGCGAGCGCGAGATCGAGGTGGACCTGCTGAACCCGCGCGTCACCCTCGGGCGCGTGCCGCAGAACGACATCAGCATCGACCATCACAGAACGTCACGCTGGCACGCGGTCGTGCGCTGCCAGCGGGGGAAGTTCCTCCTCACGGACACGAGCAGCAACGGTACGTACTGCGCGGAGGAGGGTGGGGATCCTGTGGAGCTCCACAAGGAGGGTCACCTGCTCAGCGGGCGGGGCGTGCTCGGCCTCGGCGTCGTCGTCGAGGACGGCGACCCGACGGCCATCCACTACGAGGTCGAGATGCCTGGCGCGGACGAGCAGCCTCGGGCTTGACCGATAGGCGTCGTGCTGTCCCCCAAGACGGACAGCAAGAGGTGCGTGCTGTCACGCAGTCGGCGGAGTCCGCAACGCGTACATGCTTCGATCGCGTCAGCGAGCGTGACGCGCGCAACTGAGCCGAGCGCTATAATCCGGCGGAGGTGCACATGCGCCACGTCGCCACCGTGTTCGGTGTCTTCTGCCTCGGCGTCCTCCTCATCTTCACAGCTGCCGCCTGTGGTGGCGGCGGCGGAAGCAGCACGACGCCCACCCCAACGGCTGACGAGCTGCACGGCACCTACTTCTGGCACATGTTCGAAGGCGACATCGGTCCTCCGCTCAGGAACGGCTCGTTCTGGGGAACGCTCACCGCCGACGGCTTCGGCGAGGTGACGGGTTCGACGCTGTCCGTAAACGACGGCGGCTCGCTCTTCGGCCCAAGCGCCCTTCCCGGCTACGACTACACGATCAAGGCTGGACGCAGGCTCGGATTCCTGACCGCCAGTTCCCCCCGGGGTGGCGTGAGTGCGGACGGCCGCGTGGCAACGCTCCTCCCCATCGCAGACGGCACTCCCCCCAGCCCCGCCATCCTGCTGCGACGCACGGGCACGTTCACGCTTGCCGACCTCGCGGGCACCTATCACGCCTGCGCGTTCTTCAGCTTCGTGGGTGTCGACAGCGCGTGGTTCGCAGGCCTGGTCACCTTCGATGCTGCGGGCGGCGCGACCTACAGCAGCGGCATCAACAGCAACGGCGTCGTCACGCAGCCGTCCGCGCCCATTCCCTACGGCACGGCCTCCGTCGCGACGGACGGGACCGTCACCTGGGCCGCCCCTACGCCGCAGGTCGTCTGGAGCGGAGGGATGCTCGCGGGCGGTGAGTTGATCGTCTTCGCGGGCACGACGCAGGCGATCGACGCGCAGTTCCTGATCGTGCTCATCCGACAGGGCACGGGACTGTCGAACGCGACATGGAGCGGCTCCTATCACTTCATCTCGATCGGAGCGGGCAACTCGCCGCCGCCGCGCTATGGCGCGATCACGGGAACCGCCACGGTCGATGGAGCGGGCTCGCTCGCGATCGCAGCCGAGACAGGCAACCAGGACGGCACGATCACGCCGGGCGGCTCGCTGCCGTCTCTCCCCTACCTCGTAGGCGCCACGGGAACCCTGGACACGGTCGGGGGAGGCAACCGCGGTGCGGTCTCCCCGAGCGGCGACTTCGCCATGTTCGCGGGTGGAACAACGCCGCTCTCGGGACCGACGCTCTGGTTCTTCCATCGGTGAGTGGGTCGGCGGCGGGGTCAGGCCAGAGTCCGTCACTCGGAGCCAGGAACCGCTAGACTCCGCGCTCACCTTCACGCAGACCCGAGCACCCGGTTCCATGCAGCGCGAGTCCTTCCTCTCCGACAACTGCCCGCCCATGGGCATCTACGAGACCCTCTACGCCTTCCGCGACAGCTTCGGGCAGTTCATGGGAACCGAGGGCACCCACCCCTGGTCCCAGGGCTTCCCGCTGACGACGCAGCTCGAAGGCGGACCGCCGCTGCCTAGCAGCGTCGAGGTGACGTGGCAAGACCGCTTCTACCCCAAGGCCTGGGGACTCCCGGAGCTCAGGGAGGCGCTGGTCGAGCACTACAACGGCTTCTACGGCTCGAGCATCACGCCCGACAACGTCATGGTGTTCGCCGGCGGTCGGCCCGGCATCTACACCGTGCTCGCCTTCCTCAAGAAGCACGTGGAGGTGCGCATTGGTAACGCCGAGTGGCCGGCGTACCTCGACATCCTGACGCAGACCGACAGCAGCTGGCGCGTCGTTCCGCTCAACGAGGAGAACGGCTTCCATCCGCCGAACGCCACGTACTTCGATCGCGCGGGCCTCAACCACAAGACCCACGTGTTCCCGATCATCTCCAACCCCAGCAACCCGACCGGCCACACCCGCGTCGGCGCGGAGCT
>JASJDY010000114.1 GCA_030065025.1 Planctomycetota bacterium
TGGACGGCCGCTTCCTGGACGGAGCGGACGATCTTGTCGTAGCCCGTGCACCGGCAGAGGTTGCCGGAGAGCTCCTCGACCAGGTCCTCGCGCGACGGGTTGGGATCGCGCTCCAGGATCGATTTCGCCGTCATCAGGAACCCGGGCGTGCAGTAACCGCACTGCGCCGCACCGAGGTCTGCGAACCAGGTCTGCAAGGGGTGCGGGCCGGCGCCGCTCGCCATGCCCTCGACGGTCTCGATCTCGACGCCGTCGCACTCGATGCCGAGCACGAGACAGCTCAGCTTGGGCTCGCCGTCCATCAGCACGGTGCACGTGCCGCACTCGCCCAGCTCGCAGCCGTGCTTCGTGCCGGTGAGCTGCATGTCCTCGCGCAGGACCTCGAGCAGTGTCTTGTGCGGCTTGAAGGCGACCTCGTGGTCCTCGCCGTTCACGCGCAGGACCATGTGCACCTTCTCCAGCGGCGGGGCGGCCGCTTCATCGACAGGATTCATCGGGAGCTCCTCTTGCTTCCGTTCGTCTGGCCGTTCCTGAGCCCGTCCACGAACACGTCGGCGAAGCCCTCCACCAGGTCGGGAGACGACCAGCGCCCCTCCGGGTTCCACCAGACGACGCTCCAGTTGAGCGCGCCCAGCAGTGCCATGGTGGTGAGCTTCGGATCCACGTCGCGGAACACGTGCTCCTGGATGCCGCGCTGGATCAGGCGGCGGATCAGGCGCTCGTAGACATCGCGCTTCTTCACGATCTCCGCGAGCTTGTCTTCGGGCAGGGCGTGGAACTCGACGTGGGCGGCGCTGCCCCCCAGCTCGTCGAGCGTCAGGTCGAGGTGCGCGGCGATGAGTGCCTTCAGCTGCTCGTCCGCGCGCTGGTCGTTCTTCGTGATGCGCTTCGCGGTCTCGATCAGGCGGGTGAGCGAGATGTCCTGGCAGGCGTGCAGCAGGTCTTCCTTGCTCGCGAAGTAGTAGTAGAGCGCTCCCGGGGCGAGGCCCAGCCCCTCGGCGATCTCGCGCATCCCGGCGCCGTGGAAGCCCTTCTCGCGGAAGACGGCGGCCGCCCTGCGCAGGATCTCCGCGCGGCGGTCGGGCTTCTTCGTGGCGGCGTCGATTTGAACCACGGTTCAAATGCTACCGAATCCGGCTCGCGGGCGCCTCCAGATTCAGAGGCGGTCACGAGGTTCTCAAGGGCTCGGGGTACCCCGTCGAAAGGACGAATGGATGGAGGTCCCCATGCAGAAGAACGTCCTGATTGCCTTCGCGCTCGGAGCCCTGTTGATGGGCGCCGGCGTCGTCGTGGGGACCCAGCTGGAGGGGGATGCGCCCGCCACGCCGTCCGCGCCGCCGGAGCTGCTGAAGGCCGATGCGCCCGAGGCCGAGACGAAGACCGAGGCACCCAAGCTCCTGGGGCAGCCGCTCGACGAGCAGATCCTCATGCGGCTGGCGCGCCTCGAGGAGCGCATCGAGGTCCTCGTGGAGCAGCAGAAGAAGCTCTCGAAGGACGTCGAGCCCGCGGCCTGGGTCGCCCAGATGATCAAGTCCCGCATGCCGGCAATGGACAGTGCGCGCCTCAAGGCCAACGAAACGGCCGCTCACGCAACCTTGCGGAATTGCATCTCGGCGCAGGCGCAGATGCAGGCGACCGGTCGTGTCGACGCCGACAACGACGGCACGGGCGAGTACGCCGGCTTCCGGGAGCTCTCCGGCGCAGTGCCCGGTCGCATGAGCCGGGCTCTCATTCCGCCCGTGCTCTCGAGTGCCTTCAAGACCCTCACGCGACACGGCGAGGTCGGGCGCACGGGCTACCTGTTCAAGGTCTACCTACCCGGGTCGCGCGGGGAGGGCATCGGAGAGCCGCCGGCAGGCTTCACGAACGCCAGCGGCATCGACAGCAATCTCGCCGAGACGACGTGGTGCATGTACGCCTGGCCCGGTGATCCGTCGCAGGGCAGCCGGGTCTACTTCATCAATCAGGCCGGCGACGTGCTCAGCACCGAGGACGCACGGTACGTGGGGTCGGGTAACGGGCCGGAGGCGGACGCCGCGTTCGTGGACGACGGACGGATCACGGGCAAGACCGCGATCGGCCGCAAGGGCAATGACGGCAACGTGTGGAAGCAGCGCGGGTAGGGACGCCTGACCCGCCGAGTTGATGCGTGCCTCGTTCGAGGCGCGCACGCATCATGGGACCGGGAGGTCACGCGATGCGGATGAGCACCTTCATGGCCATGCTGTTCGGGGCTCTGCTCATGGCCGCCGGCGTGCTGCTCGGCACCCGCTTGGATGAGGTGCGCGAGGACGAGCGCGCCAAGAACCCCACGCCTCCCGGCATGAAGCGGCCCGCCGGGTGGCCTGCGCCGGCGAACGAGGCCGAGCCCAAGAGCGAAGCCGACGGCATCGACCCGACGCTGCTGCGGCAGCTCGTGAAGCTCGAGGAGCAGATCCGCGAGCTCACGGCCGAGCACCGTCTGCTGGGGAGGAAGCTCGAGTCGGCCGAGAAGCTGCTGGGCTTCCTCGACGAAGCGCGCATGGGCCTCCCCAACCTCGAAGCGGCGCGCAGGAACGCGAACCAGGTCGCCGCAGCCGCGACGCTTCGCAACATCGTGTCGGCGCAGGCCCAGCTCCAGCAGAGCGGCAAGATCGACCTCGATCAGGACGGCACGGGGGAGTACGCGGGCTTCGTCGAGATGTCGGGCGCAGGCAACGGGCGGATGTACGGGACCCTCGTTCCGGAGGTCCTCTCCGGGGCCTTCCGCGTGCTCGACAAGCGCGGCCGCGTCTCGCGCAGCGGCTACCACTTCCGAATCTACGTACCGGGCAAGAACGGCCGTCCCATCGGCGAACCGCAGCGCGGCTTCACGAAGGACATGGGCATCGACGCGGAGCTGAGCGAACGGGCCTGGTGCGCGTATGCGTGGCCGGTCAGCAGCAAGTCCGGCGGCGAGGTGCTGTTCACCAACCAGCACGGCGACGTGCTCGTCACCGACGACGAGCGCTACCGCGGCGATGCGGGTCCGCCCGCGGACGCGGCGTTCGTCGAGTCCGGTGCGATCACGGGCGATACGGCGCGTGGTCGCAAGGGCAGCGACGGCAACGTGTGGAAGCAGAAGGGGTAGGGCTACCGGAAGATGCCCGAGGACGGACCCGACGGGCGCAGAACCGAGGCCAGCTCCTCCTGCGTCATCGCACGCGTCGAGAACTGCCAACCGACCCAGAGCGCCAGGCCGTAGAACAGCAGGTCGATCGGGTTGAAGGTGGCTTGGAGCAAGGCCAGCATCTGCTCGAAGGACAGCTCGTTGAAGATCTCGAGCGCCCCCACCTCGGCCTTCGCCGCCGCGAACATGCAGATGGCCAGGATCTTGCCCGCCGCCACCGCGAGCAGGGCCAGCGCTGCGCCCGTCACGCTGAAGCGCAGGTCCATGCCCTGACCGAAGCGGCGCACGGCGATCGCCACGAGGAAGCCGACACCGATCGCGATCCAACCGACCTCGTAGCCCGTCACGCGCGTGATGAAGGCCCACAGGAGCGCGGCGAGGACACCCGCGACGATGCCGGCCAGCAGTCCCTTCGGGAAGCTCTGCTGCGCACGCAGCTTCGCCAGGAGGACGGCGAGGTGGTCCGCGTCGACCTCGACACGGCCCGCGGCCCCCTCCAGGCTCGCGCCGGGTACATGCAATCCGTCACTGCGCACGGCCTCCTCTCGGCTCGCGGAGGACGGTCACGCAGCGCAATGCAGGCGCGCGAACGGGACGCTTACCGTGCGCGGGAGAACTTGAAGCCGGCGACGAACGCGCGAAACACCGCCGTTCCCTTGGCCTCAGCCGTAGCCGGCATGGAGGCCCGCAGGCGGAAGCAGTCGCTGCCGCGCTTCACGACCGCGATCATCACGACGCGGTCGACGCCGCCGAGCATCGCCTTCGCCGTCACCAGGAAGCCCTCCTGGCCAGCGACCTCCATGGTGCGGGCCGAGGCGGTGCCGCCCTTGTCCTCTTCGTAGTGGGCCACGAGGCGCTCGGCGTCCTTCTCCGCGCTCTGCTCCCACTTGAAGCCGTAGACGCTCAGGACGGCGTCCTCTGCGCCCACGCCCTCGAACTGCACGAGGTGGTTCTCACGCTGCGGCGTGACCACCGTGTAGTTCTTGGGGAAGCGACATGCGAAGCCGGTCGCGTCGTTGCGGTAGCTGCCCTCGCCCGTCGGCCCCTTCTCGACGGCCTTGTCGAACTGCACGGACTGGCGCAGGCGCTCGAGGCGACTCCGGAGGCGCGACCAGTGCGTCTGCTGGGCCTGGGCGTAGAGCAGGTAGGTGTGGCCGGGCCCTAGGTAGTAGATCGCCTGCACGCGCATCGGCGTCCCCGCAGACGGCGGCGCCGGCACGCCCTTCTTCGCCTTGGCCGGCTTGGCCTTGCGCGTGAAGGAGCCGTCCACCACGACCTGTCCGATGCGGTTGAGCGCACTCGCCTCGATCTTGCGCATCGAGCTCACGCGAAGGCGGTCGGCGCTCTTGTCCCAGTCCTTGCGCACCATCGCGAGGAGGTCGTCCAGCGTCGTGGCGCTGCGCGGCCGGAAGCTGAGCGTGGCCTGGGCGTCGGTGGCGCCATCGTTGAACGTCACGAGGCGCTGCCAGCGCGTCGGCGCCACGCCCTTGCGATCCGCGACCATCTTCCAGCCCGCGGGCCCCCGCGCGCGGACGCCGAGCTTGGCGTTGCGGTAGGTGCTGCCGCCGGCCTTCTTGGGATCCGACTTCGCGCCGCCGCGCGGCTCTGCCGCCGCATCTGTGACCAGGACGGCCCCAGCCGCGAGGAGGAGAAACACGCTCAGCGTGCGGCACGTCGATGCAAGCGTCGGCATGGCGGACCTCCGCTCCGTCCGGTCGGAGCGCCCTGGAAGGTAGCGGCAACCTGCCTGCGCGCACAGGGCGCGCCCACGGCAGACCCGCCCGCTGGCACCCTTGTTTCCGCGTCCGATGGCGATTCGCGGCGTGGGCCGCGGGGCGGCCGGTACCCTCGGCGGTCCGCCTGCACCCTGCCAGGAGCCCTCACGACTTGCTTCCCGACCTCACCGTTCTCGTAGCCCTGCTGGTCGGCCTGGGCGCGCTCCAGGGCGCGGCGGCCGATCCCGCGCGCGCGCTCCTGGGCAGCATCGCCTGCTTCGTCGTCGGCGGCGCACTCAGCCGCATGGCGCTGGCACGCGGGCAGGCCGCGCTCGCCGAGAACGACGAGCTGCTGGCCGAGGCCAAGATGCGCTCGACGACCATCTGGCCCTTCGTGGCCTGGATCGCCGCGATCGTCGTCTTCGACTGGGGTCCCTGGGTCCACGCACACGTCCCGCAGCTCTGGTGGATCGCCCGCTACCTGGTGCTCTTCGCCCCCATGCTCGCCGTCTACGCCATCGGCTGGGGCAGCCGCGCGATTCTGGAAGGCGAGCTCATCCGCCGGCGCGGCGGCATCGCGCCCGTGCGGACTGCGCGTGACGGCGTGCGGCGGGGCCTGCGGCGCAACGGCATCGTCTTCATCCCGCTCGCCATCGTCATCGCGCTCACGGACGGCCTCTGGCTCGCCGGTGAGCTCGGCGTCGAGGGGCTACGCATCTTCTCCTTGTGGCGCGAAGCGTCGGGACTGATCGACATCGCGATCATGTTCAGCCTGGTGCTGCTCGCGCTGCCGTGGATCCCGTTGATCTTCGCGAAGGCGCTGCACGCCGAGCCGCTCGCGCCCGGGCGCACGCGCACCGTGCTCGAGACGGCTGCGAAGAAGATCAACCTCCGCTACAGGAACATCATGGTGTGGCGCACGGGCGGACGCGCGTACAACGCCATGGTCGTGGGGTTCACGAACCGCACGCGCCTGATCTTCATTACCGACGCCCTGCTGGCGGCAATGCCCGAGGACGAGCTGCTCGCCGTCTTCTTCCACGAAGCCGGCCACGCGAAGAAGAACCACCTGCAGCTGTTCCTGGTGCTGTTCTTCTCGCTCTCGCTGATCTTCTACGCGGCAACAGGTCCCATGCAGGAGCTGGGCGTGCCGCCGTGGGTCCAACTGCTGCTCCATCTCGCCGCCATCTGGTTCATCATCCTCGGCTGGGTCTCTCGCCGCTTCGAACGTGAGTCCGACATCTACGGTGCAGAGCACGCGTCCGTGCTCGATCCCGACGCGCCCGCCATCCCCGTCCCCGGGCTGCCGCGTCCGCTGCCGCGCGGCGCCGCGATGATGGTGCGTGCGCTGGAGCGCATCCGGGCGATCGTGGGCTACTCGGGCAGCCACAGGCACGGCTCCGTCGAGGACCGCATCACCTACGTCGCGCACCACGCGATCGACCCCGGCACACGCCTCGCCCACAGCCGCGCGATGCGCGGTCTCAAGTTCGGCATCTTCCTGGCCTTCCTCGCCGGCGTCGCATTCACCGTGCTGCAGATGCCCGACGAGGTGGCACACGCCGAGTCGCACGTGCTCGCGACGAATGCGCTGCGGGACTACGAGAGCGCCTGGGATCTCGACCACGCCGACGACGTCGACGAGACAGAGAAGGCGTCCGCGCGCTGGCGCCTCGCCTTCGACGGGTTCGTGAACGCTGCGAAGCGGCTCGACGGCGTCGATGACTACTGGGCACGCCAGCGCCTGGTGCAGCACAGCTTCAACGCCGGAGACACGGCGCTCCATGGGCTGCGGGATGCCGCCGCGGCGAAGCCGTGGTTCGAGCAGGCGCTGCGTCTCGCCGACGAGATCGACCCGGACGGCCGGACCTGGACGCGCGTGCGCTTCGCGGCTCACATCGAGCTCGGCCGCATCAAGGCGTGGGCGGCCGAGGCGAACCCGGGCGAGCGCGGCCCGGACTTCGCGGAGACCCTTGGGCACCTCGCGGAGGCCAAGTCACTCGCTCAGCTGGACGCTCAGCAGACCGGCCGGGCGAGTACGCTCCTCGACGAGCGCCTGCGTCTGCTCCAGGCGACGTACGACGGTGCACGCGGCGAGGTCGCGCTCGCGCGTCGCGCGCTCGAGCTGCTCGCCCAGCTCGGCAAGCCCGGCGAGAAGGTGCACAGCGCGCGCCAGGAGCTGGCTGAGGACGCGAGGCGGGAGCTGGAGCGGTTGAAGGGGCGGTGAATGGCGACGGGCGACCATTCCGCCCCTCGCTTCGCTCCAAGCTCAGGTCGCCCCTACAGGGCTCCGGCCGCCCCTACGGGCTCCGGGCGTCAATCGCGCAACACGACCTCACGCGCTGGGGCGTCCGCACTCCGGCGGTAGGCGAACGTCGTCGTGCCCGGCGTCCACGTGATGCGCACCTCGGGACCATCGCCGCCATCCGTGCGGCCGGCGTGCTCGCGCAGCCTGAGCCAGCGCTCCTCGAGGCCGACCTCCGGCCGCACGACGGACTCCCACACGCTCCGCACCTGCGGCGAGCGCGCGTCCTCGTACGGCCCCAGCGCGAGGAACGGATCCTCCATGAGGGCCACGATCGGATCAGGGCTGCCCTGGAAGGCCCCCACGCCGCCAAGGCTCTCGACCGGCGGCAGCGCGTCCGGCCGCGCGACGAAGCCGACGAACAGATGCCCCATCGTCGCGGTGGCGGCCGCGAGGAGGTCCTCGGCGTCCGGGCTCGTGTGGAGCGCCTCGCGCGCGGCAATCAGGAACGGGCGTCCCCCACCGAAGCCCAGCCGGCGCTTGTCACGCATCTCGACCTCGGCGGCGAGATAGCCGCGTCCGCCGGCTGCGGCTGCCGCCACGGCGCCGACGCTTCCCGGCCAGCCGAGCGCGGCGCTCTCCCGCTCCCCCACCGGCTTCCGGTGGATCACAAGGGCGTGCTCGACGAGCCAGGCAGCGTCAGCGCCGCCCCAGAACCCCGCGGCCTCGAAGCCGGCCTCGCTACGGCCGAGCCCTGCCGCGCCGGGCAGGCCGGCCTCCAGGCCCTTCATGCGCAGCGCGTCACGGGCCACGTCCAAGCGGATCAGCTCCTCGGGCTCGAGCCCCGTCGCCGCGGCCATGCCCTCGAGCTCCTGGAGCACGCGCTCGGAGAGGCGATGGAGCGTCTGGTCCACGCACAGGTCGAGGTGCTGGCGAACGCTCGGCAGGACGCCGCCCGGCGCATCGAGGCGGAAGCCCATCCGGCGAAGGAGCGTCTCCACGCCCGCGTGCCGCAGCTTCAGGATGCGGTCCTTGAGCAGGTACCCGTGCCAGAACCCCATCTCGTAGGGGGTGCCCTCGAGCACAAGCCGGTCGGGCAGACCAGCCCGCTCGTCGAGGCGCCCGAAGCCGCCTCGGATGCGGCGGTCACCGCAGGCTCCGAGGGCCAGGATGAGGGCCGGCAGGAGGACGAGGAGGCCGCGGCGCATGCCGCATTAGACGGCCGCGGAGGGTCCCGGCCAGCACGTTCCCCGGGCGCCCCCCGAAGGCCTCCGACACCCCCCCAAAACGTCGCCTCTGGGGGTGTTCCCGGGTAGACTGTGCGGCTCGCGCCAAGGGGTCGTAACCCTACGATTTTACAGGGGTTTACGACGGCACGACGAGGGGCGCGCGACATCGGATTCCTCGTCGTCGTCGACGGAGCATCGCAGGACCGACATGGCTGAAGGTACGACCCCCATGCCGCCCGGCGACGGCGGCGAGCGCGTCCAGGACCTGGACATCGCGACCGAGCTCCGGCAGTCGTACCTGAAGTACGCGATGAGCGTCATCGTCGACCGCGCGCTGCCCGACGTGCGCGACGGTCTGAAGCCGAGCCAGCGGCGCATCCTCGTCGCAATGAACGACCTGAACCTCTCGCCGCGGCACAAGACGCTGAAGTGCGCCAAGGTCGTCGGCGAGACGATGGGCAACTACCACCCGCACGGCGACCAGGCGATCTATCCGACGCTCGTGCGCATGGCCCAGCCGTTCAACATGAGCGTCCCGCTCGTGCTGGGGCAGGGCAACTTCGGCTCGGTCGACGGCGACCCGGCCGCGTCGATGCGGTACACGGAGTGCCGCATGACCGCCGCGGCGGTCGAGATGCTCGACGACCTCGACAAGGAGACCGTCGACTTCCAGCCGAACTACGACGAGTCGCGCCTCGAGCCCGTCGTGCTGCCCGGCCGCTTCCCGAACCTCCTCATCAATGGCGGCGCCGGCATCGCCGTGGCGATGGCGTCCTCCATCCCGCCGCACAATCCGAGCGAGATCGCCGACGCCGTCGTCGCGCTGCTCGACGACCCGGAGATCTCCATCGCCGACCTGATGGAGCACGTGCCCGGCCCGGATCTTCCCACCGGCGCACGCATCTGCGGCCGGCAGGCGATCTACCAGGCCTACACGACCGGCCGCGCCATCCTCGAGATGCGCGCCAACTGCGAGATCCGGCGCGCGGACAAGGGCGCCGACCAGATCGTCGTCACCGAGATCCCCTACCAGGTCAACAAGTCCACGCTGCTCAAGAAGATCGCCGACGCCGTCAAGAGCGACCGCATCCCCGGCATCTCCGAGATCCGCGACGAGTCCAGCAAGGACATCCGCATCCTCATCAAGCTCAAGCGCGGCGAAGATCCCGACATCGTCCTGAACCAGCTCTACAAGTTCACGCAGCTGCGGGACTCGCTCAGCGTGATCATGATCGCGCTGGTCGACGGCCGCCCGGAGCTGTGCAGCCTCAAGCGCCTGCTCGAGGAGTTCGTCAAGCACCGCAAGGAGGTCATCACCCGGCGCACGCGCTACCTGCTGCGCAAGGCCGAGGAGCGGGACCACCTGGTCACGGGCCTCATCAAGGCGCTCGACCTGATCGACGAGATCGTCGCCCTCATCCGCGCGAGCCACGATCCCAAGCAGGCCAAGGCCGGCCTGATCTCGCGTTTCGAGTTCTCGACCGCCCAGGCCGAGGCCATCCTGCAGATGCGCCTCCAGCGCCTCACGGGCCTCCAGCGCCAGGAGCTCGAGGCGGAGCACGCCAAGCTCGAGGAGCAGATCGCGGAGTACCGCAAGATCCTCGGCGACGAGGAAGAGATCATCGCGATCATCCGCGAGGACATGGCGGTCCTGAAGCAGCGCTATGGCCTCGATCGCCGCACGCGCATCGAGGACTCCCAGGACGACTACACCTCGCTCGACCTCGTGACGCCCGAGGACATCGTGGTCACGCTCTCGCACGAGGGCTACATCAAGCGCACGGGCATGGACGCCTACCGCAAGCAGCGCCGCGGCGGCAAGGGCATCAAGGGCACGGAGTCCAAGGAGGGCGACTTCGTCGAGCACCTCCTCGTGGCCAACACCCACGACCTCATCCTGTGCTTCTCGGACGCCGGGAAGGTCTACAAGGAGCGCGTCTACTCCCTGCCCGACCTCGGCCGGTACGCCAAGGGGCGCGCCGCGATCAACTTCCTCAACATGGATCCGGGCGAGCGCATCAACACGATCCTGCCCATCCGCGAGGAGGCCTCCGGCCAGGAGGCGAACGCCTTCGAGGGCGACGAGCGCTCGATCCTGTTCGTCACCCGCACGGGCTACGTCAAGCGCACGCGGCTCCACGAGTACCGCAACCTGCACAAGGGCGGCATCATCGCCACGCAGATCATGGAGACGGACGCGCTCATCGGCACGGCGCTCGTCGATGACGAGCAGGAAGTCGTCATCGTGACCGCCAAGGGCATGGCGATCCGCTTCGCCGTCGGCGGCGTGCGCCCCATGGGGCGCGTGGCGCGCGGCGTGCGCGGCATCAAGCTGCGCGACGGCGACCACGTCGTGGGCATGGCGATCGTCGACGAGACGAGCACGCTCCTCACCGTGTGCGAGCGCGGCTACGCCAAGCGCAGCGCATTCGGGGACTACCGTCCGCAGGGCCGCGGCGGCCTGGGCCTGCGCAACATCTCGCCCGACGGGCTCAAGCGCAACGGCGACGTCGTCTCTGCGCGCGGCGTGCGCGACGGGGACGAGATCATCCTGATCACCGAGGGCGGCAAGACCATCCGCATGTCGGTGAGTCCGGGGCAGTTCCGCGTCATGGGCCGCGCGACGGCCGGCGTGAAGGCCATCGCCGTGCCCGACGGCGACCGCCTCGTCTCGATGGCGCGCGTGCGCCCGGAAGCCGACGATGATGCTCCGGAGGAGGACGGCGTTGGCGTCGGCGATGACGTCTCGGAGGACGGTGGTGTTCCGCCCGACGGCGATGTTGCGCCGGACAGCGACGGCTCACCCGGGGCGTAAGCCCAGAGCCCCAAGCGGCTGTACTCCCTGAGCCGCAGACGGCGGAGCGCCCGGAGCCCTCAAACGGCTTGCAATCGCCCCGGCAGGCTCCGCAGACGAGCCGCAGGCGCGTTAGAATCGGGCCCTCGACTGGACCCCGAGCGTCTACCGCTCCTGAGAGGAGGCGCCATGCGCCGTCTGCTGCCCGTGCTGGTTCTCTCGCTTGCCCTGCTGCCGCTGAGCGTGGCCTTCGCAGGCGATGCCAAGGAGTTCAAGGCCCAAGGGGTGAACTGGACCCTGCCGGACGGCTGGAGCTTCGGCACCATCACGTCGGACCAGAGCAAGGCCGGCTTCTTCGCCCGGGCCGAGTGCAGCTCCGCGGCGGTGCAGATCTGGGGCTACAAGCGCGCGACGGAGGGCCTGGGGCTCGACCAGCGCGTCGCCGAGCTCAAGCGGTCAGGCGCCGAGGGCATGGGCACCGTCGAGCGCACCGCCATCAAGGACACGACGATCTCCGGCATCAAGGGCAAGGTCGTCATCCAGCGCGTGAAGGCCGACGGCGGCGCGAAGGGCCACTTCCGCAAGTACGTCATGGTCCACAAGGGCAGCTTCTATCAGCTGATCGTGATCTCCTGGCACTCGGCGCACGTCAGCGTGACGGACGAGATCAACGCCGTGCGCGCGGGCTTCCGCCTGCTCAAGGGCGCCGGTGAGAAGGACGCGCCCGAGCCCATGGACGAGGTGGACGGCGGCGGCTCGGACGGCGCCGACGGCACGGACGGCGCCGACGGCGACAGTGATGGTGACAGCGACAGCGACTGGCCCGAGAAGGGCCCGAAGCGCGAAGGTCGCGCGATCATGATGGACCACCACAACATCCACTGGACGCTCCCCAAGGGGCCCTTCCAGTGGACGGAGGGCGCCGAGGACGCCAGCAAGAAGGCCGGCATCTTCGCGACGGCGATGGGACGCGTCGAGCGCAAGAAGCAGGAGTTCGAGAAGGACACGCCGGACAACAACTTCTGCCGATTGGATCTCTGGCTGCTGAACACGCGCCCCGGCTTCAAGGCCGTCAACTGGATCAAGGGCGGTGGCGCCAAGAACTTCGTCGAAGAGAACAAGTTCCTCGACTCCATCATGGCCGCCAAGACGCGCACGAAGGACGAAGTCAACTTCGGCAACATCAAGTCCGCGTTCGTGAAGTTCGAGGGCAAGAAGGCCGACACGCGGCTCGCCCTCATGATCTTCTGCACCGTCCTGCGTGGGCAGGCCTACATGGTCATGGCTCGCACGTGGGGTCACACGGACTCCTACAAGCAGATGGCGCCGCACGTAGGCAAGGCACTGAGGGGCATCAAGTTCCTCAACACCGTGGAGCCCGTCCGCGGCCCGCTGCTCGGCATGATCCCCGACTACGCCGGTGATCGTGGCGAGAGGATGGACGAGGAGCGCAAGTACACGGGCCCCGGCTACGTCTTCCACAAGCCCAAGGGCCTCGCGCACGTCAAGGCCGGCGACAGCATGAACCGCGACCTCAAGTTCGTCGGCGAGGGGCGCACCGAGGACGGCAAGAACTACTTCTACTTCGAGATCCGCACCTTCCGCCTGAACGTCTCCAACCAGGCCAATCCCGATCCGGAGAAGTTCATCGAGAAGCGCGCCCAGGACTGGGAGGCCGGCGCCGGCGACGGCGCGTCCATCGGCCGCGGCGGCAAGCTCAAGTTCAAGAAGGGCAGCTTCGGCAAGGCCAAGGGGCTCACGTACCAGTTCACCGGCACGCTCGACGGGGAGCCCGTCATCGAGCAGGGCTGGGTCGTCAAGCACAAGCAGACCATGCTCTGGATCAAGAAGCAGTTCATCGGCAAGGACGCCGAGAAGAACCTCAAGAAGCTGGCGAAGGCCGTGAAGAAGGGGAT
>JASJDY010000109.1 GCA_030065025.1 Planctomycetota bacterium
AGCTTGAGCGCGAGGTTGGCGCTCTTGCCCGCGATCGCCGTGGTCAAGATGATGATGCCCGCAGCCAGGCCCTGGATCGGCACCGCGCCCCACGCGGCCGGCCAGAAGGGCGCGACGGACTCGGCCAGGCCGAAGGCGTAGAGGGTGAGGCTGAGCGTGCGGCAGAGGAAGAGCGGGATCCCGATCGCCCCGCCAAGCTCTACGCCAAGGCTGCGCGAGACCATGTAGTACTCGCCGCCCACGCCGACCTTCATGTTCGTCCCGATGGCCGAGGCGCTCAGACCCGTGATGAGGGTGATGCCGCTCGCCAGGACTACGGTCAGCAGCGCGAGGGGCAGCCCGAGGTTGCCGAGGACCCACCCGAAGCGCAGGTACATCATCACGCCGAGGATGGTCAGGACGCTCGGCGTGTAGACGCCCAGGAAGGTCCCGAATTTCTTCATGGGCTGGGCCGGCGTGTCGGCAGTCCCGGTCATATGGCGCGGCATCGTATGACGGCGTGCCGACGCGGAAACCCCACAGGCTGCCGTGGGCCCGGGTCAGAGCGGGGATGCACTCGTCAGCGCTTCGCCGGCACGTCGAACCGCAGGACCTTCTCGACGGCCCAGCCCCGCTTCGGATCGCCCAGGCGCACCCGCAGCTCGGCCCGAGCACCGCGGAACGGCCCCTTGATCTTCGTCCCCTTCGTCTCGAAGACCCCGTCGCCGTCGCAGTCCGCCGTCCACTTGGCGCCCGAGGGCTTGCGCCCCTTCACGGAGAGGTTGAAGAGGCTGCCCTCCGCTCCCTGGTTGGGCACCGACGCGATCTGGATCGAGGGAATGCGCCCGCGGATCCGCTTCAGCACCTTGGCCACGGACACGTCGTGCACGCGCCCAGGTTCGGGCGTGCCGAGGTCCTGAATGAGGCCGCCCGGCCAGCGCACGAACGCCCGCAGCAGCTTCCGGCCGCGCAGGCCGAAGCGCAGTACGTTCTCGTTCTGCTGCGCGTGACTGCCCATGCAGCTCTCGACCTGGCGCACCAGGCGCCCCTTGTCCGTCTCGACGATCACCTGCGCGCCCAGGTCGGTCGTGCCCTTCTCCGGGGCCCCCACCTCGCTGCTCTGCGACGGCGGCTCGAGTCGGAACCCGATCCAGGGGCCGGGCTCGGTGTCGTTGCGCAGCACACAGATGCCGCGCTTGCCCTTCGGCGCGGGGCTGCCGCCGCAGACGAGGTCGAGGTCGCCGTCCCCGTCCAGATCCGCGAAGGCGCCACCGTAGGAATTGAAGCGGCGCAGGCCCACGGAGCCCGAGATCTCGCGGAACTTGAAGCCCCCGCGATTGCGAAAGAGCAGCGCGTGCGAGTACGGCAGCGTGTAGACCTGCGCGACGAACACCTCGGGCAGGCCGTCGCCGTCGAGGTCGCCGCAGGCCGCGTTGCTCCACAGCTCATCGCCGCGGAAGACGCTGCGGTCGCCGAGCGGCCGGAGCGGGATGTCCGACTGGCCGCGCATGTCGGTGAAGCCGTAGTAGGGCGCGCCGTCATTGCGGTAGATGGCCGAGTCGTCGCACACGTAGCCGCGGATGTCGTACCAGGGCTTGCCCTGGTAGGTGGACTGCCCGACGAACTTGTGGACGAGGTTGGAGACCCACAGGTCCAGGTCGCCGTCGCCGTCGAGATCCGCCCAGCTGCTCGCGATGGTGTGGCCGTACTGCCAGCCGTAGCGCTTCTTTGTCTTCTCATCGAAGAACTGTTTGGGATCGAAGCGCCCCTGCACGCCCAGCTCCTTGGCGCGGTCCTTCAGCGTCCCGTCTTCGTTGACGAGGAGCTCGTTGGGCTGCAGGCGGTAGTTGCCGAGGTAGACGTCCTGGTCGCCGTCGGTGTCGTAGTCGGCGAACACGACGGCACGGCCATAGCGCGGTGTCTCGAGCCCGTAGTGCTTGGTGAGATCCTCGAAGCCCTGTCCATCCACGTTGCGGTAGATCAGGCGCGGGAACATCACGGCGTTGCCGTCGTTCCAGTTCTCTCCACCGCCGAAGAGCACGTCCGGTCGGTGGTCACCATCGATGTCGCCCACGCCGACGGTGGACCCCTTCGTGCCCTTCGGCAGCCCCCAGGCCGCAGCACGATTCTCGAACGCCCCGGGCTTCACCTGGATCTTGACGGCTCCGTTCGACGTGACGACATCGAGGCGCCCGTCGCCGTTCAGGTCGACCCAGCACGCACCGCCGCCGGGCCCCTTGGCGATGCCCGTCTCCTTGCTCACGTCCGTGAAGCGAATCGCCGCTCCGTCCTTGCCGAAGGCCGTCGTGTCGTTGCGCAGCAGCGTCTTGCCGTTGACCAGGAGATCCGGGTCGCCGTCGGCGTCGTAGTCGCCGAACGAGAAGCGATCGCCCCCCACCCCGGCGAGGCCGGCAGCCTCCGTGACGTCCTCCAGGACGATCTCGACCGGCTCGGGATCCTCGTCGGCACGCACGGGGCCGGGCCCGAGCACGACCCCGGCAAGCAACACGAGTGCGACCGTCCAACGAGCTGAGCTGCGCATCCGAATCCTCCCGCAGTGCCGCCCAAGATAGCGCCGCTGCGCCTCCGGCGTGACGGCGGCAGCACGGCAGGAACACGAGTGCTGAGCCAGAGGTACGCTTACGCCATGGAACTGCGTGCCGTGCTGCACTCGGAGATCCAGCAGCGCTCGGTGGCACCGTGACGCGTGGGCCCAACTGGATCGAGGTGGCAGCCGTCGTCGCGACGGCGCTGCTGCACCTGCTCCTGTCGAACGCGCTCGGACTGCAGGCCGTCACGATCGCGATCGCCCTCCTGGGCTGGACGTCGTATGCGCTGTGGCAGGCGCGTCGCGATCGACATGCGCTGGATCGTTGGGGGTTCACGCGACGGGGTCTAGGTCCGGCGTTCGTCGCGACGACCCTCTTCGCAGTCCTCGCGATCGGCATCATGGCGCTCGTCGGATACCGGAACGGCACGCTGCAGGTGGACGGCGGCCTGATCGCGCTGCTGCTGCTCTACCCGGCGTGGGGCCTGATCCAGCAGTTCCTCGTGCAGGCGCTCGTGGCCGGGAACCTACGGCGAGCAAACGGGTGGATCCGGCATCAGGCGCTCGTCGTGCCGGTGTGTGCCGTCCTGTTCGGACTGGTCCACCTGCCCGACGTGCGCCTGGCCGGCGCGACGTTCCTGCTGGGGCTCGTGTTCACGCCGCTGTACCTGCGCTGGCGCAACCTCTGGCCCCCGGGCCTCTACCACGGCTGGCTAGGCGCCTTCTGCTACCGCTGGGTGCTGGACCGCAACCCCTGGCTCGAGATCGCGGGCGGAGGCTGAGCACGGAGCTGGATTCCACCCGCTCCTGTGCGGGTACGATCCCGCCCTGGAGAAGCCTATGTTCTTCGGACGAGTCGAAGAGATCGACGACACCCCCAGTGCCGACCACGCCGAAGGCGAGGTCATCGGCGACGGCGTACGGATCCGCCGTCGCCAGGTCCTGCGCTTCTCGGCCGCGGCCGGCGCGGTAGCGCTGCTGGCCCGGACCGGCGAGACACGAGAGCCCCCGAAGGTCGCCGATCCGTTTGCCCCGCTGACCTTCGAGAAGGTCGTCGAACAGCTCCGACCTCTGGCAGGCGTACTCCTCACCCTGGATCAGCCCAACGAGGAGGCCTACCTGCACACGGTGGCGGCCTTGCTCCATCGCGTGCAGCCGATTCCTGCGTCATCGGGGAAGAGCAGCCGCCCCATGAAGATGAGCGCGCTGGCCAGGCACCGCCCGTTGGTCGTCTACGAGATCGATCTGAAGCCGGGCGCGAAGATCCGCCTGCACGACCACCACGACTACAACGGCGTGATCTATGGCGTCGAGGGCGCCGTCGAGGTCCGCAACTTCGACATCGTGACGCCGCAGAAGAAGGGCAGGAGTCCGGACCGAGACAAGGAGTTTGACATCCGCGAGACGACACGTGGCCTCGTCACGGCCGGTCGCGTCTCGAGCCTCTCGCGCCGTCGAGAGAACCTCCACGAGGTCGTGGCCGGCAAGGACGGAGCCCGCCTCATCGACGTGTTCACCTTCTTCTCCAAGGAAGCCAGGTCCCGCTACCTGGAGTTCGACGACAAGCCGCACGGCAAGGACAAGCGCCTGTACCGGGCGGCCTACAAGAGATAGCCATCCTGCAGCCCGGTCTCCGTACCCTGGACCTCGTTACGGAGAGTGCATCGTGACGGTCGACCCCTTGCCCGCCGATGAAGGCGTCTGCCCGCTGTGCGGAGAAGCGAACGACTGCGCAGTCGACTCCGGCGTGGCGAACTGCTGGTGTTTCTCCAAGCACCTGGACGGCGATTTGGTGGCATGGCTCGCCGCACGCGGCATCGACGGTGCGTGCCTCTGTGAAGTGTGCGCAGCCGAAGGCGTGCGATCACCTTGCTTGGAGGTGTGCTCCCTGGAACCCGATGATTCGACGTGCAGGGGATGCGGGCGCACGTCTCGGGAGATCAGCAGGTGGTCCAGCATGACGCCCGTGGAGCGCGCGCGCGTTCGCCTCCGGTTGCGTGGACTGCGGGGATGACCCTACGGAACCAGGAACGAAGCCGCCGGAATCACGCCCCATCTGTACCTGGAACGAATCGGCCGACTCTCCGGCGGCTTCGTTCCTGGTTCGGTACGGTCAGCGCAGCCAGCGCTCCGGCTCGCCGCCGGTGATCACGAGGCCGCGGTTGAGCACGGAGAGCACGACGCCATAGGCGGGGTTCATGATCTCGTCCTCGCCCATGTACGGCGCGCCCATGTGGGCGGTGGAGTAGCGCAGGCCGTAACCCGGCTTCCACGCGTTCAGGAAGCGCCAGCGCCAGCGCTGCATCACGTCGGCGAAGCCCTTCGGATTGGTGCGCGTCAACGCGACCAGACCGAGCGCCCCGCCCGGCTCACCGTAGGCATGGCTGTTGAGCATCCACGGATGGCGCTCGACCATGATCTTCGTGAGCGCATCGCGCATGGTCTTGTGATGTCCGCGCAGGTCGAGGGCCAGGGCCGTGAGTCCGGTCCGTGACCAGAACTCGCTCGTGTCCTTCGCCGAGGCGTTGTAGCCCATGCCGCCGTGACCGCCCTTCTTGGGGTCCGACCAGCTGTGCATGACGTACGGCTTGATGTGCTTCCACACGCCGCTCTCGACGCCGCACAGCTCGGCCAGCGCCTCGAACACGAGCAGGTGGCTACACGGCGCCATCAGCGCCTTCTTGCCGTACGGCAGCCCCTTGGGACTGTGCCCGAAGGCCTGCATCCCCCACTTGCACTCGTGCGTCGTGGACGGCAGCCATGTGATCGCCTCGCGGATCCAGTCGAGGACGCGCTTGTCCCCGGTCGCGAGGTGGTACTCGCAGAAGAAGATGCCCTGGAAGGCGATCGACCAGTACGAGAAGCCCTTCGTGTCGCGCGCGCGCGGGTTGAGCTCGAGCAGCGCGTCGACGAGTCGGCGCAGCGCCGGCCGGTGCTTGCGCTCCCGTGTGCCCAGCAGGCACAGGCCGGCAAGGCAGCTGTTGACGGCCGCATTGCCGGGCCAGAAGCCGTTCTTCTTCTGCCGTCCGGCCACCCAGTCGACGATGTCCTCGCGCATCCGCTCGACGAGCGGATCACCGAAGGGGAAGCGCGCGCCCAGCTCCGTGCGCACGGGCAGCTTGATGGCGAGCTCCTTCACTCCGCGCTCGCGCAGCACCGAGATCTTGACGGCGTTGCGGCCGTGAACGAGCGCGTCTTCTACGGCGCGCCCGAGCGCGGCCTCGTGGCTGCCGTCGAACCAAGCGCGGCCGGCGGCGAGGCTGGAAGCCCTAAGGGGCCGTCCCTCGACGGCAACCACGAGGTCGGAACGGCGTAGGCCCGCCTTGGCGGACGGGCCGCGCTCGTCCACGCTCAGCAGCGAGAACGCGGTAGCGAAGTGCTCGGTGAGCGCCGCGAAGCCCAGCGCGCCGCTGGCGAGCACGTCGGGGCCGTTCTTGCCGTTGGCTTTGCCGAGCAGGCCGCGTGTGGGCTCTTCGTGGAAGGCGTCGAGCCGGAGCTCGTCGACGACCACACGGCGGCCGCCCCTCACGGTGAGCGTCACGTCGATCGGCGAGCCGACGAGCGCAGCAAAGCGTTCCGGCGGGATGCGCAGCCAGAGGCGGTCGATGGCGGGCGCCGCGGGGTCCTTGCCGCGAGCGCGCACCGCCTTGCGCTCGACGTCGAGCGTCGTGGCGGCGATCTCGCGTCCCTTCGCTCCGCCGGCCACGGCCAGCTCGAGGGTCGCGCGCCCGGGCCCGACGCCGCCCAGGACGTCCACCGAGACGACGCCGTACCAGCGCTTGGGGTCGAGCCCCTTGGCGGTCGGCGGCTTCTTCACGTCGAGGCGCGCCCGCAGCACGGTGCTGCGTCCGAAGGACACGGCGCGGGCATGCGGCGGCCCGGCGTGGAAGCGCTTCACGCCCTTGGCGTTGCCCTCGACGCGCACGCCCTCGGGCAGGAACGTCGCGCCGTGCTTGACGCCCTTGTCCGCATCGAGCTGCAGGCGGGCCAGCTCGGCGGCCGCGGCGATGCCGCAGGGCAGCAGGAGGCAGCACGAGACGATGGCGAGGCTTCGTAGCTTCATGGGGCTCCGCGAGCAGCGGATGCTACCGCGTCGAGGCCACGGAGGCAGGTTCCGAGTTCCCCTTGGCGAACAGTGCAGCGTCGAACGGTGCGCCCCACGGGTTCGGCGGCAGCCCTCGGCGCGCCCTACACTCCTTGGCCACCCGGAGATTCCCCATGAAGGCCACCTGGAACGGCGAGGTCATCGCCGAGTCGAACGACACGGTCGTCGTCGAAGGCAACCACTACTTCCCGCGCAGCAGCGTGCGCGAAGACGTCCTCGTCGAGAGCGCCACCACGACCGAGTGCGGCTGGAAGGGCACGGCGAACTACTACTCGCTCTCCGTCGGCGGCGAGACGAACGCGGACGCCGTCTGGGTCTACCGCGACCCCAAGCCGGCGGCGGCCGAGATCAAGGACCACCTCGCCTTCTGGAAGGGCGTCGAGGTCACGGAGTAGCGGGTACGGCGGACCCGGCGTCAGCGGGCCTTGCCGACCTCCAGCTTCACCTTCCGGAACATCACCTCGTTCGCGCTCACGCGCAGCGGCTTGCCGGACGCGGTGGTTATGTCCTTCAGGATCACCCGCTTCGTCTTGACGTAGGGAAAGGCCTCTACGTAGCCCACGGTCTTGTACGCGGGGTTGAAGTTGCCGAAGACTGCGGGGCCTGCGTAGTCGGGGCTGCCCTTCGCGTCCTCGATCCGTAAGCCCTCGATCTTGATGGTGTGTGGCATGGTGCACGTGTAGCCGAAGTCGTGCCGACCGTCGTTGCGTCCGCCGATGAGCGCGGCGGCTCGCGGGTTCCTCGGCCTGAATACGCAGTTGCGGATGACGAACTCACCGTCCCACGTGCTGCCGTAGTCGGACCGCAGGTTGATGAAGCTGCCCGAGCGCACCGTAGTGTTCTCGACCAGCAGCGTGCCCGATCCGATGGCGTTGATGCCCATGTACCCGAGCGTCGAGTTGCGGATGGTCGCGTTGGCGACGCCCTGGTGCGCGTCGAACCGCGAGAGCGTGCACCCTTCGTATGTCAGGTTCTTGCAGAAGTTCGAGCCCATGATGCCCCAGAAGCGGCGGTCATGGATGTCGTTGGTCTGGGTCACGTTGATGAACGAGACGTTCATCGCGCGGTTCAGCGAGATGTCGTAGCTGCCCATCGACACCATGCGGCCCCCGCGCCCCATCGTGCGATAGGTCTTGCGGCCGGTGAGCACCGTGTCGCGCACGATGACGTTGGCGCATCGGCCGACGTTGATGAACCCGCCGTAGGGCGCACCGGTCTTGCCCTCGCCGGTGACGTGGTGCCGGACGCCTCGCACCAGCACGTTGGATCGTCGAATCGCCAACCCGCGCGCGTGGTAGCTGTACTTCGACTCGGCCCGGTTCGCGATTGTCGTGAAGTGCCCACCCGTGATGGTCAGCCTCGTCTTGTCCATCGGGTAGGCGACGATGTCGGTTACCTGCTCGAAGTCCCAGAGGATGGGGGTATTCGGATCGACGTTGCCGTCCTGGTCCACGACGAACACGTCGGTCTGGTGCGAGCCCTTGTTGGCGTTGCCGCCCCGGCGGATGTACCGGCGGACGTTGCGATCGGTCACCACCACCACGCAGGCGCCCGTCAGTCTGGCCTTCAGCTTCGCCTGGCCCTTCTTCAGCGCGGTGATGCCCTTGGGCTTGATCGGCTCGTGCGTCGAGCGCACCTCGAACACGTGCTTGCGGCGGTCCTGGAGCCGGGTGTCGTCGATGATGAACTTGGCCTGGCCGAAGTCGGTGTCGGTCTCGACGATGACGGTCGTCGCCGCGCCGCCGAGGTAGTAGGTGGCGCCATCGTCGGCCCGCACGGGTCGGCGCTCCTTGTTGGCATGGGCGTGCGCGGCGGCGATGGCCTGCAGGTCGTCGACCTTCCCGTCGCCTACGGCCCCGAAGTCGGCGTAGCGGACGGCCGTTTGTGCCGGCTGTCTCGGCTTCTTGGGCTGGTCCTCCGCATGGATCCAGCCCGTGAGCGAGCAGACGAAGACGGCGATGAGGATGGCCGAGCCAAGGCGGCGGTTCATGGGGAGGATCATAGGCAAGTACGGAGCCCGTGCACTTCCTGACGAGTAGCGAGAGTCCACACCCCGAGCGGGCTCACGTGCCGTAGACTCCGCGCCATGACGCTCGCTGTGGGAAACGAGATCTGGCTGTTCGCTGCCGGCGGACTGATCGTCGTCTGGTTCGTGTGGACCTGGAACGCCCTGGTCCGGCACGGCAACAAGGTGCGCGAGGCCTACAGCGGCATCGACGTGCAGCTCAAGCGCCGGCACGATCTGGTGCCCAACCTCGTGCGCACGGTCAAGGCCTACGCGAGCCACGAGCAGGAGACGCTGGAGTCCGTCGTCGAGGCACGTAACGCGGCAGCCGATGCCGAGCAGATCCCCGACCGCGAGGCGCGCGAGCGCAGCCTGCAGAAGTCGCTTGGCAAGCTCTTCGCCCTCGTCGAGGCCTACCCCGAGCTCAAGGCCGACAAGAACTTCCGCGCGCTGCATGGCGACCTCGTCGAGATCGAGGATGCGCTGCAGTACGCCCGGCGCTACTACAACGGCACGGTGCGCGACTGGAACAACCTGGTGGAGCGCATCCCCTCCAACGTCGTCGCCGGCCTCGCGGGCAAGAAGACGGAGCCCTTCTTCCAGCTCGACGACGCCGACGAGGCGGCGGTGCCGCGCATCGACTTCGACGAAGAGGAGGCCTGATGCAAGCGCTTCGCTTCGCGTTCCTGTTCCTGCTCGCAGCGGGTGCCCTGGCGGTGCTCGCCCCGGCAGCACACGCCCGCAGCCTGGCGATGGAGGAGATGGCCGTCGAGCTCGAGGTGGGCGAGGACGGCGTGCTGCGGGTGGTCGAGCGGCTCCGGGTGAGCTTCCGAGGTTCGTGGAACGGTATCTTCCGCTCGATCCCCTACGCCGATGTGCGCTTCTTCGGCTCGCGCCGCTCCATCGCGCTACGCGTCGATGCGGTCGAGGATGGCGACGGCAACGAGCTGGAGCACTGGCGCTCCAAGGAGCGCGGCCGGCTCGTGCTGAAGATCCGCGTGCCCGGTGCGAGGAACGCCGTGCGCGAGGTGGTCATCCGCTACCGCGCGCTCAATGTGCTCCTGGCCTACGAGGCAGCCGAATCCTCCTTCGGAGGCCACGACGAGCTCTACTGGAACGTCGTCGGTCCCGAGTGGGACTTCCCGATCAAGCGCGTGCGCTGCACGGTCAAGCTGCCCGCGTCGGTGGTGTCGCTCGACCCCTCCGAGGTCAGCACCCGCACCCTCCAGGGGGTCTACGGCAGCACGGAAGCCGGTCCCGCGCTCACGCGCGTGGACGACGGCACCTACCGCCTCGAGTCCACGCGCACGCTGAATGCGGGCGAAGCACTGACCATCGCCGTGGCCTTCCCGCCGGGATACATCGCGCACCCCGGGTGGGGAACGCGACTGCTGTGGTTCCTGCAGGTCAACTGGTTCGTGCTGATTCCCATCGCCGCCCTGCTGCTGTGGATCTTCCTCTGGTGGCGCTTCGGTCGGGACACGCTCGGAGGCCGCACGATCATCCCGGAGTTCGAGCCGCCCAAGGGCCTGACGGCGGCCGAGGTCGGCGTGCTGCTCGACGAGAGGCTCGACCAGCGTGACGTGAGCGCGGGCATCGTCGATCTCGCGGCGCGCGGGATCCTGACGATCGAGGACCGCGGCTCAACGCGCCGCCTCGAGCTGCATCGCGATCGCATGAAGGGCGCAGGCCTCAATGCGGTCGACCGCAAGCTGATCAAGGGCCTCTTCGGCAGCAAGGACAAGGTCAGGCTCTCCTCGCTGAAGTACGCCTTCGTGAAGCGGCTCGAGAACCTGCGCACGGAGGTCGAGGACAGCCTGCTCAAGCACGGCTTCTGGCACGAGCGCCCGAGCTCGGTGAAGGGCAAGTGGCTGGGGATCACCTTCGTGGCCGTCCTCGTGCTGCTCGGCGCCTGGATGTTCTTCCCGAAGGTCTACCTGCTCTCGCTCGTGCCGTGTGCGATCGGCATGTTCTGGATCGCCCGGCACATGGCCCGGCGCACGCCCAAGGGCTTCGATGCGCTCGCCCGCGTGCTGGGCATGCAGGAGTACATGGTCACGGCGGAACGTGAGCGCATGGCCGAGCTGCCCATGGAGACCTTCGAGAAGCTCATGCCCTACGCCGTGGCGTTCGGTCTGCACGAGCGCTGGGCCGAGGCCTTCGCGGAGATCTTCCAGCAGGATCCGTCCTGGGTGCGCGGCAGCGGCAAGGGCTACGTGCTGGCGCACACCCTCGACGGCCTGGGCAACGACGTCGGCCGCAACCTCTACTCCGGTCCGCGCCCCCCCAAGTCGAGCGGCGGCTCCTCCAGCAGCTTTGGGGGCGGGTGGAGCGGCGGCAGCGGGTTCTCGGGCGGCGGTTTCTCCGGCGGTGGCTTCGGCGGCGGAGGAGGAGGAGGCTGGTAGCCCGTGCGCTTCGCTTCGCCAACCACCACGTGACAGGAACTCCTCTGGCTCGGTACTTCGCATGAGCTCCGTGTGGAAGCGATTCCAGCGACGACTGCGCGCTGGGGTCTTCTCCGTCCCCGCACCGACCGGATGCATCGCCGCGTCCGGGCTTCCCGCCGCCATGAGGCCGCAGGCGGCAGCCGCGGAGCCGCACCGCCGCACGCTACCGGTGGAGCCGGACGACCCCCTGCACACGTACTTCCTGTGGCACGCGTCCTGCGAATCCCCTCCGCGGTGGACCGTCGAGCTCCCCGGCGCCCGCGCCTTCGGCGAGGGCGTCGTAATCACTGCGACCAACGAGGTCCTGAGCGATGTATCCGTCGACTACCGGGCGGGATCGGGCCGGCACCGGTTGTGCGGACGCGGTCGCCTTCCGCGGCCTCGCCGCCTCCAGGGCGGGCTGGCCGTGGCGGCGGTGGCCGAGGGCAGCAACTACTTCCACTGGCTGTTCGAGGCCGTACCGCGCCTTGCGCTCCTCGCGGACGCCGCGCCCATGCCGGTGCTCGTCCAGTCGGACCGTGCCTTCCAGCAGGAGTGGCTGGCACTGCTCGGCGTGCAGCCGCAGCAGGTGGTCTCCGTCACGAAGCACGGCCACTGGCTGCCGGACACCCTGCACGTGCCCGCCCAGAACCCGCCCTATCAGGGCGTGCACCCGGACACATGCGAGCTCCTGCGGGACGTGGCACGCCGGACGGGCGTCGCCCTCGGCACGAAGCGCGGTGACGGGCGCAAGCTCTTCGTTACGCGTGGTGGTGCACGCCACCGCCGCCTCATCGGGGAAGCCGACCTGGAGGAGGCGCTAGCAAGGCGAGGGTTCGAGACCGTCGATCCCGGCCTCATGACGGCTAGGCAGCAGATCGGCCTGTTCTCCGACGCGACGCACGTGGTTGCGCCGCACGGCGCAGCCCTGTCGAACCTGGTGTTCTGTCCGCGCGGCATCCGCGTCGTCGAGCTGTTCGCGCCGGGCTACGTGAACCCGTGCTTCTGGACGGTCGTCGAGGCGCTGGACGGGCACTACGCTGCGCTAGTGGGTGAAGGTGAACTGCCCCCAGCGGGCCCGCCCCGGTCGATCCGCGAAGACATCACGATCGCGACGAAGAGCGTTCTGGCGGCGCTCGAGCGCATCGACGCCTAGCGCTGGGTCGGCTCCATCCTGCGGGCCGCGGTCATCGCCTCGGGGGACAGGATCTCGTTGACCTGCTCCTCGCTGAGGTCGCCGGCGGCCACGAGGATCTCGCGCACGGAACGTCCCGAACGCAGCGCCTCCTTGGCGACGTCCGAGGCGCGCTCGTAGCCGAGCAGGGGCACGATGGACGTGACGAGCCCGATCGAGCCCTCGACCAGCTCGCGACAACGATCCTCGTTTGCCGTGATGCCCTGGATGCAGCGCTCGGTGAGCGTTCGCACGCCGGCGGCCAGCATGCTCATCGACTCGAAGAGGTTGAAGGCGATCAGCGGCTCCATCACGTTGAGCTGGAGCTGCCCCGCCTCCGCGGCCAGCGTGATCGAGAGGTCGTTGCCGATGACGTGGAAGGCCACCTGGTTCACGACCTCGGGAATCACCGGGTTGACCTTGCCCGGCATGATCGACGAGCCCGGCTGGCGTGCCGGCAGGTCGATCTCGTTGAGGCCGCAGCGCGGACCCGACGACAACAGCCGCAGGTCGTTGCAGATCTTGCTCACCTTCACGGCGATGCGCTTGAGGACGCCGGAGAAGTGCACGAATGCACCCATGTCCGCCGTGGCCTCGATGAGGTCCTCGGCGTGCACGAGGTCCAGCCCGGAGATCGCGCAGAGCTCCTTCAGTGCCAGATCGGGATAGCGCGGATCCGCGTTGATGCCGGTGCCGATGGCCGTGCCGCCCAGGTTGACCTCACGCAGGAGCCGCGCCGAGCGCTCGAGCCGCGTGCAGTCCTCCGACGTCGTGACCGCGAAGGCCTGGAACTCCTGACCGAGCGTCATCGGGACCGCGTCCTGGAGCTGCGTGCGGCCCATCTTCAGCACGTCCCGGAACTCGTCGGCCTTGCCCCGCAGTGCGTGGACGAGCTGGTGTAGTGCGTCGGCGAGCTCCTTCTGCTCCATGAGCGCGGCCAACCGGATCGCGGTGGGATACACGTCGTTCGTCGACTGGGACAGGTTGACGTGGTTGTTCGGATGGCAGTGCTCGTAGGCACCGCGCGGATGGCCGAGGATCTCCAACGCGCGGTTGGCGATGACCTCGTTGGCGTTCATGTTCGTCGA
>JASJDY010000032.1 GCA_030065025.1 Planctomycetota bacterium
GCGCGGCTCACGCGCTGGCAGCATCTGGCGAGCGACGACCGCCCTGCGTGGCTACGTCACATCGCCTCGTACCACGCCGGCGTCGCGGCCCTCGCTCTCCGGGACCACGCGGAGGCGGAGCGCCGTTTCCGTGTCGCCCTCGAGGCCCACCCGCTGCTCGTGAGCGACAAGGTGCGCGTGCGTGCTGCGAGCCTGCAGCATCTCGCACTCGCAGGTCTCGCGCGGGACGCCACCGGCCCGCTCGACGTGTTTCTCACCGCTGCGCTCGACGGCCGTCGCCTGACGCTCGGCGAGGTGGTCGGTCCGGACGATCTCCTCGTCGAACTCGAGGCTCGCGTCCGGGAGGACGGCACCGTCCTGCCCCGGGCGCTCGACGAGCGCCTCGACAAGGCGGCGCAGCGGGCGGCCGACGGCATCGCCCTGCTCCGCGCTGTGCCGAAGCGCGGCGATCTCGCGCTCGTGGACGGCCGGGTCGCGCACCACGACGAGATCGAGCTCCAGGTGCACGGACTCCAGAGCCTGGTCGCGCCGCCGCCCGGCTTCGAGGCGCGCGTCCACGCGGCCGTCGATCCGACCGACGTCTCCGCGGACCCGCTACGCGCGCGCCTGGCCGCGCCGTTTTCGGCGGTGGTGTTGACCGTCGAGCGCGAGCCGCTCCAGGCCAAGAGCCTCCTCGCGCTGGTCGGGCTCGCCCTCGGGCTCGGGTTCTACGTCGTCGGCGCCGTGCTGGCACTCCGTGGCTGGCGGCGCAGTCGCGACGCCGCACGGATGCAGGCCGACTTCACGGCGGCCGTCAGCCACGAGATGAAGACGCCGATCGCGTCGGTGCGGGCGATGGCCGAGATGCTCGCGCAGGGCGATGCCACGCTGGCGCAGCGCTACGCGCCGCGCATCGAGGGCGAGATGCAGCGCCTCGGCGCTACCGTGCGCAACGTGCTCGACGCCGCGCAGATCGAGCGCGGCACCCTGCCCGTCCATCTCCAGCCCGGGGATCCTGCGGGCGTCGCGCAGCGCGCAGCGGAGGCCCAGCGCCCGGGCCTGGAGCGGCGCGGGCTGACGCTCGTCACGAGCATCGAGCCTGCCGCCGCGGCCCAGCCCCTCGACGCCGACGCGCTCGAGGGCGTGGTCGCGAACCTGCTCGACAACGCCGGCAAGTTCGCGTCCGACGGCGGCCGCGTGGAGGTGCGCGGTGAGGCCGTCGCTGCGGGCTACCGCCTGGCCGTGCTCGATCGCGGCCCCGGTCTCGGATCGGATGATGCGGAGTCCCTGTTCGGACGTTTCCAGCGTGGGGCGGCGGCGCGCATGGGCGCGGCGCCGGGCGTCGGACTGGGGCTGCACATTGCCCGTCAGGTGATCGAAGCGCACGGCGGTACGCTCGACGCGCGTGACCGGAGCGGCGGAGGCGCCGTCTTCGAGATCCACCTGCCGGTCCGGGACCCTGCATGAGCCAACGCCTCCTCCTGGTGGAAGACGACGAGAGTCTCGGCGCCGTGCTGCTCGACGCACTCGAGAGCGAGGGCTACCGCGCCGACTGGAATCGCGACGGTCGCGCCGCGCTCGACGCAGCACTGGCCACACCGTACGACCTGGTCGTGCTCGACCTGATGCTGCCGAGCATGGACGGCTACGAGATCTGCCGCCGATTGAGGTCCGCGGGACGCGACGTGCCGATCCTCATGCTCACCGCGCGCGGGCGTGAGGAGGATCGCGTCATGGGGCTGGACCTCGGCGCGGACGACTACGTCGTGAAGCCCTTTTCGCTCAAGGAGCTGCTCGCCCGCATCCGCGCGCGTCTCCGCGCGAAGAGGCCGGTGGCTCCGGAGCTCGTCGTGATCGGCGACGCCGAGATCGACCTCGGGGCGATGCAGATCCGGCGCGACGGGACGACCATCGCGCTCACGAAGCTGGAGGCGGGCGTGCTCGCGCTGTTCCTCGCCAACCCCGGCCAGGTGCTCTCGCGGGCGCGCTTCCTCGACGAGGTCTGGGGCTATCACCGCCACCCCACGACCCGCACCGTGGACATGCACGTTGCGCGCGTGCGCGAGAAGCTGGGCGACGGGGGGCCGCATCCGCGCTGGATCAAGACGGTGCACGGGATGGGGTACCGATTCGATCGGGAGGATGCTCCCGCGTAGCGATTGCAGTACAGTCCCCGGCCGCATGGACCTCGACATCCACGGCTGGATCGCGCTCGCTACCCTCGCCGGCGCCACGACCCTCTTCCTCACCAAGTGGCTGCCGATCCCCGTGACCGCGTTGAGCATCCCGGTCGTCCTGTTCGCCACGAACGTGCTGCCCGACGCCAAGGACGCGCTCAAGGGCTTCGGCAACCAGGCGGCGCTGGCCATCGCGGCCGTGTTCGTGCTCGGGGCGGGTCTCAAGGAGTCGGGCGTCGCCACGCTCATCGCGCGCGGCCTGCAGCGGCTGGGGGGGACCAGCGAGCCGCGCCTCATCGTGCTCCTCATGCTGGCAGCCGGCGTGCTGTCCGCCGTCATGAGCAACGCGGCCGTCGTCGCGATCCTGCTGCCCGTCGGCATCGCCCTGGCGCACCGCTCCGGCGTCGCCGCCTCGCGCCTCCTCATGCCGCTCGCGTTCGCCGCGGTGCTCGGCGGCACGATCACGCTCATCGGGACGGCGCCGAACTTCCTCGTCGGCGACTACATCGCGCAAGAGGGCGCCAAGCTGGCCGAGGGCCTCAAGCTCACGATCTTCGACTTCGCGCCGGTCGGGCTCGCCATCCTCGCGACGGGCACGCTGTTCATGGTGCTCGTCGGCCGGCGCATGCTGCCCGAGGTCAGGCGCGAGGATCGGTTCGCGGCCGCGCAGCTGCCGGTCGAGACGGCCGAGAGCTTCGGCGTGGCCGACAAGCTCTTCGCCCTGCCCATCACCGAGCGCTGCGGCTTCGCCAACATGTCCGTCGCGGAGGCCAACATCCGCAGCCGCTACAGCCTCGGCATCGTGATGATCCACCGTCCGAAGGCCGTCGCGCAGCGCTGGATCGATCCCGAGCCCGCGCGCACGATCCGCCCCGGCGACGTGCTCTACGTGCAGGGTGAGGAGGTCGCGGCCTGGAACATCTGCGAGGAGGAAGGACTACAGTTCAGCCTCGCGGAGGCGGGTGACCTGAAGGAGATCCTGCGCCGCGGTACGACGCTCGCCGAGATCGCGCTGCCTCCGCACTCGCGTGCCGCGGGACGGACGCCGCGCGACATGCGGTTCGGGGAGCGCTTCGGGCTCGACGTGCTCGCCGTGAGCCGCCGCGACGGCGTCATGGTGGACGCGCCCAGCGACGTCAAGCTCGAGGTCGGTGACGCGTTCCTCGTCTCCGGTCCGCCCGAGAAGGTGCATCAGATCTCGCGGCACCCCGACTTCACGGTCCTCACGGACATCTCCCAGGAAGAGGACGTCACGCGGGCGCCCATCGCGATCGGCCTGCTCTTCACCGCGCTGATCCCGCCGATCGTGCACGGCGTACCGCTGGCGGTGTCGGGTCTCGGTGCCGCGCTCCTCATGTACGCCACGGGCTGCGTCTCGAAGCGCGCCGTGCGGCGCGCGGTCGACTGGAACGTCATCTTCCTGATCGTCGGCACGCTGCCGCTCGGCATCGCGCTCGACCGCCATGACGTGGCCGCCGTGGCTGCAGGCTGGATCAGCGACCTCGGCGGCGCGACGGGGCCGATGGGCGTGTTCGGCGCGCTCTTCCTGCTCGCTGCCGGCGTGGCCGTGCTGACGAGCAACGCCGCGGCTGCCGTGATCGTGGCGCCCGTCGCCGCCCGCGCCGCGGTGGAGGCCGGCGTCGATCTGCGCGACGCGCTGCTCGTCATGGGGTACGGCTGCAGCTGTGCGTTCCTGCTGCCGTTCGCGCAATGCAACATCCTGGTGATGGCCCCCGGCGGATACAAGACACGCGACTTCCTGCGGATCGGCGCGTGGATGAGCCTCGTCATGGCGGTGACGACGATCGTGCTCTTCTCGTTGTGAGCGCGGTTGTGTATCGTCCCGGAGCATGGAGCTGACCGTCCACGGCTGGATCGCGCTCGCGACGCTCGCCTTCGCGACGACCATGCTCATCACGCGTTGGCTGCCGATCCCGATCACGGCGCTCAGCATCCCCGTCATCCTGACCTCGACGGGCGTGCTCAGCGATCCGCGCGATGCGCTGCGTGGCTTCGGCAACAACGCCGTGATCGCCATCGGCGCCATCTTCGTGGTCGGAGCCGCGCTGCGGGAGAGCGGCGTGGCGACGTTGATCGCGCGGGGCCTGCAGCGCGTCGGCGGACGCAGCGAGACGGGCCTCGGGCTCCTGCTCATGGGGGCCACGGCGCTCATGGCGGCGTTCATGAACAACACCGCCGTCGTCGCGATCCTGCTGCCGGTCGGCGTCGTGCTCGCGCGCCGGTCCGGGCTCGCCCCCTCGCGGTTGCTGATGCCGCTCTCGTTCGCGGCCGTGCTGGGCGGCACGATCAGCCTCATCGGCACCGCCCCGAACTTCATCGTGGCCGACTACTACAACGAGGGTGACTTCGAGGGCAAGATCGGCATCTTCGACTACGCCTTCGTCGGCATACCGATCACCGTGGTCGGCGTGGTCTTCATGGCCTTCGTCGGCCGGCGCTTCCTACCGACGATCAGCACGGAGGATCGTCTCGCTGCTGCGCAGGTCCCCGAAGAGGTGGCCAGCAGCTACGCCGTGCCGGACAAGTTGTTCACGCTGCGGATCGGGGGCCACTCCCCGCTCGTGGGCAAGACGATCGCCGAGTCGGGCGTGCGCAACCAATACAGCCTCGAGATCGTGATGATTCGCCGTCCCACGGCGCTGGCCGACAAGTGGATGCATCCGGATCCGGGGCTGCGCCTGGAGCGCGGCGACGTCCTCTACGTCAGTGGCGACGACGCGCAGGCCTGGGACATCTGCGAGGAGGAGGCGCTCCAGTTCGGGCTCGCAGATCGCGAGTCCATCAACGAGCTGCTGGGACACGGCGCGACGCTGGCCGAGGTCACGCTCACGCCGCACTCCCCGGCCATCGGACGCACGTTCCGGCGCATGGACTTCCGCAAGCGCTTCGGTCTCAACGTGCTCGCGATCTTCCGCCGGAACGAGGTCCTCCGTGAGAACCTGCCCGAGGAGCCGCTGCAGCTGGGCGACGCGTTCCTGGTGACGGGCACGCCGCGCAACGTGCGTGCGCTCGAGCGCCATCCCGACTTCAACGTGCTCACGGATCAGAGCCAGGTCGAGGACGTCACGCGCGCACCGCTCGCCATCCTGCTCATGCTCGTGGCGCTCGTGCCGCCGATCGCGTTCGACTTCCCGCTCCCGATCAGCGCGATGGGCTCGGCGATCCTGATGGTGCTCACGCGCTGCATCTCCCGCTCGGCGCTCCGGCGCTGCATGGACTGGCCCGTGCTCGCGCTCCTCGTCGGGACGATGCCGCTCGGCACCGCGCTCGAAGAGCAGCAGATCGCCGGCGGCGTGGCGACGTTCCTCACCGATCTGAGCTCGGAGCCGCTCGTCCTGTTCGCCCTGCTCTTCGGCATGGCGGCCGTGTTCTCCAACCTCGCCAGCAACGCAGCCGCGGCCGTGATCATGGCGCCCGTCGCCGTGCGGATCGCCGCGGGCGTCGAAGGGATGGAGCCCAAGGCCGCGCTCCTGGCCATGGCCTACGGCTGCTCCTGCAACTTCATCGTCCCCTTCTCGCAGTGCAACCTGATCGTGATGGCGCCCGGCGGCTATCGCGCGCTCGACTACATCCGTACGGGGCTGGCGCTGTCCTTCGTCATGGCCGCCACGACGATCATCACGCTCTCGTTCATGTGAGGGTCGTCCGACCCCGGTCCCGGCTCGCCCGGCGCCGGTCTGGCGGTACCTTCGGGGGCCCTGGAGGAGGCTCCATGCGCTCGCTATCTCGCGTCCTGATCGTCGTCGTCGTTCCCCTGCTGCTCGCGCTGCCCGCGATCGCCGAGGACGCCAAGCCCGATCCCGTGATCCCGGGCTACAGCATCGAGTTCCTGATGCCCACGAGCGAGAAGGGGCCGGACGGCTGGAAGGCCGGCGACGGTTCCGTTGCGGGCGCGCCCACCGAGGACGGTCTCACGGAGCTGGCCGAGTCCTGCAAGCTCGACGACGACACCTTCTACGTCGAGACCGGCGTCCTCAAGCAGGGCAGCGACAAGGTCGGCCTCGCGATGCTCGACGTCGACGAGAACGTGTTCGCGTTCCGCGCGAAGCTCGACGCGCAGGCATCGGCCTCGGGTTGGGTTGTCCGCGAGCTCGGTAGCCCGGCACGCCTCGCCGTGCTGTCCGGCTCGAAGGCTGCGGCTGCGGCCGACGGGCTCATGGTGCACGTCGTCTACGCGATCGGCGAGATGGCCATGAACCGCGTTCGTGGTCAAAGCGCCATGCAGGCCGCCGGCCAGGAGGCTGCGCTCGAGTACGTCGAGTCCATCCAGCGCATCGTGCCGGACACCGGCCTCGCCCACGGCATCATCGGCCGCGTCCACTGGCTGCGCTCGCTGCCGAAGAAGCGCGGGGACAAGCCCGACCGGCCGTTGCAGGACAAGTCGATCGGCTCGTTCAAGAAGGCGATCGCGAGCAGCGCGAAGCACCCCCCGAAGGGGCGCGTGCTCGTGTGGATCTCGGGGACGCTCGGCGGGATGCTGCTCGAGCGCAAGGACAAGGCGCTGCTGGCCGACGCGACCGCCGCGCTCCAGACGGCCGTCGACAACGAGCTCGAGGCGCCGACGAACAACCAGCGCTACAGCAACCGCTACAACCTGACGTGCGCCCTCGCGCGCGCGGGCAAGGTCGACGCCGCCTTCAAGATGCTCGAGAAGAGCATCGAGGTCGGCAAGACGCTGCCGCCGGGGTTCTGGCGCCAGAGCTTCCAGCACATGGAGCAGAAGGACCAGGACCTCGCTCCGCTGCGCCGGGATGGGCGATTCAAGAAGCTCATGGACGAGCATCGTCCCGAGGCGCCCAAGAAGCGCCCCATGCCGCCGAAGCAGGAGCCGAAGAAGGACGAGCCCAAGCCGAAGGACGATCGGTAGGGAGCGCTACACCCTCTCCACGAGCGTCGCGAGGCCCAGGCCACCGCTGATGCAGAGCGTGGCCACGCCGCGCTTGGCGTCGCGCTCCTCCATCGCGTGCAGGAGCGTCACCAGGATGCGCGCGCCGGTTGCACCGATCGGGTGGCCGAGCGCGATCGCGCCGCCGTCCACGTTCAGCTTCTCCTCGGGGATGTTCAGCTCGCGGTTGCAGGCGAGCACCTGCGCGGCGAACGCCTCGTTGAGCTCCCAGAGGTCGATGTCGTCCACCGTGAGGCCCGTCTGGTCGAGGAGCTTGCGCACGGCCGGCACCGGGCCGATGCCCATCACCTTCGGATCGACACCCGCCTCCGTGTAGGCGAGGAGCTTCGCCTGGGGCGTGACGCCGTGCTTCTCGACGGCCTTCTCGGACAGCACGCAGATCGCTGCCGCGCCGTCCGTGATGCCGCTCGCGTTGCCGGCGTGCACCGTGCCGCCCTCCTTGCGGAAGACGGGCGGCAGCTTGGCCATCTTCTCGATCGTCACGCCGTCGCGCGCATGCTCGTCGGCGGTGAAGGTCCACTCGCCCTTCTTGCGGTCCTTGAGCGGGATGCCGACCTTCTCTGCGTCGAAGCGGCCGCGCCCTCGGGCCTCCTCGCAGCGAGCCTGGCTCTGGGCGGCGTAGCGATCCTGGTCCTCGCGCGAGATGTCGTACTGGTCCACGAGGTTCTCGGCCGTCGCGCCCATCAGCTGGTCGGCGAGCATGCAGTGGAAGCCGTCGCGGTACATGCCGTCCACGACCTGGTCGTTGCCCAGTCGGTACCCCCAGCGCGCGCGCGGCAGGAAGTAGGGCGTGTTCGACATGCTCTCCATGCCACCGGCCAGGATCGCGTCGGCCTGGCCCAGGCGGATGGCGTCCGCGCCCAGGTGCACGGTCTTGAGCCCGCTGCCGCAGGCCATGTTGATCGTCCACGCCGGCGCCTCGACGGGCACCCCCGTCCGGACCGACACCTGGCGGCCCGGCCCGGGCCCCTGGCCGGCCTGCCGGCCGTGCCCGAACAGGGTCTGGTCGATGGCCGCGGGCGGCACGCCTGCCCGCTCCAGCGCCGCCTTCGAGGCGTGGACGCCCAGGTCGGGAGCAGAGAGGCCCGCCAGGGAGCCGCCGAACTTGCCGATGGGGGTGCGTACGCCCCCTGCGAGGTAGATGCCGTCGAGCACGATGGGCCTCCCGGGCTGCCGCGGCCGGTTCACCGCGGGGCTGGGGATCCTACCGGCGGTGGCCGCGGGCGGGGTAGCCTTGCCCGCCGGCAGGAGAGGCCCATGGCCGCGAAGAAGAAGGCAGCGAAGAAGAAGGCGGCGGCCAAGAAGGCGGCCAAGAAGAAGGCTGCGCCGAAGAAGAAGGCCGCGGCCAAGAAGACCGCCAAGAAGGCGCCCGCGAAGAAGAAGGCCGCCAAGAAGACCGCCAAGAAGGCGGCGAAGAAGGCGGCCAAGAAGACCGCGGCGGCGCCCGCCGTTCCCGCCGAGGACCTCCCTGAGGAGGAGCTCGAGGAAGAGCCGGTCGAGCTGCTGCCGCCGATGCCCAAGATGCCGCCGCGCAAGGCGGGTCCCATCACGCTGGCCTACGGTGGCGCCTCCGACCAGGCCTTCATGGTCTTCGCCCTGGCCGCGGAGCAGGTCGACACCGAGGACCGTACGTACGAGCTGGTCCGCCGCGAGATCCAGGAGCTCGAGGCGGAGGCCGAGAAGGTCGTGCACGACGTCACGGCGATCAGCTTCGGCGCGTACCCGCGTCTGCGGGATCGCTACCTGCTGCTCGCGTGCGGCGGTGCGTACGGTGACCACCAGGGACCGATCCTCGTCGCGCGCAAGCCGATTCGCGCCGGTGAGGTCGAGGGGCTCGAGGTCGCCGTGCCGGGCGAGGACTCGTCGGCGGCGCTCGCGCTGCGTCTCTGGCTGCCGCAGGCCAACCTGAAACTGAAGCCGATGCCCGTGCGCGAGATCTCGCTTCGCGTGCGCGCCGGCCATGTGCGCGCGGGCCTGCTCGTGAACGAGGACATCGTCACGTACCGCAACCACAACCTCGTGCGCATCGTGGACCTCGGCCAGTGGTGGGGCGACCGTACGGAGGGGCTGCCGATCGCGCTCACCGCCAACGTCATCCGACGCGACATCCCCGAGGAGCTGCGCGTCAAGATCGCGCTCGATCTCAAGCGCTCGATCGCGTACGCCCTCGGCCATCGCGAGGAGGCGCTCGACTGGGCGATGCAGTTCGCGGGCCGCAACGTGCGCGAGACGCTCGATCGCTTCGTGGGGCGCTACGTCAACGACCTGTCGCTCGACTGCGGCGAGCGTGGGCGTCAGGCGGCGCGGCTGCTCTTCCAGGAGGGCGCGCGGCACCGCTTCCTCGATGAGGCGTACGAGCCGGTCTACCACGGGGACGAAGCGGCCAACGAGTAGCGCGGCCCGGTGTGACCGACGCCGCCCCTCGCGCGATGTAGGGGCATGCGCCTCCTGCTCCTCGCCCTCTTCCTCACCGCCTGCACCCCGTCCCCGCCGTCCGGCCCGCCCGCGCTCGTCCTCGCGCACGAGGTCCTCACGATCGGGGAGGTGCCCGGTGACACCTTCGCCGTCGTCCGTGTCCCGTGGCGCCGGACCGGAGCGGGGACCCTGCGTGTGCTCGCCGTCGAGACCGACTGCGGTTGCGCCGTCGCCGAGGGGCCCCGCGGTGACCAGCCGGCCGGCGCACGCGGTGAGATCGTCGTCCGCGTCCACGGCCTTCGCCGGGCCGGGCCCTTCGCGCACCGGGTGACCGTCTACACGGATCAGCGCCCGCCGCGCGACCGGGTCTCGTGCCGCCTCCGCGGCTGGACGGGAAGGCCCGCCGCGTTCGCGCCGGGCGCGCTCGCGCTGGGCCCCCGCTCCCCGCGCGCCAGCCTCACGCGAGACGTCGAGCTGCGCCTCGACCCGTCCGTGGATGCGCCGGATCTCACCGTGCGCCTGACGGGCGTCGCCGGCACCGCGAGTCTGCTACCGCCGGCGCGGCCGGCCGTGCCGGGGCGCCTGCTGCTGCTCGAGTTGGAGGCGCCCGCGGAGCCGGGGCCCTTCACGGCGCAGGTGGAACTCGCCCGCGGCTCGCGGGTGCTCGCGGTGCTGCCGATCCGCGGTCGCGTCAGACTGCCGCGCCGAGGACCCCCAGGTCGTGGCCGACCTCGGTGAACGCCGTGATCGCCTTGTCGATGTCCTCGTCCGAGTGCGCCGCCGAGAGCTGGACGCGGATGCGCGCCTGGCCCTTGGGCACCACCGGGTACGAGAAGCCGATGACGTAGATGCCCTTGGCGAGCATCGCGTCGGCCATCTGCATGCTGAGGCGGGCATCGCCCAGCATGATCGGGACGATCGGGTGGATGCCGGGCCGGATGTCGAAGCCGGCGGCCGTCATGCCCTCCCGGAAGCGCATCGTGTTGGCCTCGAGCTTGTCGCGCAGCTCCGTCGTTCCGCTGAGCAGGTCCATGCATGCGATCGACGCCGCGACGATGGGCGGCGCCACGGTGTTGCTGAACAGGTACGGACGCGAGCGCTGGCGCAGGAGGTCGACGATCTCCTTGCGCGCAGCCGTGAAGCCGCCCGACGCGCCGCCGAGGGCCTTGCCCAGCGTCGACGTGATGATGTCGACGCGGTCCTGCACGCCGTGGTGCTCGGGCGTGCCGCGCCCGGTCTTGCCGATGAAGCCGGTTGCGTGCGAGTCGTCGACGAGCACCATTGCCTCGAAGCGTTCGGCGATGTCGCAAACCTCGTCGAGCTTCGCGATGTCGCCGTCCATGCTGAACACGCCGTCTGTCGCGACCAGCACGCGGCGCGCCCCGCCCTCACGGGCCTCGGTGAGCTTCGCCTCGAGGTCGGCCATGTCGTCGTGCGCGTAGCGGAAGCGCTTGGCCTTGCAGAGACGGATGCCGTCGATGATCGACGCGTGGTTCAGGCTCGCGGAGACGATGGCGTCCTCCGCGCTCAGCAGGGTCTCGAACAGGCCGCCGTTGGCGTCGAAGCAGGACGTGTAGAGGATCGCGGCCTCCTGGCCCACGAACTCGGCGACGCGCCGCTCGAGCTCGGTGTGCTGGTCCTGCGTGCCGCAGATGAAGCGCACGGAGGCCATGCCGTAGCCGCGCTCGTCGAGCTCCTTGCGGACGGCGTCGACCAGCGCCGGATGGTTGGCGAGGCCGAGGTAGTTGTTGGCGCAGAAGTTGATCACCTCCTGCCCGTCCTGGACGCGGATGTGCGCGCTCTGCGGCGTCACGATGATGCGTTCATGCTTCGTGAGGCCGCCCGCCTCGATCTCGTCCAGCTCCTGTTGGAACCCAGCACGTACGGTATCGAACATCAGTGCCTCCTTCGGGACCCAAAGGGTAGCGCAGGCGGTGCCGGTGGTCGCCGGCAGTCGCGGCGCTTACCCTGGAGTTCGTGACGATTCGCACCCTCCTCGTGACGGCCTTCGCGGCCCTCCTGATGATCGGTCTGCAGGGGCCTTCGACTGCCGTCGCAGACGACGCCGCCGACGCTCGCAAGGCGTTCCGTGCCGCCGTCCGTGCGGAGGACTGGAAGCTCCGCAAGGAGGCCTACTTCACGATCGCGGACTACGACAGCGCGGAGGTCGTGAAGGAGATCCTCACGGCCATGGGCCGCGAGAAGAACCCGGCCGTGCTGCTCACGGCCATCGGCGTCCTGGGCGGACTGCAGAGCGAGGGCGCCCAGGAAGAGCTCATCCGCCAGTTCGGCAAGGCACGCGGCACGCGCAAGCTGTACGTGCTGCTCGTCCTCGCCCGGCAGAAGGGCGACCTGGCCGTGCCCGTCCTCCTCGAGACCGTGCGCGGCAAGGACGCGCCGGCGATGGCACAGGCCGCACTGGCGCTGGGGGAGAAGGAGGTCGAGGAGGCCGTGCCCGACCTCGTGCGCCTGCTGCGCCACAAGGACTGGCAGGTCCGCCGGGCCGGCGCGATGGCCCTCCGGCGCCTCGCACAGCCGCCGCCGCCCAAGCCCAAGAAGGGCGAGCAGCCGGATCCGAACTTCCGCTGGCCGGTGAGCGATGCCCTGAAGGCGCCCGAGGTCACGCAGGCCCTCGTCGCGGTCCTCGGTAGCTCGAAGGGTCGCGACCGACGTGACGCCCTGCACGCGCTCGACGCGATCCACGACAAGCAGTTCGGCGACAACGTCGCCGCGTGGAAGCTCTTCGCGCAGGGCAAGGAAGTCGACGAGCGCACCCTGCGCAAGCGCAAGCGCCCCGCCCACGCCTACGGCATCCCGCTCTACGGCCAGCGCGTCGTCCTCATCTACGACAACAGCCTGCGCAGCGGCGACCCCCACGCCTTCGGCAGCGACGACCGCATGCTCGAGGTGTGCGAGGTGCCGGGCAGCCGGCCGCTGCTGCACATGCGCCTGCGCACCGTCGGTCAGTTCGCCCAGGCGCACTACAAACGCGCCATCCTCGACATGCCGAAGGGCACGAAGTTCGAGCTGATCCACTTCAACGAGATCGTGCATTCCGTCTTCGGGAAGTTTGCGAGCGCCGGAACGGCCAGCCGCAAGGTCGTCGAAGAAGTGTTCACCGAGATGAAGAACGACAACGGCATCGCCAGCTACACCGCGCTCGAGACGGCGCTCGACACGGGTGGCGGATCGGACGCGAAGGCCTGGAAGAAGGGGCCCGACGAGATCGTGTTCACGACGTGCAACGTGCCGACCCACGGCGAGATCAAGGAAGCCGACGTCGTGGGCGCCGCGATCGCCCTGAAGGCTCGCCTGCGCATGGTGCCGATCCACACCGTGGGCATCGAGACGCACCCCTACGCCATGCTCGAGACGATCGCCCGCGAGACCGGCGGCGTGTACCGGAACTACGTCAAGTAGCGACCGGGCCTGGGCGCCGGTGGTACCCTGCGAAGAACCCCCCTGGGGAGGTTCCCGATGATGCGCAGCAGCGTCCGCTCGAGCGGTTTCTTCGTTCTCTTCCTCGTCGCAGCGTTCGTCCTGCCGCTTGTGGGCTTCGGCCCGGCGGTGGCCGAGGAGGACGCCAAGAAGAAGGAGAAGCCGATCCCGCCTCTCGCCTCCGACGAGGAGGCGGCCGAGGCGCTGAAGGCCTTCAAGGTCGACTTCAAGGCGAAAGGCCTGAAGGGCGAGGAGAAGATCGGCGCCAAGGCGTGGGCGCTCACCACGCTCTCCAAGGTGCAGCACCCGAAGGTGGTCGACGAGATCGCCAAGCACACCAAGAACCGCAACGCCGACCTGCGCACGGGCGCGGTGCTGGCGCTCGGCAATCAGCGCCGCATCCCGGGCTACGCCGGCAAGGCGGTCGTCGTCGCACTGAAGCGCCACGGCAAGGACGCGACGTTCGTCATGGCCTCACTGGAGTCCATCGGCAAGCTCCGCTACTTCGGTGCCAAGCAGCAGCTCGCCGAGCTGATGAAGCACCACGAGTACGCCGTCGTGAAGAACGCGCTCGTGACCATCGGGCGGCTCAACGACGCGCGCTTCATCGCAGACATCGTGAAGCTCATGAAGGAGCTCAAGCTCGAGAAGGGCGCCAAGTGGGACGGCGTCAACGTCACCTACGACACGGGCACCGCCGGCGACCACGACCAGAAGATGGCCGAGAAGATCGGCAAGGCGCAGGAAGCCAAGAACAAGAAGAAGGGCAAGCGCGCCGCCAAGAGCATGCGTGACCTCGGCCCGATCGTGCTGGAGGTCATGTACGACCTCACCGGCGAGCGCTTCACCGGCGGCATCGAGGCGCGCAAGTGGCTCGACAAGAACCGCGCGGACGTGGACAAGAAGGTCGCCGCGGCGAAGAAGGTCGCCGACGACCAGGCGAAGGAAGCGACGGAGCTGAAGAAGAAGCGGTAGCCCCGCTACTCCTCACCGTCCTCCCCGATCGCCTCGACGGGGCAGCCCTCGAGCGCCTCGCGACAGAGGTCGATGTCCTCAGCGCTGCTGGGCTGGGTGTGGACGAACGAGTAGCCGCGGTCGTCGTTGCGGGTGAAGAAGTTCGGCGCCGTCTCGCGGCACGCGTCGCAGTCGATGCACTGATCGTCGACGTAGAAGGTGCCGGGAACGTTCTCCGGGAGCTTGTTCTCGCGATCCGCCACGACGTGTCCTTTCTCAGGGCTGGCCAAGGTACCAACGCGGGGGCCCGCTGTGGTCTAGGAGCTACGGCGTCCACGCGCGAAAGCAGCGGACAGCACGAGGACGGCGCCGACCGCGAAGAACGCGCCTGCCACCGCCCAGACGATGATCTGCGGCCAGCGCAGGATCGCGTAGCCGATCCCGCCGAGGACCGCTCCGCCCACCAGCATGCCGAGTCGCCAGCCGGGGCTGCGCCCGTCCCGCGGTACGAGGGGAGGGGATGTGCTCATCAGACGCCGAGGACCTCCTGGAAGAGAGCTCGCTGGATGTGGAGCCGGTTGCCAGCCTGGCGCACGACCAGGCTCCCCGGAGCGTCGACGACCGCGTCGTCGACCTCCACGTTCCGGCGGATGGGCATGGCGTGCATGAAGCGGGCGCCGTTCGTCGACGCCATGAGCGCGGCGGTGATCCGGCGCTCGCGGTGCTGCTCCCGCATCGAGCGCTCCTTCTCCGGGCTGCCGTGCCGGTCGATGCTGCCCCACGAAGCGGCGTAGACCACGTCGGCCCCGTCCACGGCCTCCTCCAGCGAGCTCACGCTCCGCAGCGATCCGCCCGACGTCGCCGCCGTGTGCTCCAGCGACTGCTGGACGCGTGCGTCGAGGGGGAAGCCATCCGGATGCGAGATCGTCAGGTCCATGCCCAGCTTGCACGCCATCATGCTGATGCCGTGCGGCACGGCGAGCGGACGCGCCTTGGGGTGGTAGGCCCAGGCGAGGGTCAGCTTGCGGCCCGGCAGGTCGCCCAGCTCTTCTTCGAGGGTCAGCGCGTCGCCCCACGCCTGACACGGGTGATCGAGCACGGACTCCATGTTGAAGATCGGCACGGTCGCGTGCTTCTGGAAGGAGACGATCACGCGGTCCCGCCGATCGCGGGCCCAATCGCCTTCCTTGCCCAGCGCGCGGATCGCGATGATGTCGGCGTACTCCGAGAGCACACGGGCGGCGTCCTGGACGTGCTCGTCGGCGAGGTCGTCCATGACCGCGCCTTCCTGCATCTCGAGCGCCCACAGGTCGCGGCCCGCGACCATGTCGATCACGGTGCCGCCCAGGCTGGAGAAGGCGATCGCGAAGGAGGCGCGCGTCCGCAGCGACGGATCGAAGAAGACCATCGCGAGCGAGCGCCCGCGCAGGGGCGAGCCGTGCCCCACGGTCTTGTGTGCGCGAGCCCGCTCGATGACCGCGCGGATCTCCTCGGCGCTGAAGGTGTCGAGCGTGACCACGTCCCGCCCGGTGATGCTCGGACCGTCCCTCATGGCGGCGCAGCCTACCTGCCTCGGGGCTTGCTCGCGAGGCGCCCCGGAGGGATCTTGGGGGGCATGGATGAGGAAGCCGGGAATCGGCCGGAGGAACCGCTCGACATCTCCGGGCCGCCGCTGCCGCCGCCGGGCGCGCGCAGCCCGGCCCAGATGCGGCGAGCCCACAGGCTCGAGAGCCTGGGGCGCCTCGCCGGCGGCATCGCCCACGACTTCAACAACGTGCTGGGTGTGATCCTCGGCTACGTCGAGCTCGCGAAGATGAACATGGACGGGGTCGACCCCAAGGCCCTCCGCCACCTCGATCTCGCGCTCAACACGTTGGGCCGGGCTCGCATGCTCGCAGACCGGCTCCTCGACTTCGCGCGCGAGGAGCGCCGTGCGGCCGACGTCTCGAGCCTCAACGAGGCGGTGCAGGCCGTGCGCGAGCTGCTCGCGGAGACGCTCGAGCGGAACGTGAAGTTCGAGGTGCAGCTCGGGCGGGAGGTGCCACCGTCGCCGCTGAGCGAGGCCGAGATGTGCCAGGCGCTCGAGAACCTGTGCCTCAACGCCGCGCAGGCGATGCCCGCCGGCGGGCGCATCACGGTCGAGACGTGGGGCTGCCGTCTCGATGACGACCAGCCCAGTGGACTGCCCGCCGGCCGCTATGCCGCCGTGCGCGTCCGGGACACGGGCCCCGGCATCCCGCGGGACCTGCGTGAGCGCATCTTCGATCCCTACTTCACGACCGACCCGAACGAGCGCAGTGGTCTCGGCCTCTGGGTCGTGCGCTCGCTGGCCGAACGGTACGGCGGCCGCGTGGAGGTGGACGGCGGCGAGCGGGGCTCCGCGTTCACGATCTGGCTGCCGTGCGAACTCGACGTCACGCCGGCACGCGGGCAGGCGGACGCGCGTGAGCCCGTCGACGACAGCGGGCGCAGCGTGGACGTGTTGCTCGTCGAGGACGAGCCCGGCATGCGTGACGTGACGCGCGGCTTCCTCGAGATGGACGGCTACCAGGTGGTCACGGCGGCGACGGGTGCCGAGGCCGAGGCCCGCCTGCAGGAGCATGCCGGCGACGTGCGCGTCGTCCTCCTCGACCACCGCCTGCCCGACGCCAAGGGGGCCGAGCTCGCGTGGAAGATCCACCAGATGGCGGATGCGCCGCGGATCGTGATGATCACCGGCATGGCCCACGTGCCGGAGACCGAGGAGCTACCGGAGGGCACACGCGTCCTGGCCAAGCCCTTCCTGCACGACGACGTCAGCCGCCTGCTCCGCGACGACCTGGGGATCCAGCCGCACCCGGCGGAGTGAAGCGGGTAGGATCGGAGCGCGCAGCAGGCGCCCCAGGAGACCGCCGATGGCCGACGACGCCGCAGGGGCCGGACAGCCCGAAGCCCTCGACCAGGACGTGATGCAGAGCCTCCTGGACATCACCCGGCGCATCAACGCCGAGGTCGATCCGGACGCCGTGCTCGGCACGATCGTCGACAGCCTCGTCTCGCTCGTGGCGGCCGACCGCGGCTTCCTCATGCTGCGCGGTGACGACGGCAACCTCGAGTTCGCCATCGCCCGCGACAAGAAGGGCGAGCCCCTCGAGGAGAAGAAGTTCCGCGTCAGCAGCGGCGTCGTGGACGAGGTCGCGGAGAGCGGCGAGACGCGCCTCATCGACGACGCCGCAGCGTCCGACGCCTACAACGCGCGGATGAGCATCGTGAGCCTCTCGCTGCGCACGATCCTGTGCGTGCCGCTCAAGACGTCGCACGGCGTGATCGGCGTCATCTACGTCGACAGCAACGCCATCACGCGCCGCTTCACCGAGAACGACGTGCCGCTCATCGAGGCGTTCGCCGCCCAGGCCGCCGCGACCGTGGACCGTGTGCGCCTGCAGCAGGCGGAGCGCGAGCGCGATCGCATGGCCGCACAGCTCTCCGTGGCCTCGGACATCCAGAAGACGTTCCTGCCCAGCACCTTCCCGCCGAAGGAAGGCGTGCGCGGCGCGGTGGCAAGCGTCGCCGCACTCGAGGTCGGCGGAGACTTCTACGACGTGCTGAGCCTGCCGGGCGGCCGGGTCGGCTTCCTCGTCGGCGACGTCTCGGGCAAGGGCGTGCCGGGTGCGCTCTTCGGTGCCCGGCTGATGTCCGACGTCCGCTACCAGGCGCTCTACCGCGACGACGTCGCCGAGACGCTCAGCCACGTGAACGACATCGTGGCGGAGCGCGCGACGCGCGGGATGTTCGTCACGATGTTCTACGGCGTGCTCGATCCCGCCAGCGGCGAGCTCGAGTACGGCAACGCCGGGCACCTGGCGCCGCTGATCCGCGCCCCCGATGGATCGCTGACGGAATGGCTGGAGCCCGCGGGCGTGCCGCTCGGCATCCTGCCGGGGACCCGCTACGAGGCGGGCCGGCGCTCGCTCGCGCCGGGTGAGACGCTCGTGGTGCTGAGCGACGGCCCCGCCGACGCCGTCGGCGCGGGCGGCGAGCGCTTCGGGGACGACCGCGTGCACGCCACGCTCAAGGCCAGCTCGGGCGAGCCGGACGCGCTCGTGAGCGGCCTGCTCCAGGCGGTCGCCGAGTTCACGGGCAACCGGCCCCAGGCGGACGATCAGACGCTGCTGGCGATCGCGCTGGCGTAGTGGCGTTGCAGCCTGCCGCGCTCTCGCCGTGGACCTACCTGCTGCGCAACCCGCGCCGCATCGCGCCGGTGTTCCTCATCCAGGTGCTCGTGACGGCGCTGCTCGTGCTGATCATCACGCCGACGAACGCCTTCGAGGCGACGGCGCGCGCCAACGTGAAGCCGCTCGACGGCTTCACGATCGTCCGGCCGCGTGTCATCAACGGGTTCGACGAAGAGCTCCTCCGACTCCTCGATGCGAACCCACAGCTGCGCGCGCGCGTCGAGGCGAAGATGTTCTGGCTGCGCATGCCGATGATCGTCGGCGAGGGCGTGGCCCCGATGATCGCGCTGCCGCAGTCCTTCTGGGCTGAGTTCCTCGACGGGGTCGGCAGCACGCTGGTCGACGGCGAGATGCCCGAGCCGGGCTCCGACGGCGTGGTGCTGCACGAGGCGGTCGTGCGCGCCAAGGGGCTGAAGATCGGTGAGGCCTTCGGCAAGCTCGTCGATCCGCAGGACATGACGCCCGGGCGCTTCACGCTCGTGGGCGTGCTGGGCGGTGAGGCGCGCATCGGGCTCGCGGACCACGCGTATGCATCCGAGCCGCTGTTCGTGCTCGCCCGCGTCCCGCCCTTTCAGGTGATCTACGCCAAGGCGGGGGGCAAGGCGGCGAGCGACGCGTACCTGCGCGAGGCGCGGCACGAGGAGGCGTTCGGCGAGGGAGAGAAGGCCTTCGACGTGATCGATGCCGCCTACATGGACGAGCGCATCGCCGGCATGCTCGCCAACCTGCCGCTCATCATCGGCTTCATCACGCTCAGCGTCGGCATCGTCGTCGCGCTCGTCATCTCGCTCCTCAACGTGATCGCCTTCCAGGTGCGTGTCGACGAGTTCGGCCTCTACCTCGCCGTGGGCCACCGCCGGGCGCGGCTCGTGCGCAAGCTCGCGGTCGAGACGGCCGCGGTCGCCATCGCGGCGTGGCTCGCGGGCCTGGCCCTCGGCATCGGCGGTGTCGCCCTCTACCGCGACCTGTGGCTCGAGCCGCGCGGCATCCTGCTGACGGTCGTCGATCCGCGGCCGCTGCTGTTCTCCCTGAGCGTTCCGGTTCTCAGCACCCTCACGGGCGCCATCGCGCTGGGACGTCGGCTGCACCGCATGGATCCGGTCGCCGTGATCCAGCGGAGGGGGGCCGGATGAGTGCCGACGTCCTCCTGCGCGCCACCGACGTGTCCCTCGAGTACCTCGACGGCGCTCGCCGGATCCGCGCCGTCGATCGGGTCTCGCTCGAGGTGCGGCGCGGCGAGTTCCTAGGCCTGGTGGGGCCCTCCGGCTCCGGCAAGTCGAGCCTGCTGTTCCTGCTCGCGGGCCTGCGCGCGCCCACGGCCGGCCACGTCGAGCTGCTCGGGCACGTGCTGCCGCCGCAGGCCGACGCGAGCGCCGCGCTGCGGCGCCGCCACGTCGGCTTCCTGTTCCAGGAGCCGTTCCTCGTGCCCTATCTGGACGTCCGCGAGAACGCCCTGGGCCACGCGACCCACCCCGAGGCGGAGACGCGCCTCGAGGCCCTGGCCGCGGCCATCGGCATGGAGACGATGCTGCGCGAGCGGCCGCACCGCCTCTCGGGCGGCGAGCGCCAGCGGGCCAGCCTGCTGCGCGCGCTCGCCAGCGCCCCCGACCTCGTCCTGGCCGACGAGCCGACGGCCAACCTGGACCAGGAGACCGGGCACGCGGTCATGGACGTCCTCCGCGCCCAGACGCAGGGGGCCGCCCTCATCGTCGTCACGCACGATCCCGGCATGCTCGAGGGCGCCGACCGTGTCCTCTTCCTCCGCGACGGGGTCCTGCAACAGGCGTAGACTGCTTCCATGGATGGGATCCGGATCGGTTGGCGGGCCACGGTACTGCTGGCGCTCCTGCTGGCGCTGCCGGCCGACGCGCACGCCCGCGGCGGCGAGCCGCTCAGCGCGAAGATCCCGGACGTGCGCAGGCTGCGCACTGCCGACGCACGCCGCCGGATCGAGCAGGCCGGCTTCAAGCTGGGCAAGGTCTACGAGGTGTCGCGCGAGCGCATCCTGCGCACCTGGAAGGTCCGCTATCCCGTCGGCTACGTGTTCATGCAGGCGCCGTCCTTCACCGAGACGAAGCCGATCGGCACGCCCATCCACATCGTCGTCTCCGCCGCGCGCGACGGACCCGAGCTGCCGCCCGGCGTGCGCGAGCTGACCGAGCCCGAGCCGAAGAAGGCGCCGCCCAAGCCGCCGCCGCCCAAGGCCGACGACAACCGCCTCCCGCCGCCGGCGCCTGACGATCCGGCTCCAGAGATCGCAGAAGGCTCGCCCGACGCCCCGCGTGCCGCGCCGAAGGGCGATCCCCAGACGGTCCCGCCGCTCGTCGGGCTCGACCTGGCCCAAGCCGAGCAGTTGGCGCGTGAGGCCGACATGAAGCTGCACGTCGAGCGCGTGGCCGGGCATCCCGTCGGCCGCGTGCTCGAGCAGCTGCCCGCGTCGGGCCTGAAGCGACCGCCCGGCGGCATGATCAAGGTGGTCGTGACCGCAGGCGGCGACTTCGAGGGCGAGCGGCCCGGCGCGCCGGAGGTCTACCTCGCCGAGATCGAGGTGCCGAACCTGCTCGACCGCACCCTGCTCCAGGCCCGCCGCATCATCGGCGACCTAGGCCTGCGCGTGCGCGAGGAGAAGGCCAAGCGCGGCCTCGCGGGCCGCGTCGTCGACCAGATGCCCATGGAGGGCGGCAAGGTCCCGAAGGGCGGCTTCGTGCGCATCTGGATCGGTCCCATGCCGGAGGGCGCGGACGACCCCGAAGCTCAGCCGCCGATGGGCCCGCTGCGCGCGCCGCGCGACCTGCCGGCGAAGTCGGCTCCCAAGAAGTCGGCTCCCAAGAAGGAGGATGCGCCGCCCGCGCCCGGTCCGCTACCGGGCGGCATCCCCGCGCCGGTCGCGCCGTCGGTGAACACGGAGATCCCCAAGGGCGAGGCCGTGCCCGTGGGCTTCACCTGGCGTGGCGTGCAGGGAGCGGCCGCCTACATCCTCGAGATCGAGGAGGAGGGCGCCGAGGGGCGCTGGATCGCCAACGCGCGCAAGACCTCGCGCCGGACGGCCGTGCTGCTCGAAATCGAGCGCCTCGATCCCAAGATGCAGAAGCGCCTGCGCTGGCGCGTACGCGCCGTGATCGGCGGCAGGGAAGGGAAGGCGAGCGACTGGGTGTTGTTGCGATGAGGGGCGCCGTCTAGCGCACCCACGCCCCGCCCTGCACCTTCCACAGCTTCCAGTCGTCGTCGACCTCCTTGAACCAGGCGTCCACCGGGACACGCACGGGCCGCCCCAGCGCGGTGCCCTTCACGACCGCTCGCGCCTTCGCCTCGGCGTCGTCCACCTGGATCTCGAAGATGGCGACGCCCACGTCGGTCGGCTTGTACTTGCGCACGAGGGAGCGGATGTGCTCGACCGTCTGCGCGCGGTCGCGGTTCTCGTAGGTGAACTCCTCGTGGAGCAGGTTCTCGAGCCACTCCCACGCCTCGGCGCGGATGGCGTGTGCCGCGTCCTCGCCGAGCTGCTCGATCTTCTCCGCGTCCGTGACGATGAGACGCTCGATCCCGTAGACCGCGAGCACGACGAGGAGCAGGCCCAGAAGGGGCGAACGGAGGGACATCGTCACGGCGTGAACTCCCAGGAAATGCGCCTCGGTGAGGCAATCAGACGCCAGAGGTCGCCGCCTCCGTGCAACGGTAGACTCTTCCGGCCATGCCGGACGAGGTCAACAAGTACTGCCGCCTGGGCGCCCAGCACCTGGAGCGCGGGGAGCCCGAAGAGGCGCTCCAGTGGTACGACCGGGCGCTGGCGATGGACCCCGAGAATCCGATCGCCTGGTGCGGCCGCGGCAAGGCCTGCTACGACCTCGGGCGCCTCGATCGCGCCGACCGGGACTTCCGCAAGGCCCTGCGCTTCGCCCGCCGCCGCCTCGAGGCGAGCGGCCGCGCGAGCCGCTGGTGGGCCGACGAGGCCACCCGCCCGTACCTGCGCGCGCTGCACGGCCGCGGCCTGTGCCGCTTCTGGCTCGCCGCGTACGAGGACGCCGCGCGCATGTTCCGTCGTCTGCTGCGCCTCGCGCCGGCCGACCCGCTGGACGTGCGCTTCCTCCTGGGCGAGACCTACTTCCGGATGGGTGAGGTCGACCGCGCCATACGGGAGTGGCAGTACGTCGGCGACGATCCCGACGCGCTCTACAACCTCGGCCTCGCGTACTTCTACCGCGGCGAGTTCACGCGCTCTGTCGGCGCGTTCCGCCGCGCGATCTTCGAGAACCTGTTCCTCGTCGCGCGCCTGACGAACAGCGAGATCGTCTCGGACGTGCCGAGCTACAGCGGGACCCACTACAAGGGACTCGACAGCGAGCACGCGGCCGTGGACTACCTCGACCGCTGCGGCGACCTGTGGCGCGGGCGTCCGCTCCTCGGACGCTGGCTGCGCGGCATCTACGAGCACGAGATCGTGCACTCCGACGTGCGCCGTCACGTGCAGCAGGTGCGTACGCTGGTGCGCTCGGACCTCGGCCCGGGCGAGCGCGCGCGGCTCGAGGGCGAGAACACGGCCTTGCGCAGCACGCAGCGGCTGGAGCAGACCGATGGCCAGATCGCTGGTGAGCTGTGTCGGAAACTCTTCAGAGTCGAAGAGTGACCCGCAGAGCGGGGCACTAGTCCTTGGCTCTGACCCAGCGCCACAGCTCCTTCACGCTCGGCGGCTGCCCGTAGAGCAGGATGCCCACGCGGAAGACACGCGCAGCCAGACGCACCGCGAGCCACGTCGAGATTGCGAGCAAGCCAATGGTCGCTGCGATCTGCCAGGCGGGCGGTGAGGGGACGCTCGCGATGCGCGTCATCATCACGAACGGCGTGAACGGCGGGATGAAGGACGAGACCGTCGCCAGCTGACCGTTCGGGTTCTGCAGCGTGACCATCGAGAGAATCAGCGGCACTGCCAGCAGCATCGACAGCGGCGCCATGAGGTTCTGCGCTTCCTTGATCGTGTTGCAGGCGCTGCCGACCGCCACGAACAGGCTCGCGATCATCAGGAAGCCGAGCAGGTAGTAGACGACGAACATGCCGATCTGCTGACCGCCCACCAGACCGTCCGAGCCCTGCAGCGTGGCCGCCAGCAGGCCGCCGCCGGACCAGAACGTGAGCAGCGTGAGGCCGACCCCGCAGATGCCGAGGATCTTGCCGGACATCAGCTGGTACGGGCTCACGCTCGAGAGCAGCACCTCGTAGACGCGGTTGGCCTTCTCCTCGATCGTGTTGCTGATCAGCATCTGGCTGATGCCGACGATGCCCATGTAGAGCAGCATCACGACGATGATCGGCAGCAGCACCTGCACCGCGCCGGCCTTCTCGCCCTTCTCCGTGACGGCCTCGAACCGCGTCGCCGGCCGCTGCAGCAGGGAGGCCATCTCCTTGGGGAGCTCGCGCTCCTCGATGATGCGCTGCGTGACGATGCCGTTCACCAGCGCCTCGAGGACGCGGCCCGGCCCGGTGACGCCGGAGGTCGGTCCGAACACGCCGTGCGACCGCTCGCCCTGAGACACCTCAGCCGGCCGCTTCTCGAGCACGGGGGGCGTCAGCAGGATCAGGTAGTGCTTGCCCTCGCCGGCCTCGCGCTTGAGCCGCTCGACGCGCGACAGACCGTTCGCGTCCTGCTCCCAGGCCCGCTCGGCCGGCTCGGTGAGGATCGTCCACTCCGGATCGGGGATCGCGCTCAGCTTCTCGCTGACGGGCCCGGCGAGCACGCCCGTCGCGTCGACGATGACGGCGGTCTCGTACTTCTTGCCCTCGATCATGCGCGGCACGAGGAAGATCACGCCCATCCAGACGGGCGTCAGCACGAGGCCGATGATGAACGCCTTCGTGCGGACGTTCTCGAGGTACTCGCGCTTGAGGATGTGCCAGGTGCGGCTCATGAGGCTTCCGCTCCCGCCACGCGCTTGAAGATCTCGTGCAGGCTCGGCGCACGGAGCTCGAAGCGGCGCACCTCGGCGCGCTCCAAGAGCGCCGCGAGGAGCGCGTTCGCGTCCGTGCCGGGCTCCAGGGTCAGTTCCGCCTCGTTGCCGTGATCCGTCACGGCGATCACGCCCGGCAGACCCTGGAGGTCCTTCCCGGCGTGCAGCCGGTAGCGGATGTGCGCCGCGTCGCGGCCCTCCGCCCTGCGCACGTCGTCCACGCTGCCGGAGAGCTGCACCTCACCGTGGTGGATCATGATCAGCTCCTGGCAGAGCTGCTCGGCCTGCTCCATCACGTGCGTCGAGAAGACGATCGTCGTGCCCTGCTCGTTCATGGCGAGCACGGCGTCGCGCAGCACGTCACGGTTCACCGGGTCGAGTCCCGCGAAGGGCTCGTCCAGCACGAGCAGCTCCGGCTCGTGGATGACCGTCGTCACGAACTGCAGCTTCTGGGACATGCCCTTGCTGAGCTCCTCGACGCGGCGCTTGCGCCAGCCGGCGAGACCCACGCTGTCGAGCCAGCGGTCGATGCGCGGCTGCAGGAACGCGTCGTCGCGGCCCTTGATGTGGCCGAAGAAGCGCAGCATCTCCTCGATGCGCATCTTCTTGTAGAGACCGCGCTCCTCCGGCAGGTAGCCGAGGCGCGGCTTCATGCGCTCGCTCACGTGCGAGCCCAGCACCTCGACCGTGCCGCCGTCCGGCTTGAAGATGTTCATCAGCATCCGGATCGAGGTCGTCTTGCCGGCGCCGTTGCTGCCCAGGATGCCGAAGATCGACCCCGCGGGGACCTCGAACGAGATGCCCTTGACGGCGGTGAAGTCGCCGAAGTGCTTCACCACGTCGCGGAAGCGGACTGCCGGATGCTGGCCGTTGGAGCTCATCGAAGGGGGGATCCTACCGCTTCGTATCGGTCCGCGTGACCGTGCCCCGTACCGTGGCCGTTGCACCGATGGTCATCTTCTCCGAGCCGCGCGTGTGGTGCTCGAGGTGGGTGTGGGTCACGTCGAAGGTGGTCGGCACCCCCGTGACGGCGTCGATCGTGGCGAGGCCCTGGAACCGATCGCCCGACGAGAACGCGCGGGTCCCGCCGTCCTCGTCTCGCAACGTGCCCTCCAGCTCGATCAGCGCGTCCAGCTCGACCTCGAGCTGCCGGCCGGTGGGGCCGTCGATGATGCGCTTCAGCCGCGCCGTGCCCTCGAACGTCGGGTTCGGGTTGCTCATGCCCAGCTCGCGGGTGCGGCCGCGGAGCATGCGGACGGCGCGCAGGTCGAGCAGCGGGGCGAGCGGCCACGCCTCGCCGACCTGGATCGGACGCGGCGGCAGCCAGGAGGGCGCGCCCCCGTAGCCGGCCAGCAGCAGCGAGCCGACCCGGTCCGCCACCTCGAGCTGCTCACCCTTCGTGCCGCCGGCGAGCTTGAGGGAGTCCGGCACCGCGCGCCCGTCGCGATCGTGGGCGAGGCGTCCGGTCATCGCCTCGCGCTTCATCAGGCCCTCGGCGCCGACGCCTTCGGCGTCCAGGTACTGCAGCTGGATGCTCGACGTGGGCGGGGCGCCGTGGGGCGGACGCTGATGGGTCCACGTGTGCTCCAACGTCGCGTGCCGCCTCACGCTCTGGTCCTTCGGGCGCCCCCGATCCACCCCCTTCACGTAGGCGGTGCTCGTGATGCTGAGCACCGCGCGGTAGGCGGTGCCGTCTTCGACGCCCCAGGTGACCTTCACGGCGTCGCCCTCAGGCGCGCTCTCGAGTCCCTTGGACTTCAGCCCGTGGGGCGTGGGCTCGGGCGTCTCGTCGCCGCAGGCGGTGAGGAAGGCGAGGGCGAGGAGGAGGGGGAGGACGCGGGGCATGGCGGGGGATTGTGGCACGGCCTACTGCGGCAGGGTCCTCTGCAGCACGCGCATCCAGTTCCCACCCAAGATCTTCGCGACGGACGTCTCGTCGACGCCGCGCCCGCGGAGGCCCTCTCCGATCAGGCGCAGGTCCGCCACGGAGTCGATGCCCTGCGGCGCCCGGTCCGGCGGGAATCCGCCGTCGAGATCCGAGCCGATCCCGACGTGATCCGCACCCACGAGCGCGAGCATGTGCATCGCGTGATCCAGCACCGTGTCGACCGTGGACTCCTTGCCCGCCAGGAACTCCTCGTAGAGCACGAGCCCGACGAGTCCGTCGCGCGCCGCGATCGCCCGGATCTGGTCGTCGGTGAGGTTGCGGCGGTGCGGCTGCAGCGCGTGGGCGTTGCTGTGGCTCGCGACGACCAGCCCGTCGTCGACGGAGAGCACATCGTCGAACGCCTCCGGCTTGAGGTGGCTGACATCGGGGATGACCCGCGCCGTCCGCATGCGCTCGACCAGCCGGCGCCCGTCCGCCGTGAGGCTGCGCGCGTCGTCCCACGCGCCGCAGTAGCGGTTGCCGGTGTTCCAGGCGATGCCCACGACGCGCACGCCGCGGTCGGCCCAGCGCTCGAGGTCCCGCGGCGAGCGGATGGGGTCCGCGCCCTCCATCAGGTGCAGGAGGCCGATCGGGCCGCCGGCCTGGCAGAGCCTCAGGTCGCCCTTGCTCTCGATGCGGAAGAGGTCGTCCGCGTGGCGCTTGAGCAGGTCGTCGTAGCAGTCCAGCTGCCGCTTCGCGAGCTCGAAGGGCGTGCCGTCAGGCCAGTAGCCGGCAGGGGCGAAGAGGGTGCCCAGGATCAGGCCGAGGCCGCCGCGCTTGGCGTCCGGAAGGGAGAGCGCGTGGCGGTCCGAGGCGGGGGTCCCGAAGTCCCAGGCCGGATCCTCGAGCATCGCCATGGCGATGTCCTGGTGGCCGTCGACGATCATCTGGTCCCTCTCCGACCCGTCCCCACGCCACCCGGCGTCGGCCGCGATTCTGGCCCAACGGCCGCGGAAGCGGAAGCCGCATCTTGGGGGCCCTGAGGCCCAGGCGGGTAGCCTGTCGCGCCGTGGACCCCTTCTCGCACGAGACCCCGATCCTGCTCGTCCTGCCCGCCGCGGAGCGGGTGGAGGCCGTGCTGCCGCGCATGCTGGCCGAGCCGGAGATCCGCCAGTTCGCGCTGCCGCCGCTGTGGGCCCTGGAGAAGGTCGGCATCGACCTCGTCGGCGCGCTTCCGGGGGTGCCGACGATCTCCCTCGAGACGCTGGAGGAGGTGCTCGGCACGCTCATCCGCCTGTGCGACGAGCAGGAGCTCGACGCGCTCGTCAAGCGCGAGTGGGCCTCCGTGGACGAGCGCGTCCGGCAGTACTACCTGGACGCGAGCATCGCCCAGACGTTCGCCATGATCTTCAAGCTCGCGCCGCGCTCGCTCGAGCAGGAGCCGCCGCCGAGCTTCCGTCGCGACCGCATCCACGAGAACGGCTTCACGGTCGAGTACCGCCTCGCGCGGGTCTTCGACGAAGGCGACTTCCGCGCGCCCGAGGAGGAAGGCTCGATCGTCGTGTATCCGTTCGACCCGGCCAACGAGGAAGCGCGCACCGAAGCCGGCCTCGAGCCGGGTAGCGGTGCGGTGCTCGAGATCTTCCCGTACGAGGCGGGCCGGGAGCGGCATCGCGAGGTGTGGGCGGCGGTCGCGGCGCGGCACGGCGGCAAGGTCGTGGATCCGCGGGGGAGCTGAGTCCCGCTCTCGCTCGCGCTCCCGCTCGAATTATCGGGCCTATCCATGATGCGCGCGAATGGCGAGCGCGTGTGAGAGCGCGAGCGCGACTACCTCGTCACCAAGAGAGTTCCCGTTACGCCGTTCTTCGGACCAGCCGGCCACAGACTCGTCGGCCCCCAGGAGATGCCGCAGTCGAAGAGACGCCCCGCGTGCGGCTCGCCGCCGAGCGCGAAGCGATCGAACACCACCTCGATGGTGTGGTGCGTCTTCGAGACGTGCCGCGCCGTCCGCACGTGGCCCGGCTCCAGCGCGGGCGCGCCGGGACGGCCGCTGGCGTCGAGCGTCACGCCCTCGGGTGTCGCGCGCACGTGCCAGCGCTGCGAACGTCCGGGCGCCTCGAGCGAGAGCTGCAGCACGTAGGGCACGGTGCCGACGACGTCACGGTCGATCCGGATGCCGACATGCAGCGCGTGCCCGTCGGAGTACGTCAGGACGTCCACGCCGCGGTCGTAGCGCACGAGGCCGCGCGCGAAGCCCCAGGCGCGATCGTCGAGCCGCCCGTCCACGCTGCCTGAGGACGGCACGATCGGGATGCCGGCGGCGCTCGGCCGCCCACCACGGTTCCACACGCCGTCCCGCAGTGCGTCCGCCATGGGAGCCATCCACGGGACGAGGCCCAGGTTCTCCTTGTCCGCCGCCCGCAGGCGCCGCATCAGGTCGGCGGCGAATGCCTCGGGATCCTCGGTGCCTGTCGTCGGCACGAGCGGCTGCAGCAGCTGGGTGCCGAAGCGGTGCGCCTCCAGCGGCTCCCACGCGGACTCGAGGATCGGCGCCGTGTTCCGGCCGACCACCACGACGCCCGCGAGCACGTCGGGCAGATCGGCGTCGCGGCCTCGCGGCAGCGACGGAATCCGCGCCTTGTCCTTGCCGCGCTGCGACGGCGCGGCCCACGTCTCGAGCAGCACGACGGGCACACCCGCCTCGCGCACGCGGCGCTCGGCCTGCTCGCGCGTGACGGTGGTCGCGTGCTCGGACGGGCCGCTCCACGCGATGAGCGCCTCGGGGATGTCGCGGAGATCGGGCGGCGGTCCGAGCGCGCGCGCGAGGCGGTCGCTGTACGCGCTCGGTACCACGATCAGCTCCTCGAGGCCGCCCGGGCGCAGGGCCTCAGTGATGCGGCGCGCGATGGCGCGCTCGCGGGCCGCGGTGTTCCTCTCGAACACGAGGGCGACGTGTTGGACACCCAGCTCGCGCTGCCAGGCGCTCGCCGTGAGGGCGTCGGCCCGAGCGAACACGTCGGCGTCCTTCGCCGAGAGGGGCCACGGCGTCCGGAGCGCGAGCACCGGCGTGACGCCTTGCGTGCGCAGGGCCGCCACGGTCGCCCGCCAACCGCGGTGCGGCTCCTGCCGGGTCTCGATCCAGACGCGGTTCGCGCGTGCGCCGCCTGCGGTCGTGGCGTCCTCGTCACGCACGAAGTCGCCCGGCGCCCACGCGCGGATGGCGTGGTGCGGGCGTACGCGGCGCGTGCCCGCGCGCACGACGGTGAACGCCTCCTCGTTGGGGCGCTTGAAGTCGAGCGAGCGCATGTCCGGCGCGATCATCTTCGCCGGCGCACTGGCCTCGAACTCGAAGCGTGCGGCCTGCAGCGCCGCGGGATCGGCGCCCATCACGAAGACCTTGGCATCACGGCCGTCGCGCCAGGCCCAGATCGCGTACCCGCCGCCGAGGTCGTCGACGTCGAGCTGGAAGACGTCGCAGAGGCGGCGCGCAAGCGGGTCGTGGTGGGGGAGCCCGAGCACGACCACGGAGCCCTTCGGCAACGGCCAGGCAAGCGGCTGCGGTCGCTTGCCGCCGGGCAGGAAGGCGTCGAGCGCCTTGGGTACGCCCGGGCTGCCGAGCACCGCCGCGCGGTTGACGACGAGGGCCTCGGCCATCGCCACCTCATCCTCCGCTTGCGTGAACGCTGCGGGAACGAGGAGGAGCGCGACGATCAGCAGGGGCCGGACCATGGGGCGGAGTGTACGCCGCGGAGATGCGTACAATCCTCGGCGTGCGCAGCGTGGCGATCCTCATCATCGGCGACGAGATCCTGAGCGGCGAGATCGTCGACGAGAACGGTCCGTGGCTCATCGCCCGACTCAACGAGGCCGGCGTGCGCGCCGTGCGGCAGGTGGTCGTGCCGGACGACGCGGAGCAGATCGGCGCTGAGCTCACGCGGCTGCGCGGTCTGGCCGACGCGGTCGTCGTCTCGGGCGGCATCGGCCCGACGCACGACGACGTCACGCGTGAAGCCGTGGCCGAGGCGCTCGGGCTACCGCTCGAGGAACACGCCGAAGCCGTCGAGCGCATCCGCGGCTACTACGGCGACCGCGCGACCGATGCGGAGCTTGCGATGGCCTGCCTGCCGCGCGGCTCGCGGCTCGTCAACGGCGCGAAGACGAACACGATCGGGTTCGCGATCTCCGGCGTGTACGTGTTCCCCGGGGTACCGTTCCTCTTCCGCGATCTCGTCGCGGGTGTGACGCCCGAGTTCTCTTCTGCACCACTCCACAAGCAGGAGCTGCGCAGCGACCTGCGGGAGGGGGAGATCGCGGCGCTCCTGGCGCGCTTCCAGGGCGGCGTGGCGGACGTGGCGATCGGCAGCTACCCGGTGTGCGAGGAGGGCTGCTGGCACGTGCGCGTCGTGGTGCGCGGCGTCGATCCCGAGCGCGTGGCAGCCGTGGCGGCCGAAATCGGCCCGCGGTTGGGGTGATGGGCCCCCTGGATGCGGCCCAGGGTTGACCGGGAACGGCACGCCTATACTGTTTCGCCTCCCCGAGACGTGGGGCCGTAGCTCACTTGGTAGAGCGCCTCGTTCGCAATGAGGAGGTAAGGGGTTCGATTCCCCTCGGCTCCACCATTTCTCGTTTTGGCGGCTGCCCCGGTTTGGCGGGCGGCTCGATCATCCAGCGGTGCTCGCCACCCCCGGTTGCATGTAGGGGCGGGTTGAGCGAGGCGGAGCCGAGCGGAATACCCGCCCGGAGCACATGCTCCAGCGACGTGCACGCGGCTGGTGATGCACCTCGCTCAGGGTCGAGCCAAGGCCGGCGTCCGCACGGGCACTGTGCCCACACGGACCAGGGCCCCACGCGCGTGCGGTCGACCCACGTGGTGTCACGGGCCGGGCAACGTTCGCCTTCGACTCCCTTCGGTCGCTCAGGCTCACGATGCCCCTACACGCTCCACCGCGTGCGTACACTCCACCCATGCGCTCTCCCGAGGAGGTTGCCCGCGACGCCGACGCGCTGGTCCCGTGGCGCCGCGTCTGGACGATCGTCGGGATCGCGGTGGTCGTGCTGGTCGGCGGGCTGTGCTGGTTCTTGTGGGGCCTCGGCGGCCTCGCTGACTGACCCCTACGCCTCCGCCGTCGCGTGCGCCGCGAGAGCCTCGAGGAACGGCAGGGCCTTGTCGGCCAGGCACTTGAGCACCGTACCGCCCGCCGTGAAGGCGTGCGTCACGTCGTCCAGGGAGCCGAAGCGCTCCAGCGCCGCGCGGCCCTCGCCGCCGCCGACGTAGACCGCGGCGCCGCCGTCGTGCAGGGCCTTGAGGGTGGCGACGATCGCCTCCGTGCCCGCGGCGAACGTGCTGTTCTCGAACTGGCCCATCACGCCGTTGTGGAACACCGCCTTGCGCTCGGTCGAGTCGAGCCACGCGCGCGCCGTCTCATCGAACAGCTGCCGCGTCTCGGGCCCGATGTCCCGCTGCCACATACCTGCGCCCAGGTCGCTGACGACGCTGCCGTCCTCGACCACGAAGTCGATCGGCAGCACGACCCGCACGCCGTTGGCCTCGGCGTCGACGAGCAGCTGGCGCGCCTTCTCGACGGCCGACGGCGGCACGTACGCCTTCTCGTCGCGGTTCACCTCGTCGCCGGCGGCGCCGATCGAGATGCGTTCGCCGCTGATCTCGCCCGACGCCTTGCGCAGCGCCATCGCCAGGCTGCCGCCCGCGAGGATCACCTCGACGCGGCCGCGCTGCACGATGCCGTGCAGGTGGCGGAGCTTGTCGAGCTTCATGCCCGAGAACACCACGAGGCCGGCGTCGCGCGCCTGCACCGCGTGCTCGGCGAGCTCGCGACGCGTGAACACGCCGAGGGCCGTGCGCCCCATGGCGAGCGGCAGCGCGGTCGTCGAGAAGTCCTTGCTGCCCGACGCGATGGCGTCGTTGATGTACACCGTCGCGCCCTGGCGGAACGCCGCTGAGATGCGTCCGAAGTGGTCGCTCACGAGGCCGAGCTGTTCCTCGACCGTGGTCCACAGGCGCATCTCGAAGTCGTACTTGCGCACGTTCTCGAAGACGAGGAACTCGCCGGGCTTCAGGCTCTCGACGCCCTTCACCGCGACGCCGGTCAGCGTCTCGGCGTGCTCGTCGAACCAGTCCTTGATGAACGGACCGCAGCCGGGCTCGATCGACTTCAGCTTCTGATGCACGTACTCGAGCGTGCGGTCCGCGGTGCGTCCACGGTGGCCGATGAGCAGCATGCGCCAGCCGCGCTCGCGGCCGTACGCCAGCGTCTCGTGCAAGCTGGCCAGCCGCGGGTCGTCGCCGATCATCCCGTCGCGGTCCGGTACGTCGAGGTCGGCCCGGATCCACACGGGCGTGCCCTCGGGCAAGTCGTCCAGCGTGTCGATCGCCGGGATCTGACCCAGGCGCTCCTCGATGCCCACCCCGGCGGGGTCGAAACCCGCCGCCTGGCGCAGGGCCTCGGTGAACGTCTCGCTGTGCAGCTGAGGCATGGCTCCTCCGTGCGGCGTGGTCACGTCGCCTCGCCAGAGCATACGACCCGCCGACCGGGTCGACAGCCCCCGACCGGCCCCGCGCGGCTGGAAACAGGACCCTGCGCTTCCGGTCGGCGTTGGCTACAGTAGACCCATGGTCGACGAGCCCAGCCCCCGCGCCGACGAACCGGTCCATGTCGAGGACCGGGGCGAGCCCATCATCGAGGTGAAGGACCTCGTCGTCCGCTACGACGAGCAGGTCGTCCTCAACGGCGTCAGCATGAGCGTCCATCGCGGCGAGGTCATGGTGATCCTGGGCGGCTCGGGCTCCGGCAAGTCCACCCTCCTCAAGTGCCTGCTCGGCATCCTCAAGCCGGTCTCCGGCTCCGTGAAGGTGCTCGGCGTGGACATGGTCAACGCGAGCGAGCGCCAGCGCGAGGAGGTCTACCAGCGCCTCGGCATGGTCTACCAGTCCGGCGCGCTCTTCGGCTCGATGTCGGTGTGGGAGAACGTCGCGCTGCCCCTCCAGCAGCACTCCACGCTCGACCCGAAGATCATCGACATCTCAGTGCGCATGAAGCTCGGCCTCGTGCGGCTCTCGGGCTTCGAGAAGCGGCTGCCCAATCAGCTCTCCGGTGGCCAGGTCAAGCGCGTCGCCTTCGCGCGTGCGATCGCCATGGATCCCGAGATCCTCTTCTGCGACGAGCCTTCGGCCGGCCTCGACCCGCGCATCGGTCGCGGCATCGACGACCTCATCGTCAACCTCAACAAGGCCTTCAACATGGCCATCGTGGTCGTCACGCACGAGATGGAGTCGGTGAAGATCATCGCCGATCGCATCACGATGCTGGCGCCCCGGCCCGGCGGCGCGCGCGTCGTCTTCAGCGGCTCCTACGACGAGCTCGCGGCTTGCGCCGAGGACCATGTGAAGGAGTTCGTCAATCGCTCGCCCCTCGACGAGCCTCGCTCCGAGGCGGCCGAGGTCCTCAAGCAGCTCGTCGGCGAGGACTAAGCCACGCGCACGCTGTACGTCGGCTTCGATGTGGGCGGCACGGGGCGCAAGTGGGCCCACGCCGCCGCCTGGACGGACGGTTGGCCGCGCACGCTCTTGGGCGCACTCCGTGATCCCGGCGTGCACCCGGTGTACGCGCACGCGTTCCCCTGCCTCGACGCCGCCACCCTGCGCTCGATCCGCGGTGCGCTCGGGCGCTTCTGGCAGGACGTGCTCGAGGCGGACGGCGCCCCCGTGCCGTCGGCCACCCGGGCGCGAGGACACGTCGCGCAGCGCTTCGATCGCGTGCACGTCGCCATCGACGCACCCTCGGGCTTCGCCGTGCCCGGCGTCGGTCGCAGGGACACCGAGAGCACGTGCGGCAACTTCACGACGCCGAGTGAGGCCGCGTTCCACGCGTCGGCTCGAGGCTGGCTCGAGACGGACAACGTCACGCCGCTGCGGCAGCGCGTGTACTGGAAGGGTGTCGGCTTCGAGCTGTTCGCCGACGCGCTCCGGGGCGCGGGCGTGCGCTCGCCGCGCGCCGCCGACGTCGCGGCGAACGCCGCGGGTGGCATCGGGCTCCAGCTCGCCCGACTCGAGCCGCGGCCCGGCTGGCGCACGTTCGAGGCCTTCCCGACCCAGATCTACCGCTGCACGCACGAGGGCCCCGCGCGCGACGTGCTCGTGGAGCACGCGGCACGTGGCGCGGCGTTCGCCGCCCGCTCCCCTGTTCCCGGCCGGACGACGCACGACCGCATCGAGGCCGAGCTCACGCGGATCGCTGCCGGCGAGCTGGACTCGTGGACCAAGACGAAGGACGCCCTCGGCGACGTGCGCGACGCCTACGCCTGCATGCTGCTCGGGCTGTGGGCCGACACGACGGGCGTGCGCGGGCTGGGGCGCGATCCGACGCTGTGGCCCCGGGAGGGCGTGATCGTCCTGCCTGGCTAGCGCACGCGACGGCGGCGGTTGCGCATGAAGTCGACGAGCACGAACGACTCGATGCGCGCGCTGTCGGCGAAGTAGGCCTGCCCGCGACACGCCTCCGTGAAGTTCTCGATGAACTTCTGGAGGTACGGGTCGGACGTGAGCATGAACGTCGTGACGCGGATGCCGCGGCGACGGCAGCGCACGGCTTCCTCCAGCGTCTTGTTCACGATGCGCCGGTCGAGGCCGAAGGGGTTCTTGTAGATGCCGCCGTCGTCGTGGATCGCCGACGGCTTGCCGTCGGTCAGCATCACGATCTGGCGGTTCACCGCCTTGCGGCGCCGCAGGATGTCCTGCGCCATCATCAGGCCGGCGCGCGTGTTCGTGTGGAAGGGGCCGTTCGAGAGATACGGCAGGCGCTCGAGCGGAACGGTCGTGGCCTCGTCGCCGAAGAGCACGACGTCGATCGTGTCCTTCGGGTACTTCGTGAGGATCAGCTCGGTGAGCGCCAACGCGACGCGCTTGGCCGGTGTGATGCGGTCCTCGCCGTAGAGCGTCATCGAGTGGCTGACGTCGATGAGCAGCACGGTGGCGCACGACGTGTTGCGCTCGCGCTCGCGCACCTCCAGGTCGTCCTCGGCGATGTCGCCCTCGCCGCCGGTGCGCTTCACCCAGTTGCTGAGTGTGCGGTGCGCGTCCAGCGTGTCGACGGAGTCGCCGAACTCGAACGGCCGGGTCTCGTCGGCGATCTCGCCACTGCCGCCGGTCTGGGTCGTGCGGTGCTCGCCCAGCGCGCGCGCATCCATGCCGCGGAAGATGTCCTGCAGCGCCTGGCGGCGCAGCGCGCGCTCGCCCTTGCGCGTCATCTTCATGAGGCCGCGGGCGTCGCGCCGCGCTTCGCCGCTGCGCTCGAGCAGCTGCTTGAACTCCTCGATGCCGAAGTCCTCACGCCAGAGCTGGTAGCGCTGCCCCACGTGATCGAGCTGCTCGAGGGACGTCTCGACGTCGCCGTCGAAGATCAGCAGGAGCTGGCGGTAGATGCGCAGCAGATCCCGGACGAGCTTGTCCAGGGAGTCAGCCTTGCCATACCGCCAGTACACGGAGTGCTAATCCTCGAAGCCGGCGAACATGCGCTTGAGCATGTCGCCGTACGTGATGCCGTCTGCGGAGCGGTCCTTGCTCAGCAGCGAGGCCTGGTGCAGGCCCTCGAGCACGAGCTCGCAGGCGGCCGGCAGCTCGCCGTCGGGGAGGCGGTCGTCGGTGCCCAGGTAGGTGCGCGCCACGTCGGTCAGCTCGGGCACGGCCAGCAGGCGGCCGTCGTCCTCGCCCTGGTCCTCGACGACGATCTGGTTGCCTTCGGTGAACCAGTCGACGATCGACTTGTAGACGTCGTCGGCTTCCGCGCCCTCGGGCGCCTTGACCGCGTCGTAGGGCGCGGGGCAGTAGCGCTGGAACACGGCCTGCACGCCCTGTCCGAGGATGCGCTCCGCCACGGCGGCCGGGCCTTCGCGCTCGCCCTCGAAGACGAGCTCGATCTTGCCGGTCACCGCGCCGATCGCGCCGAAGAGGTCCGCGATGCGCGCGGTCACACGCTCCTGTCCGAGGAGGAGCCCGCGACGCTCGGCGCTGCTGATGACGTTCTCGAGCAGCGCGATCGTCAGTCGCACGGACACGCCCGAGGACTGGTCGACGAACTCGCTGTCGCGCGCCTGGATGGCGGTCTCCTCGATCGCCTCGCGCACGAAGCTCGGCACGTGCACCGTGACCGGGCCGCCGCGCTCGGCGTAGGCCTCCTGATCGGTGATCGCGCGCGCCGTGTCGAGCGACGTCGGATAGTGCGTCAGGATCTGGCTCGCGATGCGGTCACGCAGCGGCGTGATGATCGATCCGCGGTTCGTGTAGTCCTCGGGGTTGGCCGAGAAGACGAGCATCGTGTCGAGCGGGATGCGTACGGGGAAGCCGCGCAGCTGGACGTCGCGCTCCTCGAGGATGTTCAGCAGGCCCACCTGGATGCGCTGCGACAGGTCGGGCAGCTCGTTGATGGCGAAGATGCCGCGGTTCGTGCGCGGTACGAGGCCGAAGTTGAGCGCCTCCTCGTCGTCGAGCGTGACGCGCCGCGACGCCGCCTTGATGGGATCGACGTCGCCGATCAGGTCGGCGATGGTCACGTCGGGCGTCGCGAGCTTCTCGCGGTAGCGCTCCTCGCGCGGGATCCAGCGCAGCGGCGCCGCGTCGCCCGCCTCGGCGACGAGACGGTGTCCGGCGCCGGAGATCGGGTCGAACGGGTCGTCGTTCAGCGGGCACCCGTCGAGCGCGGGGATCTCGGGATCGAGGAAGTTCACGATCTGGCGGAGGATGCGCGTCTTCGCCTGACCGCGCAGGCCCAGCAGGATGAAGTCGTGCTTGCTGAGGATCGCCTGCTCGAGCTGCGGGATCACCGTGTCGTCGTAGCCGAGCACGCCGGGCCAGCGCTCGGCCGCGCTCATGCCGGTCTGGATCGCGCGAAGGAGGTTCTCGCGGAGCTCGTCTCGTACGGTCCGACTCTGCCAGCCGGCCGCCCGGAGGGCGCCCCGCGTCATGGGCTTCTCTGCTGCCATGCGCGGGATTGTAGGAGTGGGGCAGGGTGGGCTCGGGCTGAAGGAGTCCGCCCCTTGCGGCATCGGTAGAATCCGGCGCTCGTTTGCAGCCCCGGAGCCCAGCCATGCCCTACGACCCGATGCTCGTCCAGCCCATGCGCGAGGACATGACCTCGATGAACGCCGAGGAGCTGCTCGACGCGGCCGCGGTCGACGCCTTCATGGCGCGCGAGGGCACCAAGCTGCTCTTCGTGAACAGCGTCTGCGGCTGTGCCGCCGGCCAGGCCCGACCGGCGCTGCGCATCGCGCTCCAGCACGGCACGACGCCCGATCACGTGGGCACCGTGTTCGCCGGTCAGGACCTCGAGGCGACGGCCAAGGCGCGCGGCTACTTCGAGCAGGTCCCTCCGAGCAGCCCGTCGGCGGCCCTGTTCAAGGGCGGCGACCTCGTGCACTTCGTGCCGCGCCACATGATCGAGAGCCGCGACGCGAACACGATCGCGTTCGATCTCGTGTCGGCCTTCGACGAGCACTGCGCCTGAGCCGGCCCGTGGGTACGTTCCACTCGCACAAGGGTGAGCTCCACGGCATCACGGTCGTCGTCGATCTGATCGACGATCGCGTGTACGTCGGCCGCTGCGATACCGTCCTGCCCGAGGGCGTCGTCTTGCTCGACGCCGACGTGCACGACGCGAGCGAGTCGAAGTACGACGGCACGAAGATGTCGAAAGAGGACTACCTCGCCAACGCCGTGAAGTTCGGCGTGTGGCCGCGCATCGAGCGCATCGTGGTGCCGGCGGAGGACGTGGCGAGCGTCACCAAGCTCGGCGATCACGCCTGATCGCGCTCACCGCCTCCGCTTCGGATAGTCCAGCTCGTCCCGCTCGCGCTTCGACTGCTCCTTGATCCACTTCGTGTCGATCGCGCCGGCGTAGAAGCGGTTCGGCTGCCACAGCGCCCAGTACTGCTTGCGCAGGTACCACGCCCCGGGCGTCCGTCGGCGTGCGTCGTCGAGCACTTTCAGGGCGGCGGACGCGTCACCTGCGTCCAGGAGCAGCGCCGCGAGCCGGAACGCGTGCGCCGGCACCTTCGGCTTCGCCGTCACCAGCGCTCGCGCTTGCTCCAGGGTGGTCGTGCGCTTCGGCGTGCCTGGCGCCTTCGGCGGCTTCGCTTCGAGCACCGCCTCTTCGAGGTGCAGGTCGATCCACTGCAGCGCGACCGAGTCCAGCGATGTGCCCTCGGCGCGCAGGACACCCAGCTCGTCGATCAGGTACCAGTGGCCGACGTCCTTTCCGCCGAAGGTGCGCGTCAGCTCTGCGTTCCGGTCGAGCAGCACCGGGGTGTCGAGGCCGACGCCGACGTAGTCCTTCACGCGGGAGGCTCCCTCGACGTCGATCGCGGCCAGCCACAGCTCGAGCTTCTTGCCCGAGCGCTGCTTGTGGTGCGCGGCCCAGGCCTGGATGCGATCGCGCGTAGGCGACCACGGTGCCCAGGTCGCCAGCAGGAGGCGCTTGCCGTCACGCGCGCGCAGGCGGCGCGAGGTGCCGTCCAGATCCGGCAGGGCCACGTCGGGGATCAACCCGCCGATGCGGGCGCGTCGCGGCGACTTCGTTTGGCCAGTCGCCGGCGAACGCAGGTCGATCACGTCTCCGCGCTTGCGCATGCGATGGCCCAGGGTGCGAGCCAAGCGCGCGAGGTCGAACGCGGGCTGCTCCGTCGTGCCGAGCAGCCGTCCGCGGTAGGTCGCACAGCGCAGTCGTCCGCACAGAATCCATGCGTCCTGCTCGCGCCGCGGCTGGGGGCGCTTGCCTGCCGGCGGCCTCGGGATGAGGCGCTTCACCTCGATATCCAGGACGCGCTTGGCGTCCGCCAGCGTGATCCAGATGGCGCCGTCCGCGGATCGCTGCAGGCCGTCTTCGAGCTTGGCCGTGGCGCCGTCGATGCGCAGCGCGGGCGGTTCGTCTGCGTGCGCCGCACCGGCGCAGGCGAGCAACGCGATCAGGACTGCCACCCGCGGGACCATGCCCGAGGGTACCTAATAGCCGGGAATGGACCGCAGGCCCGCCGCCGGGGCGGCGCCTTCGGCCGGCGCCTTGGCGCCGGGCCGCGGCATGCCGTCGAGCAGGCGCCGGATGTCCTCGCTCGCCTTCTCGAGCGCGGCCTTCGAGCCCGAGACGAAGACGACGTACGTGCGAGCTGCGTCGCCCGCGATGTGCATACGGCTCACACCGTCCGCGGCGGGGAGCGGATGCTGGATGCCGGCCTGCCCCATGACCCGCGTCTGGGTCACCGACTGCGGGTTGAACATGTTGCCCAGCACCATGCGGCCTACGCGCGGCAGGCCGGCCGCGGTGCTGCCCTGGTCGACGACGATGAACGCGACGGTGACCTCGCCCTTGCGCGCCGTCGCGAAGGCCATCGGCGACCGGCCGCCCTCGATCGCCTCCCAGCCCTCGGCGGGGAGCTTGAGGCCGAGACCGCGCTGGCGGTCTACGACGTCGTAGCCCTCGAAGGGGTCGCGCGCCTCGTCGCCGTGGTCGTCTTCGCGCTGCTCGAAGGACGTCTTGACGACCTCCGCCCAGGCCCGGTCGAAGCGCTCTGCGGCGATGCCGTCGAGGATCAGGACCTCGTGGTCGCGCTGCAGGATGCGGCCGCGGCCGTGGATGCCGCGGTAGTCGAAGCGCTTGCTGGAGCCCTCGTCGTCGAGCAGCGTCCAGCCCTCGCCCTTCCACGCGTCCGCGTTGCGGAGCCTCAGGGCGGCGCCGAACGTGCGGGCCGCCTCGTCGGCGTCCTCGGGCGAGTCGAAAGCCAGCGCGTGCACGACGACCATGCCGTGCTCCGGATGCTCGATGTACTTTGCGCGCCCGGCATCCCAGCCGCGCGCTGCGCGGTTGGACATGGCGTCGACGAACTTGCCGATGCCCATCGTGCGCGTGTTCAGGCGGCCCTTCCGGTCGCCGAGGAAGTAGTCGAGGTAGACGGCGAGGTCGAGCTCGCCGACCGAGTGCTCGGCCAGCTTCGTCCAGCCGTCACCCAAGGACTTCGCCACGTCGCCGCCCCAGATCACGCGCCGCGGATGATCGCGCTTGGTGCCGAGCCACTTGTGCGGGTGCAGGATCTGCTCCTGCGAGACGGGCGGGTCGGCGACGAGCTTGGCCATGCCGCCGACGTAGTCGTCCCCGACGGCGTGCGTCACGAAGTTCGGGCCGGCGCGGTAGTGCAGCATCGTCGAGAGCAGCATGTGCGTGGGCACCGTGCGCATGACGCGCGCCTGTCCCTTCTGCATCGCGGTGTTCTGGGCCATCTGCTTCTGGTGGGCGTGGGCAGCGTCGGGACGCAGGGTCTCGAAGCGGCGCCGGGCCCACTCGGCGCTGCCCTCGAAGAGGCAGCGGATGGCGAACTGACGGTCCGGGTCGTCCTCGCGGTAGGGCTTCTCGATCTTCTGCAGGTCGAGGTGCTGGTCCTCCAGCGCGTGGATGAGCTCGTGGACGAGCGTGGGGATGTTGGCCTTGCCCTCGAAGCCGGCCGTCAGGACGAGACGCTTGGTCTTCGGGTCGTAGGCACCCGCGACCATCTCCTGCAGCATCAGCTGCGCCAGGTCGCGTAGATCCTCGTCCTCCTTCAGGAGACCGAGCCGCCGGACGATGCGGTTGTCGCGCGCCCACTCCTCCGGCTTGACGTCGCGCGCCATGCCCTTCTGCATGTACTCGCGCAGCTCCTCGCGTGAGAGCAAGCGAACCGGCACGTCGTGCTTCCACTCGAGGCCGCGGAGCTTGGCGACCTGGGGGCGGATCTCGTCGACCAGCTTTTGGAGCGCGACCTGCTCGGCGTCGTCCTGCGGCGCCGGCTTCTCGCCCGCTGCCAGGGGGGCGGCGAGGAGCAGCAGGACGCCGGCGAAGGCGACGATGCGGGCGACTTGACGGCTCATGGGCGTCTCCGTGTGGAATCCGGCGATGGTACCGACGGATGGGGCGCTGCCTTCGTTCCATCGGGCCCGGGGTCAACGGGTACGATCCCGCCATGCTCCTGGTGCAGACGCTTACGGTTCCGGACACGATCGTGTTGGTCGTGTGTCTGATCGTGGGCATCCGCGGCGCGTTCAAGGGCTTCGTCTGGCAGGCCATCCGCACCGCCGGTCTCATCGGAGCGCTCTGGGCCGCCACGCGCTTCCACGAGCCGATCGGTCGCCGCCTCGACGAGTGGTTCTCGTTCCTGCCGACGTTCGCCACGCCGGTCGTGGCGTGGTTGCTGATCCTCGTCGGGATCTTCCTGGTCTTCGCGTTCCTCGCCTACATGGCGCGCGGTGCGATGAAGACCGCCAACTTGACCGGCGTCGACCGCGTGCTGGGCCTCGCGATGGGCGCGGTGATGGGGCTCTGCTTCTGCGCGATCGCGTTCGTGATCTGGGGCTTCCTCTTCCTGAAGACGGACAGCGAACTCGAGAAGGCGCTCGAGGGCAGCCAGTCGGCGCGCTTCATGGCGAAGATCATCGAGGTCGTCGACCCGCTGTTTCCCGAGGGCGTCCGCGAGCGCTTCGGCGCGTCCCTCAAGGCCATCGAAGCAGCGGGGGAGTCAGGGACCGCAGGTCCCTGACCCTGAGCAAGGCGCGCAGCGCCGCGTCGAAGGGGAGCCGTAGGGGCAGCCTGAGCGAAGCGGTTGGCTGCCCTCAGTCCTCGTCCACCGTCTCGAAGCCGTCGATCTCCATGAGGCCCGGGCCCGGCGGCTCGTCGAGCTCACCGATGTCGTCGAGGCCGAGGTCCGTGGGGATCTCGAACGCCTTGGGCGCGTCCTCATCCAGGGGTGTCGGCTCCGGCGCTGGGGCGGCCGGGCGCGGCCTGGCCACGGGCGGCGGCAGCGTCTCGTCGGCCCCGTACTCGAAGCGCGCCCACGCGCGCACGGCGGTGCGCCGCTCCTGCGCCTCGGCGACGACGTCCTCGCCCTCGTCCTCGCGCGCCACCAGGTCGACGAGCACGGCGTCGTAGCGCACCTCGTCGTCTACGCGCAGCGAGGGCACCGTGCCGTCGCTGTCGAGACGCGCGAGCGCGGCGTCGGTCGCGCACAGGCGGCGGGCTGCCTCGGCCGGCGTCAGCAGCTCCGCGGCTTCCAGGGACTCACGGGAACGTCGCGGCCTGCGCGCGTTCGCGGACGGCGGCGCCAGGCGTGCCAGCCAGTACGTGGAGAGCGCGATCGGATCGGCGTCGCTGACCCCGGCCTCGGCGTCGACCCACGGCGCCGGCAGTGCGAGCCCCGCCTCGACGCGCGTGGCGGGCAGCCTCCGCAGGCGCGCCTCGCGGGCAAGGCGTGCCGGGTCCTTGAACAGCAGGCCGCCTGCCTCCGAAAGATCGTAGAGTTGGACGTCGTCCAGATGGAGCATCCCGCCAGTCTACGGAGGCCCCCCCCTGCCTCCGCGCGCGGGGTGCGGGAGGCCTCCATGGCACGTGCGCTCACGATTCTCGCCTGTCTCGTCCTCATGGCGGGGTGCACCAGCGACGGCGACGGTGCCCCTGCGAGCGGCGTGGCCACGCCGACCGTGGCGGGCGGACCCACGCCGACCTACACGGACTACGCCACCGCCCGCGAGGCCTTCACGCGCCGGAGCGACGACGGGGTGCTGGGCGCCACGCTCGAGGACGCGGCGTGGCTGCGGTTCGAGGGCGACGCGGAGACGGTCCAGAAGGCGCATCGCGCGTACTTCGACTACGGCTACACCAGCTTCAAGATCATCCTGCGTGCGAAGGAGTACACGCGGCCCACGGAGGAGGTGTTCCTGCTCGAGGACGACGGGGGCGCCCGGGTTCAGGGCAAGCCCGTCACCTTCACGGGCAGCATGCGGCTCGTGGACGACCGCTGGCAGTTCACCTTCGACCTGTCGTTCCAGCACGCGATCACCAAGGACACGCGCTGGCTCCGACTCACACGGGTCAAGGACAACGCGACCGTCGAATGGTCGTTCCGCTGAACGGCCCTACGTCGCCTGCTTGACCGTCCCCCGCGCCACGCGGTCCAGGACCTCGTCGACGCGGCCGCCGATCTGTACGGGGCGGATGCCGACGGCCCGGAGGAGCGTGACGGCGCGCTGCGAGAAGCCCGTCGCCACGACCGCCCGGCAGCCGACGACGGCATGCAGGAAGGCGCGCGAGTCGCCCACGCCGTCGTGCCGGCGCAGGATGCTCTCGTCGAGGTGCCGCGTGCCCAGGCAGCGGATGTGGTTCTCGGTGACCGCATAGATGCGCAGCAGCGGCGTGCCGGCGAGCGTCGAGTCCACCAGCGTGCCGTCGCGGCTGGCGACCGCGACGAACTGTGCCTTGCGTCGCGGCAGCAGGCGCGCCGGCTCGTCGAAGCCGTCCGGGTCCGGCAGCGTGCGCAGGATGTCGACGGCTTCGAGCGAGTCGACGTCCACGGCGCGGCAGCGCTCGGGGCTGATCCAGTCGGTGACGCGGGGGCCACGCAGGCGGCCGCGCGACGCCTTGGCGAAGGCATCGGCTGCCGTGTCGCGCGCGTCCTCGAGCTCGCCTTCGGTCGGGGTGCCGCCCCGCAGCAGCGGGGCGCCGGGGACCTCGACGTGCGGGACGACGTCCATGCGCTCCGCGCCCCAGCGCGCGGACTCGCGCGCGATGCGCTCGATCTCGTGCGCGTTGACGGTGGGGACGAGCGTCGTGCGGATCGCCACCGAGAAGCCGTGCTGACGCGCGATGCCCAGCGCGCGGTGGGTCTCGTCGAGGACGAGCGTCGCGGCCGCGCTGCGCTCCAGGCGGTCGGCGCGGTAGACGGCGCCGGCGACGAGCCGCTCCGCCGTCCGCTGGGTCGCGGCATCCACCTTGAGCACGAGGTAGCCGAGACCGAACGTCTCCAGCTCCTCCGTGTACTCGGCGAGCAGCGGACCGTCGATGACGAGGCCGGTCAGGACGTCGGGGTGGTGTTCGCGCACCAGCGCCAGGATGCGCAGCACGCTCTCTGGGCTCGCGAGCGGATCGCCGGGGCCCTCGACCTCGAGCACCAGGGGACCGCGGAGGCCGGCCCGCGCCGTCGCCACGTAGCGCAGCACGTCGGGCACGTCCACGACGGGGGCCTCGGCGTCGAAGGGCGTGTCGCGGCGCAGCACGAGGGGGTGCGGCGCGGCGGCGACACGGAGGCGCCAGATGCCGAGCTGGGTGCCGGAGGGGGTGGGGCCGGGACTCATGAGGCGGCGCCGGTGTACCGCTCCGTGGGGGGGTGCGCAAGGGCGAGGTCTCGGTCTCCGGACGCGGGATGCTCGGGCTCCGAGTACAAGATGAAGCCGTGAGCGAACCCCTGCCCCCGTCGTACCCCGCACCGCAGCACCCCGCCCCGAAGAGCGAGTGGAAGCCTCTCTCGGGCCTGGCCGTGACGGCGTTCGTGCTCAGCCTCGTGCTGATCCTGATCGCCCTGCCGGGGCTCTGGATCGTGCAGCTCGTGCCGCTGCTGCTGGGCATCGCGACCCTGGTGATGGTCAAGCCGGGGCAGCGCCGCGGCCGCATCCTCGCGGTGTGGGCCATCGTCATCTCGCTCGCCATCGGCTCGTGCTCGTTCACGATGCACCAGGGCATGCGCGGTGTGCTGAGCGGGACGAACGAGTCGATCCTCTCCGTGCTCTCGTCGAAGATCTCGGACGAGGAGAAGGCGAAGTCCTTGCGAAGCTGGGTCTGGCCCAAGGCGCTGGAGCAGGACGAGAAGCTGCCCGCGACGTGGATGCAGCGCTACGCCGGTGTCGTGGCGGAGTTCGGTCCCTGGCGTGAGTCCTTCGAGCTGCCGTCCATCGTCTACGGATCGACCCCGCTCTTGATCGCGCCGGAGGGTCTCGTGGAGATCGGCAGCGACGGCGAGAAGCCGCCGAGCTGGACGATGGGTTCCACGATCTGGACCCCCGCCGTGTTCGAGAAGGGCATCGTCCACGTGGCGATCGTGCTCCAGGAGGGCGATCAGAAGGGCGTCGAGGCTCTCGGCACGCTGCGCCCCGGCGAGGAGACGGCCGTCGTAGGCGACGTCCGCTTCTTCCGCGCCAAGGCTCCGTAGGGCCGTCCGGGGGCCGAGGGCCCTCCCAACGCCCAGGCCCGGCCCGGTAAACTGGCACGCGGAGACACCGCCATGCGCACCCGTCGACTCGCTCTGCCGCTCGTCGCCCTCGCGGCGATCGCGCTGCTGTTCGCGGCGCCCGCCGACGCCAAGCTGAGCAGCAAGGAGTGGAAGGAGGCCGAGACCCGCTTCGAGGAGCTGTTCTCGCAGAAGGGCAACGCGAAGGCCAAGGCCGAGGTGCTGGCGACGATCGCCTCCGACGGCTCGGGCCGCGCGTTCCGCCTCATGGCGGACGGCCTCTTCAAGGAGGTCGAGCTCTTCAACCGGCTCATGATCAAGATCACGAAGGCGTCCGCCGAGCGCAGCATCCTCGTGGGCAAGGGCATCAAGGGCTTCACCGCCGTGGACGAGGCGCGCGCCAAGGAGCTCGATGCCGAGCTGAAGGAGCTCGAGGCCGCGCTCAAGGAGGAGCGCGAGGCGCTCAATGCCGTCACGAAGGCCGTCTGCGAGGGCCCGGAGATCCTGCGGAAGAACATCCTCCAGCGCGCCAAGGGCGGCGGCGATTGGACCTTCCGTGCCGCCGCCATCCGCGTCGCCGTGATGACGATGAAGGAGAAGGCCTCGAAGCAGTTCCTCATGCGCACGTTGAGCAACGACAAGGACCCGCGGGTGCGCCTCGCGGGCCTCGACGCGCTCGGCTCCGTGCCGGAGGGCTACGAGGATCTCGTCATCGGCCGCCTCGCGGATCCGTACTGGGGTGTCGTCTTGCGCGCCGTCGCCATCGCGAAGGACCGCGAGATGCACGACGCGGTGCCGCACCTGATCAATGCCCTGCCCAAGGCCGGCCCGCGTGTGGCCGAGGCCGTCGGCGCGGCTCTGCGCAAGCTCACGGGCGAGAACTTCGAGGCGTACGCCGACGTCTGGAGCAAGTGGTGGGAGGAACACAAGAAGGACTTCACGGGTGACGTGAAGGTCAAGAAGGGCAAGCGCGAGGAGTTCGCGCGCGTCGACTTCTACGGCGTACCGATCAAGTCGGACCGCATCCTCTTCATCATCGACATCAGCAGCTCGATGAAGCTGAAGACGAAGAACGACAATCCCAAGGAGCGCTGGAAGCCGCCGCCCACCACGACGGGTGGCAAGGCGCCGCCTCCGCCGCCGCCCCCCGAGGAGATCCTCAGCGGGCCGAAGATCGACGTCGCCAAGCATGAGCTGAAGAAGGCGGTCAAGCAGCTGCCCAAGCACTACATGTTCAACATCATCTGCTTCAACCAGGGCGCCGTGCCGTGGCAGAAGACGATGGTCAAGGCGAGCGCGAAGAACAAGGAGAGCGCGTATCAGTGGATTCGCACGCGCAAGCCCAGTGGCAGCACCTACATCGACGGTGCGCTCCGCATGGGCTTCACGATGGCGGGCCTCATCAACTACGACAAGCGCTATCCGGACATCTCCGTGGACACGATCGTCCTGCTGTCGGACGGCGCGCCCACGGACAGCTCGTTCCCCGTGTCCAAGCTCATGGATCCCGAGGTGATCCTCGAGCACGTGCGTCAGTGGAACAAGGACAAGAAGATCGTGATCCACTGCATCGGCGTCGACATGGTCACGAGCATCGAGTTCCTCCAGAAGCTTGCCGCCGAGAACGGCGGGACCTACGTCGACCGCTGATCCGGGATTGAACGCCGCGAGCGCCCGCGTCCCGAAGAAGCCTGCGGGGCTCTGGATCCCCGTTCTCAAGGTGGGCTCCATCGGCATCTACGTCGAGGGACTCGTCGTCCTGCTCGTCGCGTTCCTCTTGGTCGGCGGCGAGGCGGGCGCGCCGCTGGGGCCGCGCTTGGGGCTCATCGGCATTGCGCTGGGCAGTGTCCTGCTGCACGAGCTCGGGCACGCCGTCATGGCGCGGCTCCGCGGACTGAAGGTGGGGGGCGTGTTCCTGCACCTCGTGCCGTTCGCGTATGTGGAGCGCGGGAGCCCGCGCGACGAGCTGCGCACGGCGCTGGCCGGCCCGGTGACCAACCTGCTCATTGCCGGTGGGCTGCTGGCCGTGCCGCACGTGCGTGAGGGCTTCCCCTGGCTCGAGCTGGAGCGTTGGCTCGACGATCCGCTGTGGACGGCGTTCGGCGTCAACGCGCTGATGGGGGTGCTGAACCTGATCCCCGCGCTGCCTGCCGATGGCGGCCGTGCGCTCAGGGCGGCACTCATGCTGCGGATGGCGCCGGCGAAGGCCTACGCGCTGACCGCCCGGGCCGGCACCTTCACGGGCGCGGCGTGCTTCTTCGTAGCCGTGCTCCTCTGGCCGAACACGGACGCCTACGCGGCGATCGTGGCCGGCCTCTTCTTCATCGTCGTGGCGTGGCGCGAGGCGAAGCAGGGGCAGATCGAGCGCCGGCGGGAGCGCGCGAAGGCCAAGGAAGCGCCGAACGGGCGTACCCTGGAGGCATGAGGACGAGGTGGATGTCGATCATCGCGTGCGCGGTGATCGTGGTCGTGTCGATGCCCGTGGCCGCGAAGGACGAGGCGCCCACGGAGGCGGCCGTCGAGGCGGCGACGCGCAACTTCATGGGGGCGATCGGCGCCCGCCAGGATGCGTTTGAACGGGATGACCTCCTGCGCCGCTTCGTCGATGCGCGGGGCTTCGCGGAGCGCGCACTGGGTGCGGACTTCGCGGCCTTGCCGGAAACGGATCAGAAGCAGGTGCTCGACAGCGTTGCACGCTTCCTCTCGCGCGGACTGCTGTGCAACTGGACCTTGCCTGAGGACGTTCATCGCGTTGACCTCAGCGTCACAGAAGCCGTTGGAGCGACGCGTTCTGTGTCCTACGTCGAGCAGGGCAAGCGCGTGGTTCTCGTGTGGCGCGGCAGCCTGCTTGTCGATTTCGGCGGTGGGGACGAGGGTCTGCTGTCGAAGCTCCTGCGCCGTCAGCGCGCGAAGCTCGGGGTGGGGGTCGTCGACTTCGCGCGCGCGCTCGAGAAAGCGGTCGGGACGATTCGCGAGAACGCTGCGATCGTCTGGTCGAAGGACAACATTCGCACATTGCTCACCCTGATGATTGCGCGACGCACGATGAAGGTCAGGGCCGGCTGGCCCCGCTACAGCGGGAAGCGCTTCGTGCTGTCGGTGCTCGCGACGGGCGATGTGGATCGCAGCAACCCGAAGAACCTGGAGATCTTCTTCAGCCCCGGTGACAAGCAGCGCTCCGTGAAGAAGGCGGGCGGTCCCGACGCCTACAAGGGCATCACGAAGCAGGCCCTCAGGGAGGGCAAGCTGCCCGTGGCGCACCTGACCTCCTACGCCGGCCGCCGCAATCTCGAGCGGGAGCACGTCGTGACGCCGGCAGAAGAGAAGGCCGGCACCGCCGTGATCGCGGACCTCTCCTTCCCCGACATCGCGATCGTAGGCTTCACGAACGGCGCGGTACGCACGATGACGCGCAAGCAGCTCGGCCTGGGCCCCGAGGATCCGATCGTGGTGGGCGACAAGTCGAAGTCGGAGCTCCTGCGTTCGTTGTCGTCAGACTGATCGATGAGGTGGCTTGCCGTCCTCGGCTGCACGATCGTCGGCTTCATCCTGCTCGTCTTCGTGGGCCTGCTGATCGCGGCGTCGCACGTCAGCGAGCGCGCGAACCGGACCAAGAGCGAGGACAACGTGCGCACGCTCCTCACGCTGCACTTGAACGCGGCAGATCATGCGGGGGGTCTCCAGGGCCGCAACTGGATCCTCAGCTTGGTGGCAGCCGGTGTGATCAAGGCCGAGCACCGTCCCAACCTCGTATGCCTCTTCCCCACGACCGTCGCGGGTCTCGACGATGTCGACCACGGCGAGTACCTGGCGCTCACGCCCGAGCGGCTGCGCACGGAGCGCTTCCCGCATCTGACAGGCTTCTGCGGTCCTGGTCCGCTCGAGCCTGGGTGGGAAGGCCCGCGGCCCCTGATCGGTGACCTGACCCACGAGGGCGGCGCGACCATCGGTTTCAGCGACGGCAGTGTCCGTTGGCTCGAACGCGAGGAGCTGGGCCTCGGCGACGACGATCCGATCGAGGCCGGGCCCGACTCGCGCTCACCCATCTTGCGGATGTTGTCGTCGGAGTGATCGACTGCCGGGGCGCTGTAGGGGCGGCCGGAGAGATCGCGAAGCGA